>JAJYPO010000208.1 GCA_021795275.1 Nitrospirota bacterium | reverse complement strand
TTCCGATCTAGGGGAACGATCCGGTCGGAAAGGGCCTGGACGAACCGCTCCTGGCAATCTCCCGTGGCCTTGAGGGCCCGGTCGAGCACCAGAAGTCCGTTTTCGGCCGATATCCCGGCAACCAGGACGAGGCCCACGAATGAGGACAGGTTCAGGGAATGGTGAAACACGACAAGGGCCAGGAGCGCCATGTCCACGGAGAGAAAAACTCCGGCCAGGAGGAGAAAGGGAGGGGCAAGGCCCCGGACCAGGGCAAAGATCACACCCGTCACCAGGAGGACGGCGAAAAGGAGGGCCAGGGTCAGATCGCTGAAGCTTTTTTTCTGCCAGGTGGCATAGCCCCCCAGATCGACCCAGACGGACGGGGGAAGGGAGAGGGAGGCCAGGGCGTGGTTGATCCGGGCTGAGACCGTCCCGAGGTCGGATCCCGACAGGCGCCCCGACACCGAAATGACCGGAGCCAGGTTCAGGTCGTCAAGCTCGGAGCGTTCGGGCTCTTCCGACCATCGGGTGATCCGGGAGAGGGGAATCAGGCCAGTCGGAGTCTCGACGGGAAAATGGCGGATCCCTTCGAGGGTCCGGAACGGCTCGGGCGATTCCATGACCCGGACAGGCCGGGGAATCTCTCCCTCCATGACCGTTGTCACCGGACGCCCCCAAAGTCCTGTCCTCAAAGAGTCGATGACCTCTCGGGGCGTCAGATGGTAGGAGGCGGCCAGCTCGTTGTCGATGTGAATCCGGGAG
Source organism: Nitrospirota bacterium (assembly GCA_021795275.1). Next base: position 2,982 of record JAJYPO010000208.1, on the reverse strand, counting down.
GCCGGAGGAACGGGGCGTTCGCTCCGGGCCACATCGACCACACCCGGAATCCCCTGCAAAAGCGTGAGCACCCCGGGAACGGCCTTTTCCATGCGGCTCCGGTCCGAGCCGTGGATGCGCACAACGACCGGGGCTTCCGTCCCGATCAGGTCGTTTAGCATGTCTTCGAGAATCTGGGGGAAATCCACCGAAAGCTCCGGCTCGGATTTCCGGACAAAACTCCGGACCTGGTCGATGACCTCAAAGACCGTCCGGCGGCGGTTGTCCGAGAGGCGGACGATGATGTCCCCCTTCGTCGGCTCGGTGATGTAGAACCCCATCTCCGCCCCCAGCCTCCGGGAGGTCGAGACCACCTCGGGAAGGGTGTGAAGGAATTTTTCGATACGGGAGAAGGCCAGGTCGCTGTCGGCCAGGGAGGTTCCCGGAGGGGCGTGGATATCGATCAGAAACGCCCCCTCGTCCATTCGCGGCATGAAGTTCGTGGCCAGGTCATGGCGCAGGAGGAACAGGGAGGAGGCAAAAAAAAGGAAAAGGGACGCAAGCACTCCCCACCTCGGGAGACGAAAGACCCGGCCGAGAAAGCGCTTGGCAAAGAGGGGATTGGCGTTTCCCCTCTCCGCCCCGAGGAATGACGGGGTCACGAAGAGGTTGACGGCAAGGGAGAGGAGAAGGAGAAAAAGGAGCGTCAGGGCCAGCGGCATGAAAAAGGCGCCCGCCAGTCCGCCGAGACCGAAAAGGGGAACCAGGACGACCAGCGAGGCCAGCGAGGAAAAGAGAAAGGGACGCAGGAGAGCAGGAAGTCGGGACCCCCCTTCGAGGACCACGACGAAGTCGTCGATGACCAGCCCTGTCCCGGCCGCCAGCCCTCCCAGCGTCAGAAGGTTGATCGACTGGTGGAAGAGGGAGAGGAGCCCCAGGGCCAGGACAAGAATCATCGGAACGAAGGTGGCCACCAGGACAAACGGGCGGATCCTCCGGAGGAAGATCAGGATCACGGCAAAGGCGACTCCGATTCCAAGCGCCAGGGCCACCGAAACATGGAGGATCGCCTGGCCGATCACATGGCCCTGGTCGTAGGTCACCCGGCTTTTGACCCCCGGTGGCAGGAGGTGGTCGAAGGTCCTCTTTCCGGACTCGATCCTGGAGACCACCGCAAGGGCGTTTTCCCTGTGGGCCCGAAAGACATTGAGAAGAACCGCCGGTTTTCCGAAGGCACTCACCCGGACCATGCGATCCGCGGGACGTATCCCGTAGCGGACCCTGGCCACCTGGGAGAGGGGAAGAGGGGCCGGTCCGGCTCCGGAGAGAAAGACCCGACGGACCGTGTCAAGACCTGACAGGGCATTGTGGACCTCGAGCAGGAGGATCTGGTGGTACTCCGAGAGACGGCCCACCACCCCGATCCGGTTGTGGTCGGAAAGGGAGGCCAGGACATCCTGCATCCTCTTGCCGGCGCTGGCCAGTTCGTAGGGATTGACCTCGACATGGACCTCCCGTCCCTGCCCCCCCACGATCTCGACCTTCCAGACACCCGGGACGTTGACGAGGAAAGGGAGAAGCCGGTACCGGGCCAGGTCGGTCAGCTCGGACAAGGAGCGCGTGGAACTCGTGAGGGCGATCTGATAGACGGGGGTATCGGCCGAGATCATCCGTATGGCGCGGGTTCGGCTTCCGGCAGGCAGATCGGGCAAAACACGGCCGAGTGCCTGGTTGACCCGGGACAGGGCCAGAACCATGGGGGTCGTCCATGAAAAGCGGACAAAGAACTCGGAAGATCCCCGGGAGGTCCGGGAGCGGACTTCCCGGACGCCGGTCACCCCCCGGAGGGCCATGGAAACCGGGCGGGTGACCCTCACCTCCATCTGGGAGAAGGGGAGATCCCGCGTCGACACGATCACCGAGATTCTGGGAAAGTCGATGGAGGGATAGAGGGCGACCGGAAGGGTCAAAGCCCTCGCTCCCGCGAGAACGGTCAGGATCAGGAGAACCAGAAGGGCGGTCAGACGATTTCGTCTGAGGAAGCGCAGCATTCGATCCGCGCCGTTTCCGTGGGTCATCGTCTGGATGGTCGCAGGGGGATGGGAGGGCTCATGAGCTTCATGTTAACGGGAGTGACGGAAATTGACAATCAAGACAGGAAGCCCCTTTTGCCAGAAGGGGACATCACCGGGAAAGCGGGTCAGGAGCTTTGAGGACAGCCCCCTTCAGGCCGGCTGCTCCATCTCATTATGCGACAGAGTCCTTGAAGACCTGGCCTTCGACAATGTCCTCCGGAGCGGAACCGACTTTTTTTTCACCTTGGCCGTCATGGTCCGGGGGGAGTCAAGGGTCGCCCAGACTTCCACGATTCCCTTTCCGAAACGGTCCTCCTCCCTGGCAAGGGAGGGAGTCTCGATGAGGATGGAGGGACGGACCTCCGTCCTCCCCCGGCCGACCTCATCCGGAGCCACGGAGACACAATCTCCCGGATGAAGGCCGGTCAGGCTCCGGGGCTCAGGATTGCCAGTGACGACCATGGCACTTCTGAGCCTGTTCGGATCGCCCCGGAAGAGCGACCGGACACTTCCGAGGGACAGGATGCGGCCGGTCGGAGCCTGGCACAGGGGACGACCCGACGGGGAGAGCCTGGTCTCCCGGATGAGAAGAGCGACCCTGCGGCGTCCCGGGTGACGCAGGACCTTCATCACCACTCCTCCGACGATCTTTCTCACGATATGCCGCGACTGATCCCCTTCCTCCTCGATCGCCATCACGGTCCCTGTCTCCGTGCTCTGACATGCCGCCAGCGCCATCCCCAGGCTTACGAGAAGCCCTGAAAAAAACCTTCGACCGAATCTTCTGTCATATCCCATGGCGAACCTCCCGGACCGGAATTCTCTTCAGGACGCATTGATTCCCTCAAATGATTCATCGCAATAAGGATGCCATTCCTTATTCATCGCGATTCCAGGCCCTCTTCCCCCGATCCCTCCGAGAAAGGCA
>JAJYPO010000031.1 GCA_021795275.1 Nitrospirota bacterium | reverse complement strand
CGCCAGGGCTGTCGATCATCAGGACAATCGCCTTTATACGACGGTCCTCTGAGGCCTTCTGAAACTCCTTTTCGAGAAGATGGACCTGGTCAGTTTTACCTCCAAGAAAAGGGATCCCCCCTTTTTTGTGCTGGTCGCCCAGAAATCCCCTGACCGGGAGAAAAAGAATCTTGTCCTGGGCCATGGACGGTTTGATTACCTTTTCCATCAACCCTTTTTCCTGGGGATAGAGGTTGACTGTCACGCACCCGGAAAGCGCGAGCAATGCCGAGGCCAGAATTCCAAAGACGATCCTGCCATCTCCCGAAGCGAGTCGACTCATCCGATGCCCCATTCTGATTTGATCTATCGGTAATTGGTAAACTGAAGATCGATCCCGAAGTCTTTCCCTTTGAGCAATCCAATTACGGCCTGGAGATCATCCCGTGATTTCCCGCTCACCCTGACGCTGTCCCCCTGGACCTGGGACTGGACCTTCAGTTTTGCCCCCTTTATTTCCTTCACAATTTCCTTTGCGACCTCCTGGGTCAATCCCTGCTTGAAGATGATCCTCTGACGGACCGTTCCGCCCAGGGCTTCCTCAACCTTCTTCTTGTCGAGATTCTTGAGAGGGATTCCCCGGCGAACCATTTTCGACTCGAGAATGTCGATGACCGCCGTCAGCTTATGGGTATCCTTCGATGAAAGAACCAGATCATCCTTTTCCCATTCGATCTTCGAGCCGCTGTCCTTGAGGTCAAATCGGGTTCCCATCTCCTTGACCGCCTGGTCAACGGCATTTTTTGCTTCCTGCATGTCGACCTTGGATACGATATCGAATGATGCCTCAGATGCCATGGAATCCTCCCGGAAAAGCTTTATCCCGTTTTCTTCAGTCGGTTTTATTGAATAGGTGAACAGAGAGCAAGCTTATCACCAGAAGAAAGCCTCCAAGAGTCAGGAGGTCTGTCGCTATGGAAAAGTAATGGATTCCCGTCAGGGCATGTCTCAACAGATCGACCCCATAGGTCATAGGATCAAGCCGGGAAGCCAGGGATAACCAGGATGGGAGCCGGTCGAGGGGATACAGGGCTCCGGAAAGAAAAAACAGCGGAAGAATGATGAAATTCATCAGGACCATGAAACCCTGGCTTGAGGTCATCCGGACTCCCAGAAGAATTCCCACAGAGGTTTGAGTCAGGCCGATCAGGATCATGACGAGAAAGGCTCCGGCTATTTGGCCGGGATGGGGGTGAAGATGAAATAATGGCATCAGGGCAAGGATCAGACTCCCCTGAACAACAGAGTTCGTCGCCCCTCCCAATATCTTTCCGATCACGACGGCCGTGCGGGACAGTGGAGCAACAAGGACCTCTTTCAGAAAACCCACCTCCCTGTCCCACACGATGGCCACACCGGCAAACGATGCCGTGAACAAAACACTCATGCCCACGATTCCGGGAAACAGGAAATCCTGATAACCCAGAGCCTGGCCTCCTTGCGCCCCTCCCAAGGCCCCCAGGCGGGGGGAAAGCCCTCCTCCCAGGATAAAGAGGAACAGGAGCGGCTGGATGAAGGATCCCACAAGTCGAATCCTGTCACGCCATAATCGGATGACATCCCGCAACCACAAGGTATAGATTCCCCCGAGATCTCTGGTCATCCTGTCAGCGAGGGGTGGTTGGGATGATGGCAAGACGAGGCTCCATTGATCCATCACTTTTTCTGTCATCGGTCGGCTCCGGAGTTTTTCCCGGTTTCTACATCGGCGAGACCCTGCCCGGTGTACCGGATGAAGACATCGTCAAGATTCGGTCGTCTTATGGAGGCTTCCAGAATCGGAAATGGCAAAGACCTCAGAAATTCCCACGGGGACTCGGCCCGTTCCTGGGGCATCGGGAAGGATAACAGATTCTCGTCCTCCTCCCTGATAGCCTCTGTAATCGAGGGATAGCGGTCGAGAAGATATTGGCGGAAGGCTTCCTTTTCCTGAACCTTGAGAATGAGGACCTCCGGTCCAAGACTTTTTTTAAGTCTTTCGGGAGAATCGAGGGCCACGATTTTCCCCTGGTTAATGATGGCCACCCTGTCGGATCCGTCAGCTTCCTCCAGGTAGTGAGTCGTCAGAAATACAGTCATTCCAACCTCCTTGCGAACGGTATGGATATATTCCCATACATTTCGTCTGGAATGTGGGTCCAGGCCGAGCGTCGGTTCATCAAGGATGAGGAGTCGGGGGGCATGAACAAGTCCCCTGACAATTTCAAGACGTCGCTTCATGCCACCGGAGAAGGTTCTGACAAGATCATGGCGTCGCTCGGAAAGCCCCATGACTTCCATCAGGAACTCCGATCGTTTTTTCCGTGCGGGACCAGGAATCCCGTAAAGCCTTCCATGAAATTCCAGGTTTTCCCATGCTGTCAATCTGTCATCGAGGCTCGGGTCCTGAAATATGATCCCAATCCGTTGGCGAACTTCATGGGGATATTGCGTGACATCAAGATTATCGATTTTTATTCTTCCTGACGTGGGGCCGAGAAGCGCCACCATCATACCGATCGTAGTCGTCTTTCCTGCTCCGTTGGGCCCCAGAAAAGAAAAAAATTCTCCCTCTTTGACTTGAAAGGAGATGCCATTAACGGCAATCCGTTTGCCGGTCCGTGTTTTATAAATTTTTACCAGATCTTCTGCCTGGACCAAGTGTCCCTTTCTGTCGACCGTTTCAACCATATTATCGCAGGACTCATTCCTGATAAACCCCAAAATCAAAAAACGGCAGGATTTCTCCTGCCGTTTTCAATATAGGGAAAGATTTTCAGGTCAATTGGCCATGGAAACCTTTTCCATCCCAGGGATAAAGACCCCCTTGTAATTGGTGATCGGAATGGGAATGGGTCTTCCATTGTCCCGGTCGATCGGGAGGAATTTCTGCGGAATAGTGATGACACTCGGATCATCGAGTCCAAGGACCCAGGTGGTGAGCGCCGTCGTCTGGAGATCAGTCAAATGAAAATTGGGCATGATGGTCGGAGGCACCTTGAATGCGGGAATCCCCGGAGAAATTTTTCTCGGGTTTTTAAAATGTTCCCATTCCCATTCTCTCATGGAGTGTAGACCACCCACATGGTTGAAATCATGGACATTATAAAAACCAAGTTCGGTCCTGCTTCCGAATCCGGATAGATCCGGCGCGAGAACGCCATGCAAATTGAACTGCGTCATTGTATGGCAGGATCCACATCCCTTTTGAACAATGGTTTTCTTGGCAAGATTTAAGAAGGGGGTCATGGGCGGATTGATCCCCGGTTTGAACAGGTCGGTATGGCATTTGAGACAGGAAGCTTCGGCGAAGGCTCCGCGCTTGGGCTGATAATTGAGGCTCACATTAAATCCATGCGCTTCGGAGACCTTGGTGGCGACACCCTGTCCGTCATGGCAAATGGTGCATCCAAATTTTTCAAAGGGATGTTTCCCGATATATCCAGAAAGATCCGGATGGGTCGTAAATGGCTCCGGAGCCGTCTTGAAGGCGGGCACGGAAATACCCATGTGACAGGTCATACAACGGTCCGGCTTGTTCATGATCGGATTCCAGATCTGAACCAGAGACAAAGACGAGTTAGCCAGTTCCGGCTTGTTCGTGATCTTGGCCAGAAGCTGATAATACTGCCGCTGATAGGTCATCCATTCAGGATGAGTATCCTTGTACATTTCAACGAAAAAGATTCCTAGCAGGAGAATGGTCGAGAGGAAAAAAAGAAGATATATACGCATTTTCATTCTTTTCTACCCCTTTCCGTAGTCTGGGCAGATTTTCTCAATGGGTGGCCATCCGGATAAAAAGACCCCTCCTGCCATTTCTGAAACCAGACCACCAGATAATAAAAGATTGCGGTACCGATAACCAAGGTCAGGGAGATCCCGATCCGGTAGGGATAGCCGAAATACTCTTCGACCCAAGGTGCATTGAGTAATTGGTGAAACTGGTCCATTGAACCTCCTTGTCCGGAAATTCGGACAAAAACTGATCCCCCGCATCTCTTCAGGATTGGCCCCCGACACGGTCATCGGAGGCATCCCCGATCAGATATATCTCAGATATTGATCCATGGAGTTACAAGAACGTATTTGATGTTGAATAGAAGTCTAAGGATAATCTTCAGGCCGACCCCCATCATGGACAGGAAGAAAAACATGAAGGTGAGGTACCGCCAGAGCCCCATGGCCTTGTACATAGGTTTCCAGACAACCATCGGGATCAGGGTTCCAAGCGCAAAGTAACCGATAAAGATGATATCGGTAAAAATCTTTCCGACTCCTTCACTGACATGAAACCAGTTCACAAAAATCAGGTGCAGCGGAATAAGGGTCACAAGAGCGGGGTTCATGTGCTCCAGATGGTTACTCCACGGCCAGTACCACTGCCAGTCAAGGCCGCGAAGATAGGTCCCGATGATGATGGTGATCCACCAGATCGCAAATCCGAAAGAGTAATTGAAAACGGCAAATTTTCGTTCACTGTAGGTGTAGTACCCGACACCTTTCGGGTTGACATCGAGGTAAGGAAACAACATGAGGCCGAAAATGATCATTCCAGGAAGAACCACGCCAGCATACCAGGGGTCAAAATACACCAGCAATTCCTGGAGTCCGAGAAAATACCAGGGGGCCCGCATGGGATTCGGGGTCGTGGAGGGATCGGCCAGCGAGCGAAGAGGAGCATGCTCGAACTGGATCAGGACCATCAGACCCACTGTCACCAGGATGGCGCAGATCATCTCGATCATAAGGAGATTCGGCCATACATTAACGGTATCTTCAGGCTCCTTCCGAACAATTGGAGCCGATTTTTTCATGAGCTCGACTAGTCCATAGGACTTTCGGGAGTCCCGGGGGAAAATTTCCCGGGTTACTTTTTCATCCATTCTGCCCCACCTCTCGGTTAACACTCCCTATCAGATTTATTGCGGTCATAGGTTGATTGGTATAACAATCCTCAAAGGGGTCCGGAGAACCCGTCCTTTCGAATTCGCCAAAAGTGCACTGCCAGAAAGACCGTCACGACCAGTGGAAGCACAACGCAATGAAGCACATAGAACCGTATGAGCGCATTTTGACCCACCACTGTTCCACCAAGAAGCATGAACATGATGTCGTTGGTTGGAAGAAATCCAAGTTGAGGGCCCCATGGTCCGTTTTGACCCAGGAAGGGAGTATAGGAAGCCATTTTCGCTCCCACGGTGACCGCCCAGTAAGCCAGCTGGTCCCAGGGGAGAAGATATCCCGTCCAGGAAAGAACGAGTGTATTGACGAGCAGGACGACACCCACTATCCAGTTGAATTCCCGGGGAGCTTTGTAGGCTCCCGTCAGAAAGACTCTCGTCATGTGGAGCCAAACGAAAAGGACCATTCCATGAGCAGCAAACCGGTGAAGATCTCGCATCAGGTTTCCGCCAAAGATCACAAACTGGAGATCCTTGATATTACGATAGGCCAGTCCGGTGTAGGGGGTATAGTAGAACATGAGCCAGATTCCGGTGACCGAAAGAATGATGAAGAGCAGAAGCGTTATTCCTCCAAGGCAGAATGTGTATCGCATTCTTAATGCCGACCGCCTCACCTTGACGGGATGGATGTGGAGGAAGACGTTGCTGAAGATAGCGTAAGCCCGGTCAAGGTCATTGTCGGGATATCCGTGTCGAAAAATCGACTTGAAAATCTGGGAATCCACAATGCCGTTCTTTAGTTTTTGAAGCATACCTTAAGTCCCTTTCGTTAAAAAGGACCACTCCCCGAGGACCGCCATGAAGATCGACGCAGGAGACGAGGATCCTTGCGTGGCCGACTTGTCATCCATTTCAATGTTTGAAATGGTGCACCGAACAGTATGGAGCAAATTTCCAGTATCGTTCTCAGCAAAGAAGACGGTTCGATGCACACGAGGCACCCGGGGGAGCCGCATGTCCGATATAAAACGGGTTTATCTCCTTGACATTTTCTTTGACCCAAAGACCTTGGGGGGTCTGTACCGGATCTGGATCAAGACGAATAACCGTATTGACGATCAATTCCCCGTCCAGTGGATCGCGGGTGATCTGCCCTCTCCAGAGGGTTCTTGGTGCCGGACCTCCACGCACATTACCATGAGCATCATAAATGGATCCATGGCACGGACAGCGGAAACGCTTTTGGTCCGGAAACCAGTTTGGCGTGCATCCCAGATGACGGCATATTGAAATCATGTTGTAGATTCCACGCATGTTCCGCACGACCCAAAAACGTCCCTTGAGCTTCCACCTTTCATCGATGCCAAGTCCGTAGGAGGAGACATGGCCGATTTTGAAGACGGTCGGTGGTTCATAGAGGATAGGGGGAAAAAGGAACTTGTATGTGGCATAAGCCGACCCTGCCGTGGTGGCCCCCACAAGCGACCATCCTGCAGCCACCAAGAACTTCCTGCGTCCTTTTTCCGACGGGCTCAGACCCGACTCTGTCTCTTCAGGGTGTCCCACACCCGCCGCTGGATTTGTCATTGGAGCGTTACCTCCTGTTTGATTTCAAGATGTTCCATGGTGATCGCGCCCGTCGGACATCGCTTTGCGCAAAGCCCGCATCTGATGCAGCGCATCCCATCCCATATCATTGCCGTCGACATCGATAGGGTCTGTACGACAGGCTCATCCAAATGTCCCGGGTGAATCTCCTCTCCTGTAAACGATTCAAGGAGCGGTGCAGTCTTTCCATGATCCAGATCGACATCTGCCAAAGGAACCATCTTCAGGGCATATTCAGGGCATACATCGACACATCCCCCGCACAGGACACATTTCTGCCCTTCGAAGATGGGGTTGACATGGCATGTCAGACAACGGGAGGCCTGGGCCCGGGCTTCATCCTCCGTCATCGACAGCTCAGCCAATTCAAAGTTGGTCTTTCTGAATTCCGGATGCAGGAGGTCCGGATTTTTTCGCGAGATGGAATAATACCCCTTCTGGTTGAATTCGGTCGGCCAGACGGGGGAGGGATTCGGGCGATGTGAAACAGGGGAAGAAATTCCCGAAAGATTCTTCACAACGTGTCCCTTGGAAAGAAAGGCATGAACCGACTGGGCTGCCTGTTGCCCTCCCGCAATGGCATCGATAAAGATTCTCGGCCCCGTCACCACATCTCCGGCCGCAAATACGCCCGGAACCCCGGTGTCCATAGTATGGATATTGGCCCGGATCACTCCGTTTCTTCCGACGATTCCTTCAAGATCCTCAGGAACATAGGACGTATCGATCACCTGACCGATCGCAAAGATGACCGATGTCCCGCGCATGACACTGACCGCCTCCTCGTCGAACGAGGGAGCGAACCGGCCCTGATCGTCAAAGACCGACAGGACTTTTTTGACCTCGAGACCTTCGAACCGCCCTTCGTTTCCGATGATCCTTTTTGTTCCAAGCCTGATCTGGAATTCGGCCCCTTCATGGACCGCATCTTCAATCTCGAGATCATCGGCAGGCATCTCATCCCAGGTTTCCAGGGTCACGACCCTGACCTTTTCCACCCCAGGCACCCGGAGGGCTGTCCTGACCACATCCATGGCGACGTTTCCTGCCCCGACAACGATCGGGAAAGCCCCGATCGGAAGGGGATCGTGATTGTGATATACGGACTGGAGAAAGGGGAGGGCAGAATAGATCCCCTGAAGTTCCCGGCCTTCGAACGGAACCGGACGGCTTCCCCAGGCCCCTGAAGCCAGAACGACCGCAGCAAAATCCTTCCGGAGCTCCTCCAGGGTGACATCACTGCCCACCTTTGTATTGAGGCGGGCCTCAATCCCCATGCTCATGATGGCGGCGATTTCGGCCTCAAAGAGCGGGCGGGGCAAACGATATTCCGGAACAAGATAGAACAATCCTCCCAAGCGGTCCTGGGATTCAAAGATCGTCACCCTGTATCCGAGACGGGCAAGGTCGTGTGCTGCCGTGAGACCGGCAGGCCCTCCTCCGACAATGGCAACTTTAGACCCTGTCGCCTTTCCGTAGGGAACTCCGGGGGCCGTCGAATAACGAAGGGTCGAGGCGGGGTCCGCCACAGCCTCGGCCCCGAACTTTTCCGTCACAAATCTTTTCAGTGCCCTGATGGTGACGGGGGCATCAATATTGCCACGAGTACAGGCCGTTTCACATGGAGCGTTGCAAACCCACCCACAAACAGAGGCAAAGGGATTGGGGCCCCGAGCAATCGCATAGGCCTTTTCATATTTTCCCTGAGCAATTGCCTGTACATATCCGCCAGCGTCCGTCCCAACCGGACAGGCCTTCCGGCATGCAACCTGGTCCGCATAATATTGGTAATCAGGTATATGAAGCTTGTATTTTCCTTTCATCCGTTCCTCCTCCGTACTGATACAAAATCCCCAGTCGGCAAGAGGGACACCAAGCTTGCGAAGCCTCGAGGAAATATCTTGGCTCCCAGGGTTCCCTATCCGGTTAAAGATTGAGAATGATTTTCGATGTGAATTTACAGTGGCGGTTTTTTTATCATATCCAAATATGTGTGTCAAGGTCTGACCGTTCCGGTTTTGTCAAAACTTCCCCCCTTCTCCCTCCGCCAATACTCCTCCCCTTCTCGCTCGAGGGAATCTCGCTCCCCATGAAGTCTTCTCATCCCAAGGAGATCTCGACTTTAGACGTTCAACACTCTATGATCGTCTCACCTGCATTGCATCCATGACCACATGGTTACTTTTTGTCTGGACAGCCCTAACCGTCATCTCGACTTGGAAACGGCGGTCCAACGCTGTCTCCGGAGGAGAGGATCGATGCCCCAGAAGCTTTCCCTTCACTCGATAGGAATCCTTACAAAGCCGCATCGTTCCGCCGAAGTCCGTCATCTTCTTTCTGCCCTTCTTCCCTGGTTCGAAAACAGGAATCTCAGGGTCATGATGGATCGCGAAGCCATTCTCTCCCTCGGCGACGGCGCCTGGAAAACCTACGACCGTGAGGAAATTGCCGCCAAAACGGACCTTGTCATTGTTCTCGGAGGAGATGGAACCCTATTGTCGGCCGCGCGCCTCATGACCGCAACCGGAACACCCATCCTCGGAGTGAATCTCGGAACCTTGGGTTTTTTGGCCGAGGTTCCAAAGGAGGAGACCTTCCGGGTTCTTGAATCTGTGGTAGAAGGCCATTATGTCATTGAGCAAAGGGCCATGATCCGAGGTACGGTTATCAGGAACAACCACGATATCATCCTCGACCAGGATGTTCTCAACGATGTCGTCATCAACAAGGGAATCACCGCCCGCATGATCGAAGTCGAGATTTTTTCCAACACTCATTTTGTGACGGACATGAAAGGGGACGGGGTGATCTTTTCCACAGCGACTGGATCCACGGCCTATTCCATGGCGGCCGGGGGCCCCATCCTCCACCCCGAATCCGATGGAATCGTCATGACACCGATCTGCCCCCATACCCTGACCCAGCGGCCGATCGTCTTTCCGGGATCGGTTCAGCTCGAAACCCTGTTCAAGACGGGAGAAGCCAACGTTGTTGTGACCTTTGACGGGCAAATCAGTGCGCCCCTCCAAAAGGGGGATGTTCTGCAAATTACCCGCTCCAAATTTGTGACTCGCCTTCTGGTTTCACCAGACCGCAATTATTTTGAGGTCCTGCGCGACAAACTGAGGTGGGGAGGATCATGAAGGAAATTTTTGAAAGTCGACAATTTATTGACCTGGTCATAAAAAGGGCGGCCCTCTCAGGCTTCAGGCCTCGAGTCCTTGGGGAGATCGATATGGCGGGCACAAAGGTCCCGATCCTGTCCCTTTCGAGAAAGATCGAACGACAGGCCCCGCGAATCCTCATTTCGGCCGGAATCCACGGAGATGAGCCAGCAGGACCACACGCGATTCTTTCCCTTCTGGAATCCTTCCCGGACGACTGGCCGGAGTTCAAATGCTGTCATGTCGAAATCGTCCCCCTCATCAATCCAACAGGATTTGACCTGAGACATCGATCCAACCGTGAAGGAATGGATCTGAACCGAGCTTTCGGGTCTCCGGCCCCTCCCCCCGAGATCAGATTTCTGATGAACGACTACCGACGCCGGCCCATCGACCTTTTTGTCGACCTTCATGAGGATGTCGACACTCCCGGATTTTATCTTTACGAACTTGCCCCTTCTGAGGCCGACGCCTTTGGTCCCCTGATCATTTCGGCCCTGCGAAAGGCCGGTCATCCCGTCAACGAAGCCCCCGTTATTGAAGGGATGGCTGCCAGGGACGGGCTGATTCTCCGGACTTCCCGTCCCTTTCCACGCCATTTCAGGAAGGGAGCTCCACAGGGCCTCTATCTGAAAAAATTGGGAGCCCGCCGAACGCTCACCTTCGAAACCCCTCCCGGACGTCTTCTCGACGAACGTGTGGCCATGCACCTTCTTTCTCTCCGGACCGTTCTCTCGAACTGGGTCCATTGACAACCCCCGTCCTCTTGAACCACTTTCAGCGGAGCTAAAGGAAGGGGATTCCGGCAGCGGTTCGTCGCATCTGTGGATTCCTTCGCCGTTGGTTCGGGCGAAGTGTTCGTTCCACAGGCCATCCGGGCCTATCCCGCCCTTAAGATGTTATGGCCACACTGAGATCAACAATGGACTCGATTCCACACGAGGGGGAGGGAAATTTGGCTTGGGGGTTCCGATTCTCCGGTCGTCATGACCGCAGTCGGAACAGCTCCGGCTGGAGCTTTTGGGATCGCACCGAAGGAGCAATCCCCCCTGAAGGATGGGGACAAACGGCTTTTTTTGGTAAAAATCCCTTCATTACGGGACGACTGGAGGGGCTATCACATTCATGATCGGTGCCAGGGCCGCAACTCCATTGAGACTGACCGTAAATCCAAATCCGGTCTGGACAGGAAGCGGGGTCGGCTCGTTCACGATATAGTACATGAAGGCCCCCGACCAGCACTGGCCATTGTATCCAAAATTGAAGGACTCCATCTGGGCCCCCGAGCCTGGCCCGTGGCCCAGGTCGTAATAATAGGCACCTCCGAGATAGAGTCCCATCTGGGTGGTTATTCCGAGATAGGGAACGATGAAGTTCGTCCCGAATGGCTGATTGTAGGTCTCAGTAATCTCGTAAGGGTTAAAGAAGTTTCCCATGAGAGGGATGTTTCCGGCATGGGCGACTGTCTGGGCCAGCATGGCATTGACCATCACGGGAGCCGGGTAAATGGCTGCCTGATTGAAGGAGATGGCTGAATCCTCGGTCATGAGGGTGTTCTGCGTGAAGTCGTAGAACCCTTCTGCAAAAAAGGAGACGGGCTGACCGGAGAGGATATGGATCGACCCGTAGATCGGGGAATAGGGTGTCTGGATGGGAAGAAAGGGGTTCAGGAGGGATTGCCCTCCGAAAAACATCGCCTGGGGAGATGAACGAATATACTGGTAATCATAGGTGTCTGCCAGTTTCAACGAGACAAGCTCCTTCGACCCTCCTGTTCCGGAGTAGAACAATCGCTGGGTCAGGGCCAGTGTCACGGCATTCATCCCGAGAATATTGTCCGAAAATCCGCTCTGGATGATCTGTGTCTCATTGTTCTGGGGGGCCCAGTCGAAATCGGCGTCAAGCTGGACCTGATGGGTCAGGGTCCCCCCTCCCGACGTCTGAAAGTCCCTCTCGATGGTTGACTGAGCTCCGATCCCTGCGTTGGGAACCACCTGATCATAGGGGCTGGCGGTCTGATATCCCTGGCTATAGGCCGTTGTCACAACCCCTGCATGGGGGGTCAGGACCACAGCGCCATCCCCCAGGGCATAGGATCCGGAGACATGGGGATAAATCAGACCACGCTGGAAGAGAAGCGGTCCGCTTTCGATATTCGCCCCCGAAAGAAAGGAGGAAAAATACAACCCGGAAGACCCCAGATCGAAGTCGTAGACGCTGGCACTTCCCTGGGGAAGCTTCGAGACCGTGGTGTTGAGTCCCGGAAAGATGTCCTCGTTGTAATCTGCAATCAGGTTGACCTCACTGTTGTCCTGGTAAGCATTCACGAAAACACTCGAAAGAAGCTGTGGATTGAAGGACATCGTTGAACCGACACTCATCAACTGGTAGAAGTCCTGGGCATTGACGTAATTGATGTTTCCCATGATCGAGAAATTGTCTGTATTGTAAGAATAAAGGTCAGTCGTCGATGCGATGTTCGTCCTGAGTCCCAGAGCCTGGTAGTCGATCGCCTGGTTGGTGATGTTGATCGAAAGATTCTGATGATCGCTCATTGCCTGACGATAGGTGATCCCTTCTCCGATTCCGAAATTGGACATGTCATCGAAGGAAACGGTCAAATCATAGGAGGGGTCGATATTCCAGAAAAAGGAGTCATAGAATACCAATCCCTGGACGGTATTGACCTGAAGGAAGGGAAACAGGAAGCCGGTTTTCTTGGAGGCCACAGGAAAAGAAAAATATGGCATGTAAAGGGCCGGGATTCCCTTGATGTCCAGAGTGTTCCCAGATCCCGCAAACGAGTCCCCCAGCGTCATGTCTCCTGAATTCGTCGAAATGTCCCAGGCTGGGCTTTCATTCTTTCCGCAGGTGCATGTCGTCACCGATCCTTTTTCGACGTGATAATGTGTGGGGTCTTTGCGGTGTATCTCCTCCCCACGGATGTGATAGGTATACAGGGTCTGGGTGTTGTTCATCCTGTAATATTGGTTGGTCTTGACCTTGCCATGGTATAGAACGGCCTCGCCTGTCAGAAGATTCGCCCGGATTCTTTCCCCTTTCATCGTCGTTCTGGGGCCCTTGAAAACCACATGGCCTGCCCCCCAGACGATGCTTGTTTTCTTGTTCAGGATGAGGGAGTCGGCCTGGAGGGTCCAGGGGGACCTGGAAATAAAGGCATGGCCATTGGCATGAAGCAGATTGGTTTTTTTATTGAGACGGATCCGGTCGGCCAGGATCACCACCTTATCGGAGGACGTGGTCCCAGGGGATGGGGCGGGTGAAGCGGCGAAAACGGCCTTCCCCCAAACGGCCCCTGCGACAAGGACGGCCATGATGGCCAGGAGGATCACCCGTAAATACCGGACGGATCCCAGACTTTTCAAGAGTGATCCGTACCCGGCAGGTCTCGTTCGTTCAGGGAAAAGAGAGGCGGATCCGGTGTGGGAACCAGAAAACTCCGGACGGATCCGACGAGATAAAGCGAGCCTGTCACCACCAGTGTGCGATTTGGGGTGGCATTCGCCCAGGCCAATGCTTCCTGGAAAAGAGCCTCCCGACCTCCTTCCCGGATTTCAACAGGGTCTTTTCCCGGGTTCACCTGAGTCCGGACCATCTGTGCCATTTGACCGGGAGGAACCCAGGAACCGTCGGCTGGAAGGGGGGACTTTGGATTCCTCGGGGTATCCGGAAAGAAAAAGGCCTTTCCCTCGAGAGAAAGGGTCCGGATCATGGCCCTCCAGTCCTTGACCGAATGGATTCCCAGAAAAAAACCGAAGTCTTCCGACTCTCCGAATCGATCCCGGAGGGCCCGGCAAAGGGCCTGAACCGCAGAGGGGTTGTGGGCTCCATCGAGGATGACCCGCGGAGAGGTTCTGATCATCTCAAGGCGGCCAGGGTTGCGAAGCCCCAGAAGGCCCTCCCTGATTGAGCGGGGAGAAACAGGGAGGGGGCTCCATTCCAACGCCGCCACCGATCCGGAAAGATTGTCGATCTGGTAGGTCGCCGACAGGGGAGAGGCCAGGTCGCGTTCCCCCCATCTTCCGACATAATGAAAGGGCCTCGGCTCTCCGTTGATATTGTCAGGAGAGGTCCAGGCTCCTTCGAAGTCCCGGCCGTTCAAAACCGGGATGAATCCCGTCTTCCGGTGGCGTTCCAGAAATCGCTCACGCAGGGAGGGGTCCGAAAGAGTCGCAACAAAGGGGATTCCTGCTTTACCGACGGCGACTTTTTCTTCAAAGATTTTTGAGATTCCCTCCCCGAGGATCTCTTCATGGTCCCGTTCTACCTGGGTCAGCACTGTCAGATGCGGGCTGGCTGCCGTCGTTGCATCCCAACGCCCCCCCAGCCCCGCTTCCAGAACCAGAACCTGACATTCCGATTGCGAAAAAGCAAGAAACGCCACCGCTGTCAGAAACTCGAAAAAGGTCAGAACAAGCTGATGACGTCGACAAAGGGTCTCGACGTCCCGCACGAGGGATTCAAACAGAAGGCTCGGAACAGGATTTCCGGAAATCATGATTCTTTCCCGCACATCGGAAAGATGCGGGGAGGTATAACGTCCGGTCCGGTATCCGGCCTCCCGGAGAATGGCGTCGATTGCCGCAGCCGTCGACCCCTTTCCATTCGTTCCGACAATCTGAAATATGAACGGGCCCTTTTCTGGATTTCCAAGGAAGCCCAGAACTGCTCGAATCCGGTCGAGTCCGGGATTGATGCCGAATCGCCCCAGACCGGAGAGAATGTCCTGGACCGAGGAGGAACTCACCCCGCCTGACTCCCCTGGCAAAGGGAGCCCACCCTGCGCCCAGGCCCCAGATGGCAGAGAATCTGGGCCAAGGTCTCCTTGAGCTTCTTTCTTTCGACAATCATATCGACAAACCCGTGTTCGAGAAGGAATTCCGCTCGCTGAAACCCTTCCGGAAGTTGCTGACGGATGGTTTGCTCGATAACACGGGGTCCCGCAAAGCCGATCAAGGCCCGCGGTTCGGCAATGATGACGTCTCCCAGCATGGCAAAGCTCGCGGTCACACCCCCGAAGGTCGGGTCTGTCAGAACCGTCAGATAGGGAAGTCCCGCTTTCTTGAGACGACCAACCGCAGAAGAGGTCCTGGCCATCTGCATCAGGGAAAAGATCCCTTCCTGCATTCTTGCCCCTCCCGAGGCCGTCACCAGAACAAGCGGAAACCTTTTTTCCAGAGCTCTGTCGGCCGCACGGACCACTTTTTCTCCGACGACAGAGCCCATCGAACCTCCCATGAAGTGGAAGGAAAAAACCCCGAGGACTGCCGACATATTCATGATTTTGCATTCCCCCACCCGAATGGCATCTTCAAGGCCGGTTTTTTTCTGGGCGGAACGAAGCCTCTCGACATAGCGCTGGCTGTCCGAGAAATGGAGCGGATCGGAAGAGACCACGTCGGCTGCAAATTCATCAAAGGTCCCGGGATCGACCAGCTGTTCAAGCCGTTCGGAGAGGGTTATGGGAAAGTGATAATTGCACTTGGGACACACCTTACCGGCCCGCTCGACCTCTTTGCGGTAGACGATCTGGCGGCAATGATTGCATTTGATCCACAGACCCTCGGGAATCCGAACCTTCTTTTCACTCTCCGCAGACTCGAGCGGGAGAGAGTCTGCCGCCTTGCTTTCCCCGTCCCTTTTTTCGAGCCACCCTGAGCGCTTCTTTTCCTTCATCCTTTACCCTTCCCTGCTGATGACACAAACTCCTCGAAGGTTTTCTTCCACCTGTCGGGATCTCTCTCGTCCTGGACCAGTCTGCTGCCGACAATGACACCATCGGCAAATTCAAGAATCTCACTGGCGATCGCTCCCGAGGAGATCCCGAATCCAACGCACACGGGAAGACTTGTCCACTGTCGAAGATCCCGCACAATCCTGCGCGTTTCATCGGTCAGTGTCAGGGCACTTCCCGTCGTACCCATCAGTCCGACATAGTAAACGAATCCACGGGATTCACGGACGATTTTCCGGGCCCTGGCCGGTGAGGTGGTCGGAGAAACGAATCCCACGAGATTGATTCCATAGGCCCTGAAAACCGGCCGATAGATCGCCCCGTCCTCGAAGGAAAGATCCGGGATGACCACACCGGCAATTCTGCCAGAACGCTGAGCCTCCCTGCAAAATCGTTCCACTCCCATGTGATGGAACAAGTTGAAATAGGTCATCAGATAAAGTGAGGGAAGGTTCTCCGGGGAGATCCCCGAAAGCCATCCAAGAATGCTTTCCAGGGCCGTCTCATGTCTGAGGGCTCTCTGAGAGGCGGCCTGAATCACCGGACCGTCGGCCGTCGGATCTGAAAAAGGGATCCCAAGCTCGACTGCGAATACTCCTTTTTTAGCCGCCATCTTCAGATAATCCGCAGTTGTTTCGAGGTCAGGATCGCCCGCGACGAGATAGGGAATGAGCGGTGGGGGAGAGAATCCCCGGCGCCATATCGACCCGGAACCCATCCGGCCTGTCACGAACCCACCTCCCCTTTGGACTCCAGAATCCTGGAAACCTCCATGACATCCTTGTCCCCCCGACC
>JAJYPO010000207.1 GCA_021795275.1 Nitrospirota bacterium | reverse complement strand
TGATACCAATGGCCCAAGAACATCGAAAACCGATATTCAACCTGACGTCGGCCGATGGCGCGATCGGGAGCCATGCGAATGCCGTTCAGGATGCAAAAAAAGATTTCCAGCGACTCGCAGAGAAAATTGCGAAAAAGATCAATCTCGTCCTCTGAAACGAAGAGAGCGAAACCCCCAGGTCTGGCATTGACGGCCACCCCGCAGAACATCTCCCCGGAATGGACTGGAAAAGGGGGGCGAACGCCATGATCCTCCGGGAGGGAGCGGAAGGGAGACCTCTCTGCCCGGGAGGTCACTTTTTCTTTTCGATCACCTCGATGACGGCCGAAACATGGCCCGCCACCTTCACCCCCCGGAAGATCCGGAGGATCCGGCCGTCCGGGCCGATCACGAAGGTGCTCCGGTCGATGCCCAGACGCTTGACCCCATACATGCTCTTTTCCTTGATCACGCCGTAGGCCTCGCAGATTTTTCCGTCGGGGTCGGAGAGGAGCGGGAAGGTGAGTCCGTACTTCTTGCGGAATTTCTCATGGCTCGCCGGAGAATCCCTGGAGACCCCGAGGACCACGATTCCCCGATCGACCAGGACCCGCTCCGAATCCCGGAAATCGCAGGCTTCGGTTGTGCATCCCGGCGTGTCGTCCTTGGGGTAGAAATAGAGCACGACCGTTTTTCCGGCAAAGTCCTTAAGCGACACCCGGGGGGAAGCTCCCCCCACCGCCTCCGCCGAAAAATCCGGCGCCTTGTCCCCTTCCGCCAACTCCCTGTCCGTCGTCAATGAAACCTCCTTAGTCGTATCGTTTGGTGCCTCACAGTCTGGTCCTAGGACCCGGGATCAGCGTCCCGAGGCGGATTCGGCATTCAGGATGACCGGAAGGCCGTTTTTGCCGCTTCCGATAATGATGATCTTCGTATTGGGGCTCTTGGCAAGTTTTTCCGTCGCCTCGATCCCCTTCCAGGTCAGGTAGCTCTGGGTCAGGTTCGACTGGACGATCTTCTGGAAGGCCGCGATGCCCTGGGCCTCGATCCGGCGTTTCTGGGCCGTCTTCTGGGCCACGTCAAGCACATACTCCATGCGCTGGTAGTTCTGTTCCTCGGTGAGCTTGCGCTCGATCGCCACCCGGATGATGCGGGGCAGGCGCACGTCCCGGATCAGGAATCCCTCCACGACAATGGGATAGTCCCGGAGCTTTTCCCGGATCCCCTCGAGGATGAGCCGTTCGATCGTCTCCCGCTGGCTCGAATAGATCTGGGAGGGGGTGAACCGGCCCACGATCTTCCGGGCCTCGCTCATGACGTAGGGGGCAATCAGGACATGATAGTAATCCGGCCCGACCTTTTCCTGCAAGGTCGGGAGCGCCTTTTCCTGGACCCGGTAGAGCACAGAGGAGTCCATGTCGATGGCCAGACCGTTGACCGACAGGACATGAAGGGAGAGCCGCGCCTCCTGGGTCCGGAGGTCGTAGATGTAGATTTCGTTCCAGGGCGCGATGACCTGGACGCCCTCCCGGTAGATCGTCTTCGTGTCGGTCCCCTGGCTGATGGTCCAGAGGACACCGGCCTGTCCGGGATTGATGGATTCGATGCATCCGGACAAGAGCGAAAGGGCGAGGAAGGCCAGGCCAGCAACCGCCGCACGCCCCCTGGCTCTTGTCCGGCGGCCTTTTGATGGGAGGGTTCGGCATTCGGAACCCGGGATCGTCTCCATGGGGAATCTCCTTTGAAAGACGTTGGCGTGTTGTTCTAGGGGCCGACCTTGATGAGGTTCAGCACCTCCCCGGTCTTCGGGATCTTCCGGGAGAAAAGCCCCAGCTGCTGGGCATCAGGAAGGTTCACCAGACGGGACTGGATGTCGATGGTCTGGCCAAGGTCGGTGTAGGTGCCGATGACCAGGACATCGGCCCCGACCTTCTGGCCCACTTCAAGAAGCCTCTTCGTATCGAGAAGCCCCTGTTCGATCCCCATATCATGGAGCGCTTCGTAGACCTGGCCCGGATCGATGAGGAGGATCCCCGCATCCGCCGAGAGGCCTTCCCCGATTTTCTGGGCGAGGTAGCGCCCGAAGGTGTGCGAGGATCCGGACGGAGTGGTGTAGCGGATCACCGCCACCCGGACCTTCTGGCCTCCTCGCAGACCCACATCGTGAAGGACCCGTTCGATGTCGGAGACGATGGGCTTAAGCGGAATTCCCCGCTGAACGGGAACGCCGGGAGGCGGGGGGAGGTAGGGAACGGCTGGAGTGGTCTGGCAGGAGGTCAGGGAAAGGGACAGGACAAGGAGAGCTCCGGCGATCACCCCGTGTTTGACAGGAATCTTCATGGACGCTCCTCCTTCGAAAAAACCGTCCTGGACGTCGTCCGAGAGTGCGTGAGATTTCTTTCTTTTATTTTACACCATCCCGGGAAAGGGTGGGTCAAGATTTTTCCGGTCGGGCAAGTCATACCGGGGGCCGGAGATGCGCGGAACTCCCGCTTCCCGTATCGGGGAAGGCTATCGGGGGAGAAGACTGTTCTGCCCTCCCTGGAAATAGTACCAAAGCGAGAAGTTGGGGGTCGTGGCCAGGTATTCGTTGTTTCCGAAGGCGGGGAGCAGCACCCCGAAGGAGGCGGCCAGGCGGGGGGTGAGATTGTATTCGATGGTGGGCTGGACACCAACGAGATTGAAGGTTGAGGGGTGGGTGTTGACGGGAAGACCGTCCACGGAAAAGGGAAGTCCCGAGAGTCCGGCGATCTCCAGGATGAAGCCAAGGCCGCTCTTGTCGTCGACCACATCTTCGATTCCGAACCGGTACTGGACCAGGTCCCCGAACTGGGTGAAGACCGGGGCGTCGCCGGCCGCGACAGAGAGATTTCCGGGAACGGAGAGCGTGTAGTAGAGGTCCCCGATCAGGCGGAGGGGCTTTAGGTTTTTCCGGAGCATGGCGACTGCGGTGAAGGCGGGGGCGCCGAAATGGGTGGAGGGAACGACGTTGATGGGAGGAAGCCCCCCTACCGGAACCGGAGTCCCGAGCCAGGAGGAGGTGGGAAGGGTCACGAGAAAGGCGGTGGTGAAGCTCGGGCGGCCGGTGAAGGGATCCTGGATGATCCACCGGTGCTTGATGCCGAAGGTGAGGTCGTTGAGCCCTGAGCCGTTTAATGAGGTTCCGTTCTGGGTCGAGAAGGTGGTGACGACCGAAGGGAGAAAGACGAGCTCGGTGTTCACATCGAGGCCGTAGAACATGGCAAAGAGGTCGAGGAGCTGGGTCTGGCTGTAGCCCGGCGGAAGTCCCGTGATCCCTCCGGAGTCCGAGAACTGGGCCTGGGTGAACCGGCCGTACATGAAGAAGCGGACGTTGAACTCTCCCTCCGGAAGCGTGTCGGCCTGGGGCATGAGGTCCGGGCCCGAGGTGAGCGGGTTCCAGGCCTTCCGGTAGGCGGCGAGCGCATCGGGGCCGTCGAGGGAGAGAGGGGGATGTTTTTCGGAGACCGCAGGGATCGGAGCGGCGGAGCCGGGAGAGGCCGGATGAGGCGCCGGAGCAGGCGATGCTGGCATGGGCTGCCCCGGGGAGGCCGAAGAGGCGGGCGCGCCCTCCGAAAGGGGAGAGGCCGGAGGGGAAGACTGGGTCGGGGGTGCGGGGGGGATCGAAGGAAGGGTCGCGTTCTGGGCATGAAGGGGGGAGACGGAGAGGAAAAGACAGCAGATCCCGAGGAAAACACCACCGATATTCGTCTTCAACAAGTCGTCCTTTCCCGTCCTTCCCACCGGAAGATGATCCCGTCCTTCAT
>JAJYPO010000206.1 GCA_021795275.1 Nitrospirota bacterium | reverse complement strand
TCTGAGCGTCGACGCCGAAACTTTCGGCGGATCCCATTATGGTCGGAGGGGAAAAACAGAATCTCAAGAAACGATGACGGAGGTGATACAGGCGGCAAAGAGGTGCCCGCGGGGAGGGAATCCTCCGGGCCACCCGGGAAATCTCCTTCCGGAGAGCATTTCAAAAACATTTTAATCATTATTGAATAATAGGAAGAGTTATGGTACGCTTTGAAACAAAGAGGGCCACGGATGCCTCGGTCCATTCGAGTCGACCTCCAGGGAGAGAGACGTGAGCAAGAGACTCCACGGGAAGAGGGCCCCGCTCCGAACGAGGGGAGCTCCTCCTTCCATCATTTTCCGCTTCTCCTTCCTCGTCTTTTTCCTTTTCAGCCTGGGAGTCCTGGAAGCCTCTCCCGTCCTGGCCCCCTCCGCCGCCAGGGCGGCGGAGGATCCGGTGGCTCTCCCCGTGACCCTCGAGCAGGCCGTCTCCCGGGCCCTGGCGGCCCGGCCCGATCTCAGGGCCGAAACCGCGCGGGTCAAAAGCGCCCGGGAGGTTGTCGGGCAGGCCCGTTCGGCCGAGTATCCCCAGCTTTCGGCCAGCTTCCAGACCATTTACGGGAATAGCCTCTTCGGATTTTTCCTTTTTCCCGACTACGCCTACGAGGACCTGAACCTCCTCACCTTCACCCTGACCCAGGATCTCCTCGACTTCGGAAAGACAGGCTCCCAGGTCGACCAAAGCCGCTGGGCCTACCGGGCGGAGGAGGCCAGAAAACTCACCCTGTGGTCCCAGACCGTCCGGGATGCCGAATCCGACTATTTCACACTCCTCGCGGACCAGCACCAGGTCCTGGCCGACGAAAAGAGCCTGGAAGATGCCGAACTGCAGATGGCCCGGGCCCGCTTGCGCTATTCCACCGGATCGGGAATCGTCCTCGACGTCACCCGGGCCCGGGTCAACGTCGAGGCGGCCAGACTCGCCCTGATCCGCTCCCGGGACCAGGTCCGGACCGATTCCGTCAATCTGGCCCAGGTTATGGGGATGCGCCGGGATTTCCGTCTCGTGGCCCAGGAGGTTGTCCACGATCCCAACGAAATCCTGGCGCCCGATCCCGACCGGGACCTTCCGGTGGCCCTCTCCCACAGGCCCGAATGGAAGGAGGCGCGGGCCAACGTCAGGGCCGCCCGGTCCGGACTCAAGAACTCACGCTCCCAGAACTATCCGACCCTCAACGCACTCATCCAGTCCTTCACGGCCACCCTCCCCCACGGGGCGCTTCCCTTTACCTACATTCCGAACAACAGCCCCTATTCCACCTTCAACTTCGGCGGGGTCCTGACGATCCCCCTGATCGAGGGCGGATACATGGTTCATCAGACCGCGAAGGCCCGCTCAGACCTCATGGCCGCCCTCGACACCCGGGATTCGGTCCGTCTCCAGGTCGCGGCCGATCTGAGAAAGGCTGCCATCACGATCTCCGATGCCCGGCAACAGCTCGAAGAGGCCCTGACCGAGGAGGAAAACGCCCTCAAGAACGACACACTCGTCGAAGAGGCCTACCGTGAAGGGCAGGTGCAGTCCGTCGATGTCATGGATGCCCAGACCTCCCTCAGGCAGGCCCGGGAGTCGGTCATCCGGGCCCGGTATCTTCTGATGAACGGATATGTGGCCTACCAGTATGCACGGGGCACCATCACCCCACCAGGACGTGCGTCCGGGACCCAAACGCCCTGACGATTGTCCGCCAATAGGCCGCCTCAAGGAGAAACCATGGCTCCCGAACCCAAACGTCTCATCATCGCTCTTCTCCTTCTCTCTCTGGCCGGAGGAGGACTCTGGTACTGGGCCTCGCACCGGACGAAGAGTCAGGCCGACGCCCTCGTCCTCTATGGAAACATCGATCTTCGCGAAGTCCAGCTGGCCTTCCACGATACCGGTCGCATCATGAAGCTCCTCTATGTGGAAGGGTCTCCGGTCAAGGCCGGCTCCCTGATGGCCATCATGGACCCCATCCGGTACGAGGACCTGGTGGAAGGCGACAGGCGGGCCCTCGAACGCGACCGCGCCCAGCGTCTCAATGCGGAACAGACCTGGGCCCGGGTCAGGACCCTGACCCAGGCCTCCTTCAACTCTCACCAGCAAAAAGATGATGCCCGGGCATCTCTCGACATGGCCCGGGCCCAGGTCAAGAAGGACAAGGCCCAGCTTGCCTACGACACACGCCAGCTCGACGACACCAAGGTCTATGCTCCGGTCGACGGGATCGTACAGAACCGGATCCTCGAGCCCGGAGCCATGGCCTTCCCCCAGTCTCCCGTCTACACCCTGGCCCGCACACGGCCTCTCTGGGCCCGGGTCTACATCGAGGAACCGGAGCTCGGGAAGATCCATCAGGGGATGACTGCCACGGTCACCTCCGATTCCTTCCCCGGCGAAAGGTTCGTCGGCTATGTGGGGTATATTTCCCCCTCCTCCGAGTTTACCCCGAAGGAGGTCCAGACACTCCACCAGCGGACCATCCTCGTCTACCGGGCCCGGGTCTATCTCTCCTGCCCGACCCTGAAACTGCGGCTGGGCATGCCGGTCACCGTGACCATTCCCTTCCATAACGGACCGGCCCGTCCGCTCACCTGTCCGGACGGCTCCCCTGCCGAGACGATCCATGGCAGCGGATAGTCCTCCCCGGGTTCCGGCGATCGCCCTCAGGAATATCGTCCGGACCTTCCGATCCCCCCGTGGGGTGATCCGGGCGCTAGACGATGTCTCCTTCGACGTGGCCGAGGGGGCCATCACCGGGCTTATCGGCCCCGACGGGGCGGGCAAGACCACCCTCCTCCGGATTCTCGCAGGAATTCTGGGGGCCGACAGCGGACAGGCCCGGATTCTGGGCTTCGACCCCTCCACCGAGGCCTCCGCACTCCAGCGCCATCTGGGATACATGCCCCAGAAGTTCGGCCTCTATGAAGATCTCACCGTCGCCGAAAATCTCGATCTCCATGCCGACCTTCACGGGGTTCCGGAGGGAAGGCGGGAGGAACTCTACGCGCCCCTTTTGTCGATGACCGCGCTCGGCCCCTTCCGGGGCCGCCTGTCCGGCAAGCTCTCCGGAGGAATGAAGCAGAAACTGGGGGTAGCCTGCTCCCTCGTCCACGCTCCGCCGCTTCTTCTCCTGGATGAGCCGACGGTCGGGGTCGATCCGGTCTCCCGGCGCGAACTCTGGGAGATCCTCACCCACCAGGTCCGGGAAAAGAAAACGACCCTCCTGGTCAGCACCGCCTACATGGACGAGGCCAGCCGCTTCGACCGGGTCGTGATTCTCTATAACGGAAAGGTCCTGGGGGAAGGACGGCCGGAGGATCTCATCCTGGAGGCCCGAGGCCATGTCTTCCATGTGGTGGTCCCCTCCTGGTCCCCCCGCAAGCTCGAACCTTTTCTGGCAAGGGTTCCCGGGGTCCTCGATGCTGTGGGAGAAGAGGACGGGGTCCGGATCGTGGGAGAGGAAACGACGCCGCCTCCCTTCCCGGCGGAGCTCGGAGAAGCCCGGACGGAGGCTGTCCCCCCCCGGTTCGAGGACGCCTTCATGCAGCGCCTGGCGCATGGCGCCCGCGGCGGGACCCGGAAGGCCCCCTCCTCCCCCGAAAATCTGGGATGGGAGAAGAAGAAAACAGGCCTCACCGACGGAGCGCAGGAGGAGTCCATCGTCATCCGGGAGCTCACGCGGTATTTTGGCTCCTTCTGCGCCGTTGACCACCTGACCTTCTCGGTACGCCGGGGGGAGATCTTCGGCC
>JAJYPO010000205.1 GCA_021795275.1 Nitrospirota bacterium | reverse complement strand
CCCGAACTCCCCGGTCAGGTTTCCCTCGCCCACGGCTCTCATGGAGCGTTCCAGGCTCCGGATCGGATCGATCAGCCAGCGCGCAAGGACGAAGCTCAGACCGCCCATCAGGAGGAGGAACCCCGCAAGAAGGATGAAGGCCATCCGTTCCTTTTCCTGCCTGACCAGGGCGTTGACCTCATAGTAGGAGAGGCGGACCCCGACAGATCCCATGAGCCGGTTCCTGTGCATGAAGGGCACCACCACATAGATGGCATCCCCGCCGGAGCGTTCCCGGACGGAGACCCAGGGTCGCCCTCCCAGGGCGACGGCATCGTGGGCCGCCCTCTCCCCCGGCGACATCGGCATCCCCGAGGTCGAGACGATGTGGGGAAGGCCCGTCTTCCGGGAGAGGAGATCGACGCGGGTGACATTGTGGCGGATGGCAAGGACGGCCGACATCTCCCGGCGAATGGCCACGAGTTCCCGGACATGGGCCCACTGATTTTTTTCCGAGGGTTCGGCCGCGGAGAGGAACTGGTCCGCCTCGTGGCGCATCTCCACACCGAAGGCGAACTCCTGGGCCACCAGACGCCCTTCCCGGGAGAGGATCTTGAAGGCGTTGTGGCGGACAAGAAACTCGTCGACCGCCCCCAGGATGCCAACGAGCCCCACGATCATCACCGCAACGACCAGGGCCAGGATGGTCCGGATTCCCGGGGGTCTGGAGAGCCGGGGATTCACGGGGTGGCCCTTGAGGGAGCCGCGGCATGCTCGAGGCGATAGAGGGCATAGTGCCGGGCCGACTCCCGGATCCAGCTCCGCTCCTCGTCTGTCAACTCCCGGCGGACCCGACAGGGGGACCCGAAGGCCAGGTGGCCGGGAGGGATCGCCATCCCCTCGGTCACCAGGGATCCCGCGCCGATAATGACGTCCTCCCCGATGTGGGCCCCGTCCATGACGATCGCTCCCATTCCGACCAGAATCCGGTTTTCCAGGGTGGCCCCGTGGAGGATGACGCGATGTCCCACCGTCACATCATCGCCGATCGAGAGGGAAAAGCGGTCGCGTGTGACATGGAGGACCGAAAGATCCTGCACATTGGTCCGGGAGCCGATCCTGATGCGGTGGACATCTCCCCGGACGACGGCCCCGTACCAGATCCCCGATTCCGCTCCGATCGTCACGTCTCCCACGAGGACGGCGGTCTCTGCGATCCAGGCCGAAGGATCGACGGAGGGCCAGAGTCCCTTCCAGGATTTGATCATCGGCGGTCTTCTCCTTCTTGAGACAATCTTAACATTGGACCTCTATCATCGAAGATGACCGATGACGTCCTTTGAGTTTAACCCAATTTTCGGATTTCGTCCCGGCCCGGAAAAGCGGAGGAGTCCCCCCTCATCCCCTGTTGTCCGACCCCCCCGGACCATGGCAGAATATCAGAGCACGCCTGCCGGAAATCCCTGACCCAACCCCCGGGAGTCGACCCCCATGTCCCTGATCCGCCGCCCGTTCATTGTCCCGGCCCTTCTCCTTCTCGCCTCCTGCGGCTTCTATTCGTCCTCGGGGACGGACAATCGCCAGGGGAACTATCTGATCAACACCCGGTCTCTGCCGAACTATGTCAAGACCGTCCCCCTTCCGGCGGATTCCAGAGACCTTGTCGTCGTGAAGGAGGTCCGGCTCGAAACGAAACACCGGCTTTCTCCCATGGATTTCATCTACCAGTCCAAACCCCGTCCCTACCACGGACGCCTTTATCTCATGGACTTCCGGCGCCGGCGCGTCTATGCCGACGGAACGCCCGAGCGCCCCTACCGGTGGATACGGCCGATCGGTGGCCGCCCCTACCGCTATCTCTATACGGGAAAGTTCGTTGCCTTCCGGAAGGACTGGAAGGCCGAACAGGAGTACGAGGCCCGGCAGGCCCTGAAAAAGGAGAAGCAGAAGGCCCGGGAAAGCGCCCGGGGCCACGTTGTCGCCCCTCCTCCCGCGGCGCGAAAGGGGATCCTGGGTGGTGCGATCATCCAGCAGGACGAACATTCGATGACGGAGATGCTCCCCTCCGGCGCCTATGTCTTTCACCCCAAGGACGAGCTTGAGGCGGCCGGCTATCACTATACCAAGTCCTCCGGATGGACAAGGACTCCCTGACACCCTCCCCGCTTATCTCCGTGTGACAATCGGGTCACAGGCTCTTGAGACTCCCGTCATGCGGGCATGGGATCCTTCTTAACGAGCCAATGACGGGAAGGCAGGCGCCATTCCAACCCCGGAGGAGTCCATGGACCGCGAACGATCTCTCGAGGATGTCGAGCGATTTTTCATGGAACAGTTTCATCAGCAATGGTTTTTCTGGTCGAAGGTCACCCGGAGGACCCCCCGTCCCCGGGAAGAGGACGTCCACCGGAAACAGGGGTTCCGTGACCTCTCCGCAGCCCTTGCCGGAATCCGGCCCCTGTCGGGATCGGGAGTGTCGCGCTACCAGCCTGCAAAACAAGGGGAAGCCTGGCCCCCGACTCCCGGCAGACAGGCTTCCTCTTTCCGGGAGGAGTCTCGCCCTTAAGGAAAGAAAACGGGCCTCTGGAAGGGGCGGGTTTTCCGGGAAAGGGAAACGGAGATCCGGGGCCACGGAGGCATTTTTGCCTCTCCGGAAGACCTCTTTCTTTTCTTTTACCCGTCAAGCTTGCCAAAGGAGCGTCCCATGATGACAGGAGCCCTTCCCCAGCCCTTGATCCTTCCGTCCTTCCCGCCCTACGGACTTTCCGCCACCTTCAGAACCGGGCCGGAATTCGTCCGGGAGCGGTCCATAGGCCTCCTGACCTCCGGGATTGATCCGGCAGGGTGTGTCGTCGGCCTGGGGGATCCCCTGGTCCGGGAGCTGTCGGGCTCCCTTCCCGGTCTCAGGACCTTTCCGGCCTTTTCGGGGGCGGCCTGCCCCATTCCCTCCACCCAGGGATCGCTCTGGATCATGGTGACCGGGAAAGACCGGACCGAGGTCGTCGACCGCTTCCATAGCCTGACGGCCCTGCTCAAGACGGACTTTCTTCTGGAGGACGCCCTCGACACGTTCCTCTACAGAGACGGGCGGGACCTGACCGGCTACGAGGACGGGACTGAAAACCCCCGGGGGGACAAGGCCCTAAAGGTGGCCATTGTCGGCCCGGGGGAGCCCCTGGCAGGGTCGAGTTTCGTGGCCGTCCAGCGGTGGGTCCATGACCTGTCCCGCTTCAACGCCTTTCCAAAGTCAAGACAGGACGAGATCATGGGGCGGGAGAGGGTGACGAACGAAGAGCTTCCAGAAGCCCCCGCCTCCGCCCACGTCCGGAGAAGCGCCCAGGAAAGCTACGATCCGGAAGCCTTCATTCTTCGCCGCTCCATGCCCTGGTCCCGGGGGGAGGAAAACGGCCTGGAATTCATCGCCTTCGGACGGAGCCTCGACCCCTTCGAACGGATCCTCAGACGGATGGCGGGAGAGGACGACGGAGTTGTGGATGCCCTCTTCACCTTTTCCCGCCCGGTCCGGGGAGGATACTACTGGTGCCCGCCCGTGAAAGACGGGAGACTTGATCTTCTGTCCGGGATCCCCTGATTTTCCAAAGACCAGAAAGGCAGGGCCAGGACTCCGGAACGAAACCCCTGACCGTTTCATAAAATCGCCCTCCCCTCATTCTTTTTCTTTAACAGGTCCCCGTCAAAGTCAGGACTCAAGGAAGCCTCCGACAGGAGAACGCCCAGGAAAGAGGCCCGCGAAGAGAATTTTTTGACGGATTGTCTCTTGCCGAATGGACAAAGAT
>JAJYPO010000030.1 GCA_021795275.1 Nitrospirota bacterium | reverse complement strand
ATCGTCACCTTCGCCACCCTCTCGGACGGCACCCGGATCCGCCCGGAGCCGAAGCTTCTGGAGGCGATGAAACGGGCCGAAGACCGCCTCCGGTGGGAGCAGCGCAAGCTCTCCCGGAAAGACCGGAAGGGGAAGAAGAGCCAAAACTTCCGGAAGCAGAAGCTCCGCGTGGCGAGAGCCCACGAACGGGTCTCGGACATGCGTCTGGATTTTCTCCACAAGGCCTCTAATTCGATCGGCGAAACCCAAGCCGTCGTCTATGTCGAGGACCTGACAATCCGGAACATGACCGGAAGCGCCCGGGGAACGGCAGAAAACCCCGGCCGGAAGGTCCGGCAGAAGGCCGGACTGAACCGCTCCATTCTGTCCCGGGGATGGGGACTGTTCCTCTCCCTCCTGGAGTATAAGCTGAGGTTGTCAAGACGGAACATTCCTCTCCAAACGGAGAAGAGCCACGCCTTTTTCCCGGGCGGAAAAGGCAATGAAGCCATCAGACAGCCCTATGGTCATTCCGTGCGTCCAAAGCCGTAAAGACAGCTCTTCCGCTATTCTCCAATAGGAAAGGCGCGCGGGGGGTCGGGCATGAAATGGAAGAAGATGACCGCCGCCAGGGCGGCGATTCCGGCGAAGACGAGAAAGGCGAAGCGGAACCCCACATTCCCCACCGAAACACCCTGGAGGGCCGGCCCCACGACCGAGCCCAAAGCCATGGCGATCTGGGAGAGACCCATCAGGAGGTTGAATCCCTTCCTTCCCCGGGTCAGATCGCTCACGATCAGGGCCACCGAAACCCCGTAGATGCCCGCGGCGACGCCGTCCAGGATCTGCGTCGACAGAAGAATCTCCGTGTTCATGGTGGAGGCGCAGATCATCGACCGGAGCGGCATGATGAAAAAAGCCAGGGAAAAGACGAGCTTGTGGCCCCATCGCCCGCTCAGACGGGCTGCGGCCCAGGCAACAGGGACCATGGTGGCCTGGGCCAGGACCACGACCCAGGCGAGCTTTCCGTTCCCGCCGTCCAGAAAGCGCAGATAGAGCATGAGGAGCGGCATGACCGGGGCGTTGGCGACCTGAAAGAGGGCGGTCGAGAGAAGCAGCACCCGTACGGCGGGCGTCCGGAAAAAGTCGAGAAAGACCCGCCCGAGGGAGCGGTCGTCCCGGATTTCGTCACGGTCCTTCGGAGCGGTCCCGTGCGCCTCCTGGTGATAGACCATGTCCCGGCGCCGGATCAGTCCGATCGAGAGGATCCCCAGAACCGCCCCCAGCGTGATGGGGAGAAAACCCGCCGCGAGACCCATTCGATGGATCAGGGCGGCGGTCCCCCCGGCCGACAGGAGGAAGCCCGCGTGGTTCCACATCTGGGTCTGCCCCATGATCCGGGCAAACTGCCGGTGGCCCGACAGGGAAAAGGCCAGCGTGGAGGAGAGCGTGAAGAAAAAAGCGCTGGCCCCTCCCGCCAGAAACAACAGTGCATCGACCAGCGCATGGAATCCTCCCGCAAAGGGCAGCAAGGTAAGCCCCAGACCGTAGAGGAAAACGACCAGGGCCAGAAGCGTCCTGTGGTGGGGGATTATTTCGGCGAACAGGCCCGACAGGGGCTGAAAGAGGAGTGTTCCCGCTCCGAAGAGAGCGGTTGCCACCCCGATCTCGGAAAAGCTCCAGCGGGACTCTTTCAGGTAGTCGGTGAGGAAGGGGACGCTCACCCCGATCACGACCCCGAGCCAGAGGTTGACGAGGTTGAGGCCCAGGAAGCTTTGGTAGCGCCTGGAACCGGCCGGATTGTCGGCCGAAGGGTCCTGTCTCACGGAACCTCTCCGAAGTCGAACGGAGGGCTTTGAAAAAGAGCCTCGATCCCCGCCAGCGGAACCCCCAGCCAGCCGGGGCGGTTGTCAAGTTCGTACTGAAGTTCGTAGAGGGCTTTCCGGAGAAGACAGAGAGCGAGGATCCTCCCCAATGCCCCGGGCGGCGGCAGCAATCCGGGGGATCCGGAGAGCACCGACGCGTAGGCCCGTAGATATCGACGGGACTGGATTTCATACCACCGATCCGTCGCCTCCCGGACCTCCGTGGATTCCGGAAGAACCGACAGGGACAGATAATGAAGGGAGCGGAGCATTCCGGCCACGTCCTGTAAGGGGGTCTTTCGGAGCCGACGCTGGGCCAGCGGAAGGGCCGGCTCCCCTTCGAAGTCCAGAAAGACCACCTCTTCTTCCGGAGTCACCAGGACTTGTCCAAGATGGAAGTCCCCATGGCAGCGGATGCACAGGCCCCCCGCCCCCCCGCCCCGGCACGCCTCCAGAAATCGCTCCTTCTCCGGCCCGAGGGACAGGAAGGTCCGGGCACGGCTCAGAACCGGGTCGGGGAGACCCGGAAGGGCGCTTTCCAGTGCTTCTCCGGCCTGGACGAAACGCTCCCGGATCTCTCGGACCAGGGCCTCGAGATCCTGCTCCCCGAAAGGACGCGGGGCAAAGTCGGGGTCGGACGGATCGCTTCCCAGGGCCCGGTGGAGACGGCCCGTCCCGGTCCCCAGGCGTTCCACCAAGCGATCCAGGCTCTCCCCTCCGTCTTCCCCCGAAAGAACCCGGGGAAGGCGGGAAAGAAACCAGGACCATGCGTCTCCCACGTTGGGGACGAATTCCTGGAGGAGGGCCAGAACCAGGGGATCCCCTTCGGGAGACTTCCCGAGAAGGGCCCCGAAGGAAGTGGGGATGGGAACCCACTCTCCCCGGCGGGCCAGGAATTCTCCGACCTCGAGGTCGGGATTCATGCCGGGGACCAGCTTCCGGAACCCCTTGAGCATGAGGCTGTTCCCGAAGAGGAGGGAGGTGTTGCTCTGCTCTCCCCGGAAGACCGAGGGAACGAGGTCCGGATCGACGGTCGCTCCCCGGCGCCCGAGGGCCGCCGTCCGCAACGCCTCCAGCCCCGTCCGGGCAGGGTCCGGGAAAAGGATCTCCCGAAGGAGTCCGCGTCCGGTCGCGGGAAGATAAAATCCGTCCACCAGAAGGGCGCATCCCCCGGAGGGTGGATCCAGCCGGGCGATCTCCCCGGCCGCCAAAACCTCTCCCGACCGCCCCCGCCCCAGCGGGAGAAAGTACCGCTCGCCCGGCCCTTCCGCAAACGAGACCCAAAGAAGACAGAGGAAGATTGTCCCCCCGATTCCTCCGTCGAGAGGGACAATCGCCTCGAACCGGATCGAGCGGAGGGACCGGGACTTCGATCCGAACCACCGGCGGGAGGGGAGAACCGCGGCCAGAATGTCGGAGAGTGCCCCCTCTCCCGCCCATTCCGGGAGCTGCTCCCAGCTCTTTCCGGAAAGATCGAGAGTCCGAAGCCCCCCGCCGCTCACCGGATCCTCCGGAAGACATGGAAGGGAAGACGGTCCGGATCCCCGGGGTCGAGTCGGATGAAGCGCGGGCCCGAAGGCCAGGAATACCGGACACCGTCCATGAGATCCTGGACCTCCATCTCCTCCTCCCCCAGGAAGGTCAGCCATCCCTGCTCGACCCTGTGGGGATCGAGATTGACCACCACCAGGATCCAGTCGTCCGGACTCTCCCCCTCCTTGGAATAGGCGATCAGCTGGTCGTTGTCGAGCGGATGGAAACGGAGGGTGTGGTTCCAGCCGAGGGCCGGGACCTCGCGCCGGATCGCGTTCAGACGGGTGATGAACGGGGCCAGGGAGTGTTCCGGGTCGGGGCGCCAATGGCGGATTTCGTACTTTTCCGAATCGAGATACTCCTCGCTCCCCTCCCGGAGGGAGCGATTTTCGCACCACTCGAAAGCCGGACCGTAGATCCCGTAGGAGGCCGACAGGGTGGCGGCGAGGGCCAGACGAACCAGAAAGGCCGGACGCCCCCCCTTCTGCAGATATTCGTGAAGGATGTCGGGGGTGTTGGGCCACAGGTTCGGGCGAAAGAAGTCCCGGACCGGCGGCGTCACGAGTTCGGTGAGGTATTCGACGATCTCCGCCCGGGTGTTTCTCCAAGTGAAGTAGGTGTAGGACTGGGAAAATCCGATATGGCCCAGGTGGTGCATGACCTTGGGGCGGGTGAAGGCCTCCGCGAGGAAGACCACCTCCGGATCGACCGATCTGACCTCCGCCATCAGCCATTCCCAGAAGGGAAAGGGCTTGGTGTGCGGATTGTCGACCCGGAAGAGGCGGACGCCTTTGTCGACCCAGAAGAGGACGACCCGCCGGAGCTCCTGCCAGAGGGATTCCCAGTCCTCCGACAGAAAGTCGAAGGGATAGATGTCCTGGTATTTCTTGGGAGGATTCTCGGCGTAGTGGATCGATCCGTCCGGACGCCTCCGGAACCATTCCGGATGGGCCGAAACGTAGGGGTGGTCGGGGGAGCACTGGAAGGCCAGGTCGAGCGCCACCTCGAGCTCCAGCCCTTCGGCGGTCTTGAGAAATTCCTGGAAATCCGCCATCGTTCCCAGACGTGAATCGATGGCGGTGTGGCCGCCCTCTTCGGATCCGATCGCCCAGGGCGATCCCGGGACATCCCCTTCGGCGCCCGGCGTGTTGTTCGGTCCCTTCCGGAAAGAATGGCCGATCGGATGGATCGGGGGAAGATAGACCACGTCGAAGCCCATGGCGGCAATCTCCGGGAGGCGGCGGGCGGCGTCACGAAGGGTTCCATGGAGGCCCGGGACGGTTCCGGCGCTTCGCGGAAAGAACTCGTACCAGGCTCCCCGGAGAGCCCGCTCCCGTTCCACATGAACCGGAATGATGTCGGAGACGGTCAAAAAACGGGGGTCGGGAAAGGCCGCGGCCTTCTCTCCCCGAACGGGGTCGAGCGCCATTTGGACCCGCTGGTCCAGATCTCCCTCCCTGTCCCACCGGGAAAGCCATTGCCCGAGTCCCTCCGGCACCTTTCCCTTTCCCGCCCGGGCGATGTGGCGCCGGATAATCCCGGCCCCTTCCCGAAGCTCGATCTCCAGGTCCTCCCGCTGTCCGGCCCGGGCTTTTTTTCCGAGTCCGTCCTGCCAGTGGGCGACCTCGTCGATCCAGGCCAGGATCCGGAAACAGGCCATCCCCTTCCGGGAAAAGGACAGCTCCCCCGTCCAGAGGTCGTTTCCTTGGGAGACCATCGGAAGGGATCTCCAGGAGCTCTCCCCCGGATCCCGGACCTCAAGATGCACCCGAAGAAGTTCGTGGCCGTCGGCCAGAACATCGGCCTCGACGGAGAGGGGTTCCCCGCAAATCCGCTTGACCGGATATCGTCCTCCGTCGACGGAAGGGGATACCCGCTCAATCCGGACCCGATGGCGTCCTTCGGCCAGAAAGGCCGGGGAGAGGGAGGAAGCAGACGTTTTTTCGTGGGCAGGTCGATGGGGGTTCGTCACATTGCGCCTCCTGTCATCGCGTTGGAGAAAGCCAGCCTATATCCGGTCGCCGGCTCATCGGTCCGAATCGTTTTCGACACGAGCGGGACCCCGGAAGGGGTTCGGGAAGCAAGGGGGAGACGTCCGCGAAAGGCCGTCCTGTCCAGACTAGCGGGAGAGAAAAGAAATTACAAGGAAGCGGAACGGGCGGAAAGGAGGGTCCGGAGAAGCACAGAAGGCCTCAGGGCAACTCCAGGGACGAAAAGAGAAAGTCCTTTTCGAAAAAAGGAGGCAGAGATCCGGCGGAAAGGGGCCGCGAGAACAGGAATCCCTGGGCCAGGGAACACCCGTTCTCCCGGAGAAAGGCCACCTGATCCGCGCTTTCCGCCCCTTCTCCGATGGCGGAGAGACCCAGATCCTTCGCCAGGGAGAGGATCGTCCGGACGATGGCGGTGGCCCGTGGATCCCGTCCGATCTCCGCCACGAACTCCCGGTCGATCTTGATCCGGTCCACCGGAAACCTCCGGAGGTAGCCCAGCGAGGAGAAACCCTTTCCGAAATCATCGATGATCAGACGCACCCCGATCTTCCGAAGTTCGGATAAGATGCCCCCCACATCCTTCAGAAAAAAGACGGACTCGGAAAACTCGAGCTCAAGCCTCTCCGGAGGCAGCCCCGTCTCTCTGAGGACGGTCCGGAGCAAATCGGGAAAGGAGGTGTCCTGAAGCTGACGTCCGGAGATGTTCACCGAAAGGAAGATCCCTCCCCCCTTCCAGCGGACGGCCTCCCGGCAGGCTTCCCTGAGGACCCAGGTCCCAAGGCTCCCGATGAGCCCTGTCGACTCGGCGTGGTCGATGAACTCTCCCGGAAGCAGGAGGCCCTTTTCCGGATGGCGCCAGCGCACCAGGGTCTCGAAGCCGACAGGTTTTTTTGAGGCGAGATCGACGACCGGCTGGAACTCGAGAAAGATCTCGGAACGGACCAGAGCCTGCCGGAGCGCATTGGTCATGGAAATCCTCCGGTCGAGAGCCGCCGACATCTCCCCGGAGAAGAACTCCACCGCGTTGGAGCGCCGCTCCTTGGCCTTGTACATGGCGATGTCGGCATTCCGGAGGAGCTCCGAGGCCTCGAGCCCGTCCCGCGGATAGACGGAAACCCCGATGCTGGCGGAGATCACGAGATCACGGCCCCCGATTCGGATCGGCCGCGAAAGCTCGCCGAAGATCCGGTCGACGGCGGCCAGTATCCCCTCCTGCGTGTCGAAGCCGGTCATAATGACGGTGAACTCGTCCCCTCCCATCCGGGCGACCGTGTCCTCTCCCCGGGTTACACTGACAAGACGGGAGGCGGCTTCCTGGAGAACGAGGTCTCCGGCCTGATGACCCAGGCTGTCGTTGACCTCCTTGAAGCTGTCGAGATCCATGTACAGAAGGGCCAGCGGCGCCCCCTGGCGGCGGGCCCGTTCCAGGGCCTTGTCGAGGCGGTCGTGAAAAAGGACGCGGTTGGGAACCTGGGTGAGATGGTCGAACTGGGCCTGATAGGCGAGACGGCGTTCCATTTCGCGCTTTTCCGTCACATCCCGGAAAACCAGGACGACCCCCGTGATCCGGTGTTCGGCGTCCAGAACGGGAGAGGCGGTCTCCTCGATCGAAACCTTCCGCCCATCCCGGGAGAGAAGGGCCGTATGGTTGGAGAGGCCCTGCATCCGTTCTCCGGCGAGACAACGCCCGACCGGGTCGTCGATCCGCTTCCCCGTCGTCTCGTTTTCGACCCGGAAGATCTCGTCCACCGGGCGGCCGGTCGCTTCGAGAAGGGAATAGCCGGTGAGGTTTTCGGCAACGGGATTCATGAAGGAGACCAGACCCTGGCCGTCTGTCACGACGACGGCATCCCCGAGGGACTTGAGGGTGACGAACCACTGCTCCCGCTCCCGGGCCAGCGCGGTCATGAGCTGTTTTCTCCGGGAGATGTCCCGGATCATGACCATGTAACCGGCGACCTTTCCGTTTCCGCGGGAGGAGAGGATCTTTCGCCCGGAGGCCTCTCCAGGAAAGGTCGTTCCGTCCTTCCGCCGGTACTCCACCTCGTATGGGGCGAAACTTTCGGAGGCCTCGGTCGAGTACCTGAGGCGTCCCTGCTCGACGAAGTCCTCGTGGCGGCTGTAGAGAACGGCGATGGACTGTCCGATGAGCTCGGAGGGATCATACCCGAAAATCCGCTGGACGGAGGGGCTGGCCAAGAGGACGCGCCGTTGGGGATCGACGGCCAGGAGAGCGTCGACGGACGACTCGAAGATCGCCTGGAACCGGTAGTGTTCCTCTTCCCAGCGATTTTTGCGCCCGGTCACAGGCCCTCCCTGCCAGCCAGCGAACCGGCCGGCCCTTCTCCATCCGTTTCTGCCTCCGAAAACAAACCGGATCTCGGTCGAGACCCGATATCGGGGGAGGTCTGTCCATCCCTATCCAAAACACTAAATGTTTTTCGTTAAGAAATCAAAAATTAACAATAAAAAATTATTTATAAAAATAAATTATCAAAAAACAGCCTCAATGACGGCTCTTTCGGAGACTAGCAGACCGCCGGCCTGCGACGGGGCTTCCGGGTGGAGCCTCCTCTTCCGGACAGGGCAAGGGAAGCCCTGTCGATGTCCGCTAGAAGAAGATCGACCATGTCCCGGCTGAAGTTCTCCTTCACCACCACCCGGAGGACCGAGCTGCGATTCAGATCGGAAGGAAGGGTGTAGGCGGGAAGGATCCAGCCCCGCTCCCGGATCTTCTCGGACAGATCGGTCTCGGAAAATCCCGCGTCGGGGGCCACCGAAAAGGTCACGATCGGGAGATGGTCGGGAGGACCGACGACCCGGAAGCGGCGATCGCCGGACAGACTTCCGGCGAGCGTGCGGGCATTGGAGAGGGAGACGGCGTGGATCCGCCGGTACCCCTCGAACCCGAGCCGGAGGAGCATGTAGTACTGGGCCAGCATCATGGAGCTTCCCCGGGAAAAGTTCAAGGTGTAGGTCGCCTCCTCTCCCCCGAGGTAGTTGACCCGGAATACGAGCTCCTCCGGAAGATCCTTCTCCTCCCGGAAAAGGAGCCAGCCGATCCCCGGATAGACCAGCCCGTACT
The DNA here is from genome assembly GCA_021795275.1 of Nitrospirota bacterium. The sequence continues at coordinate 7,937 of JAJYPO010000030.1, read as the reverse complement.
TGTGGCCGGAGACGTTGATGGAGCGGACGTGGGGGAGCCGGAAGTCCCAGACGAGATCGGGCTCCAGAAAGGGAAGGACGAACCCGCCGCTCGCCCCGTCGACATGAAGGGGGATGTCCCAGCCTTTTTTCGTTTTGACTTCCGAAAGAACCCGGTCGATCTCCTCCACCGGGTCGAGATGTCCGGTGTAGGTCGATCCCAGAATCGCCCCGACGCAGATCGTCCGCTCGTCCACCGCCTCCGCCACGGCCACAGGATCAAGGGTGTACCGCTCCCCGGCCATCGGAAGAAGCCGGAGCTCCACCTCGAAGTACCGGGCGAATTTTTCCCAGACCACGTGGACCCCGCTTGAGGCGACGATGTTCGGGCGGTCGACGGGAAGTCCCCGTCCGAGACGCGCTTTTTTCCAGGCGGTCTTGTGGGCCAGAAGGGCCAGCATGATCGCCTCCGAGGAGCCGACTGTCGCCGTCCCGATACCCGAGGCCCCCTTCGGAGCGTTGAAAAGGCGGGCCAGCATGTTCACGGCACGCTCCTGGATCACCCCCGTCTGCGGGTACTCCTCCTGATCCACCAGATTTTTGTTGAGCGTGCCGGCGATCAGCTTTTCAGCTTCGGGCTCCATCCAGGTGGTGACGAAGGTGGCGAGGTTGAGGGCGGGGTTGCCGTCGAGGTTCAGTTCGTCGGCGATGAGACGATAGGCCGCCTCGGCCGGGATTCCCTTTTCCGGGATCTCGAAGCGGGGAATCTCCCGGGAGAAGGCCCGGCTGCCGTAAGTGACGGAGAGAAGGCGGTCTTCCGGAGGCATGGTCCTGATGGCGCGTTTTTTCGAGATCATGGAGGGTCTCCTTTCGGTTGGGGTGGTGAAAACCGACCCCGGCCCCGGGTTTCAGGGAGACTTCTCCGGACGCTCCCGTCTCCGTCAGTCGGAGGGGTGGGAGAGGTCGGGAGAGGGCTCCTTCGGCACCTGGATCTCCTGGTGGTATCGGGAATGGTAGAGCGTTTCGATCTTCTCGAAGGGAATCTGGCCGATGCAGGCCCGGGAGAGGGTGCTGGCCTTCCGGTCGCAGGACAGGCTCATCCGGAAAAGGGCGTCCCGATCGTCGACGGTCATCCAGAGGTCCTTCCGGCCTCCCGGGGTCAGAGCCGCCGGCGTTCCATCGGGAAAGGGAAAGAGGCGCAGGTCGAAACACCCTTCCGGACAGTCCTTCGAGGAGCGAAAGTATCCGGCGTGGGGGCGGGGTCCGCCGGTGACGAGAAAGACTCCCCCAGAAGGAAGGGCCACGGCCCGGGAGATGGTGCCCGATGTCGGCTCGAGATCCTGGACGTGAAGGGAAGAGGGGCTCTTCCCGAGATCGATCCACCCCAGGGCCGAGCCCTTCCTGAGGCTCAGGTAAAGGCGGTCTTCGGCAGGGGAAATCGCCGGAGAGGCAGGAAATTCTCCGGCCATGGAAGCGGGGTAGGAGACCGCGCAGGAGGTCTTGCGGCAGCCTGAGGGAATCCGGACGATCGACCCGGTGCGGCCAAAGGTCGCCCAGAGATCGGCCCGCTTCGGATCGTAGGCCAGTCCTGTCGCAGGCCCCAGGGCCGGCAGACTGAAGAAAGAGAGACAATGTCTTCGGGTGCAGTCTCCCGACAGGAAGACCACCCGGTCGGCCAGACGGTCCAGAACGGCCAGCCTGTGCCTTCCGGCGTCGTAAACGGCCCGGAAGGGATAGGACGGCCGTTCCGGAAGAAGAAAGGTCCGGAGACAGGATTCCGAGAGACAGCGGGGGGGAACGTAGGTCACCCGGTCTCCCAGGCGGAGAAGGACGTAGGCCCCCCCCCGCTCCGGGTCGGCCACCACATCCCCCGGGTCCCCCAGGGAGGGGGCGAGCCGGATCAGGGTCGCGCAGTCCTCGCTTCGACAGGAGGGCGGCAGGACATAGAGCCCGTTGCGAAGGGAGGAGGCGACGAACAGGGTCCCTCTTCTGTCCCGGGCGAGTCCCCTGAATCCGAAATTGCTGACCGGAAGGGCGAGTGAGGAGTACTGGGTCACCGGCCCGGGGGACGCCTCTCCGGAAAGGGGCAAAGGGGCTGCCAGGGCGGGGATGCCTGAAGAGAATACTCCGGTCAGGAACCCTCCCAGGAGAAGGGCGGACTGGAAAAGGCGCCGGTCAGACCGGAGGATGAATGGCATTTTCGTCTCCGATTTCGTGAAACAGGTTCAGAATGTAGTTCCGGTCGGCTCCCAGATCGGGAGACCCCGAGAGGGAGGAGGCCTCCACATCCATCCGGAGGCCCCCCCGAACCGGAGAGAGCGTCACCACGAGCCGGGAGGCGTGGTGCCAGAAGGAAGGCGCCACCCGAACGACGAGACGACCGGAATCCGCATTCTCGATCCGCCAACCGGAAAAACTCTTGATCGAATGGGTGATGTTGGCGTAAAGCTTGGCCGGATCCCCGTAAAACTCCCGGGAGTGGACCTCCGGGAGGGGATATCCTCCCGTGGTCCAGGCCCGGCTCAACGTGAAATAGACATGGAACCGCGTCAGCGGGCCCGGGGTATTGATGAAGGCGGCATTGTTGGCAATGAGGTCCCCGCCCAGATAGACCAGCCCCAGGAAAACCGCCAGGGCGACACCTTTGAGTATTTTCAAGAGCGACTACCTCTTTTCGACCCCGGAGGCTTCGAGGAAGCGCTCCGCGTCGATCGCCGCCATGCAGCCGGTTCCTGCCGCCGAGATCGCCTGGCGGTAGACGGGATCGGACACATCCCCGGCGGCGAAGAGCCCCGGTACACTTGTCTTCGACCCGGAGGTCGTCTTGAGGTATCCCACGGCGTCCGTTTCGGCCAGGCCGTGAAGGAAGCCCGTGTTGGGGCTGTGGCCGATGGCGACGAAGAAGCCGCTGCAAGGATGGATCGACTCCTCTTGCGTCTTCGTGTCCCGGATCCGCACACCGGTCACCTGCTGTTTCGACAGGTCGAGAACCTCGAGGATTTCCTTGTTCCAGAGAAATTCGATCTTCGGATTCTCGAAAGCCTTCTCCTGCATGATTTTGGAGGCGCGGAGGGTGTCCCGGCGGTGAATGACGGTCACTTTCGTGGCAAAACGGGTCAGGAACATCGCTTCCTCAAGCGCCGTATCCCCGCCTCCCGCCACCACGATCTCCTTCTCCCGGAAAAAAAATCCGTCGCACGTGGCGCAGGCGGAGACTCCCGCTCCCATCAGGGCCTTCTCCGAGGGCAGCCCCAGGAACTTGGCCGAAGCGCCGGTCGAGACGATGACCGTCCAGCTCTCGTAGGTCTTCCCTTCGTCGGTCGAGACCCGGAAGCCCCCTCCTTCCCGCCTTTCGACGCGCTCGATCACGGCGGATTCGATACGGGCTCCGAACCGGAGAACCTGGGCCCGCATCCGCTCGATCAGCTCCGGACCCGTAATCCCGTCGGGAAACCCCGGAAAGTTCTCGACCTCGGTCGTGATCGTGAGCTGTCCCCCGGCCTGGGGTCCCTCCAGAACCAGAGGCGACAGGAAGGCCCGCGCCGTGTAGAGGGCGGCCGTCAGCCCCGCCGGTCCCGTTCCCAGTATGATCACCTTTTCCACTCTCGATCCTCCACCTTACACGCTGTGTCTGTCCCGGCGCCCGTCTTGATTCGGGCCTCCGTCAACAATAGCAAGAGGGACAAAATCCGGTCAACTCGTCACTTGGCCACGGGATCCTGGCCCACCACCTTCTTGCGGACCCCGGGAAGATAGACCAGGTAGTCCACCCCCTCGGCGAACCGGAGGGTGGCCCGGTCGGTCTGGTAGCGGTACTGGTAGGTCGCAAGAGCCGCTTCGGTATTGAGGAGATAGACCTCGGCCAGGGTGAGGTCGACGATCGAGATCAGATTGGCGGAGTAGCGCTTGTTTCCCAGGACCAGTGCAAGCTTCGCCTCCTTCACCGCCTCGGTGTAGGCCCGGATGTCAGCCAGGTCGGAGCGCGTGCGGGCCCGGGCCCGCACCACCTGGTATCGGATGTTGTGGGACCAGTCGGAAATCCCGTATTGACGCTCCCGGGACTTTTCATGGGCCCGTTCGGTCTCGCCCCGGATCATTCCGCCGGTGTAGATGGGAACGGTGATCGTGCCACCCCCCGACCACATGCCGGGAACATAACTTTGACCGGTCACCAGGTTGGCCATGAAGCCGTAGTTGCCGAAAGCGGAAATCAGGGGATAGTGCTGGGCCCGCATGAATCGGGTCCGCTCTTTTTCCTGCTGGAAGAGGTTCCGGTAGGCATTGATTTCCGGCCGGTAGGTGAGACCCCGGGTCACCGCCTCGTCACGCCCCGCCACCACATCGGACACCTGTCCCAGATGACCGGTCAGACGGTAGTCGTCCCGTCCGGACTGGCCAAGACCCATGGCATCGTTCAGATGGGCGATCTGGGCCACGAGATCGTCCTTCTCGGAATCGAGCAATGCCCGGGCTTTTTCGTAGTCGACCTTGGCCAGATCGTAGTCGAGCTGGGAGCGGTAATCGGCCTTGTAGAGGGATTCTGTCAGATTCTTGACCAGTTTTCGCTGCTCGAGGTTCTTCCGGTAGACCATGATGAGCTTCCGGTCGAGAAGGACATGGTAGTAGGCTTCCTTCACCTGGAGAATGACCCAGGCATCCTGGCTGTACAGCCAGAACTCGGAGGCCCGTTTGCCCGCGAGACGCTGCTTGACCCGGTGCTCGAACTTGCCGAAGTCAAGGAGGAGCTGGTTGACGCCGATCGTCGCGAGACCGGCCGGCTCGTTCGGAGCGGAGAGCGGGCCCATCTTGGTGTAATCCATGGGAAAGACCGGCGTCACGAAATTCAGGTTGTTGATGAATTCGTTGCCAAGACCGGGATTGGCGATCCCGTACAATGCCCCCACGCCGACATGGGGATAGAAATGGGATTTGGAAACCTTGACCCGGGCCCCTTTCTTCTTGACCGTGTGGCGAAACCAAAAAAGTTTCGGATGGTGGGCAAGGCCAAAGCTGACCGCCTGGTCGACCGAAAGTGTGTCGGGAGGAACGTCCTCCGAGGAAATGACCGTCTGGTTGTCCGCCTGGGCCGGAGAGGGGAATCCGAGCCCGGCCGCTCCAAGAAGAGCGGCCAGGAGTCCGGCGAGGGCTCTCGCGCCACGGGTTCCCCCCTTCGGGTCGGGCTTCGACGGCAGGAGGTTTTTTGCCTTGCTTCTTTCTTCATAGATCATCGCAGTCGATCCTTCCATAGAACGTCCGGACGGGAATGGGCTTCGGACGCGCGTTACAGCTGTCGGGCTGGCCGGAACGGCACCGCCTTGTAGGGAACGGCCTTGACCTTCTCCCCTGAGTGGACATGCCATTTCCCGGCGAGGACAAGCTCGTCCCCGGCCGAGAGACCCGAGAGAACCTGGACCCACTTGGCATTGTCGATGCCCAGCGTCACCGGAACCTCGAGAGCCTTTCCGTTTTTGACGATCATGACCGAATAGGGCTTGTCGCGCCGGGCCATGACGGCCATTCCCGGAATGAGGATCGAGTCGGGAAAGCGCTGGAGATAGAAGGTGAACTTGCCGTACATGCCGGGATGGATGACGAATCCCGGGTTGTCGATGTCGACCTCGGTCCGCATCGTGCGCGTCCTCTGACTTTCCTCGAAATCATACCGCGTGACCCGGCCCCAGAAGGTCTGGTGAGGGAGCCCCGCGAAGTGGACCTTGACCCGCTGGCCCCGGCGGATCAGGGGTGCCACGTCGGCCGGGACCCAGACGTAGGCCCGGAGGGTATCCACCTGCTCGAGCGTCACGATCGGCTGGGCGGTCGCGGTGGCGTTGGTTCCCTCGGATATCAGCTTGCCGGGATCCACGTAGCGATGGGTGATCATTCCGTCGAAGGGCGCGGCGATGGTCTTGTAGGCGATCAGGGCCTCCTCGTGGCGCATTTCCGCGACCGCCTTCAGGTAGGACGCCAGTTTCTGCTGGACCCGCTCCTTCGAAATGAGCGCCGGATGGTCGAGCCAGACCCTCTTGATCCGGTGGTAGGTGAGATCGGCTATCCGGACGCGGGCGACGGAACGCCGGTAGGTCTGATAGAGTTCCGGATCCTGGATGTAGGCCAGCACCTGGCCCTTGTGCACGTAGTCCCCCTTGTCGACGTTCAGGTATTTCAGATATCCGGGGACATGGGCGTACAGGATGGCCTTCCGGAAAGATTCGATTCCGGCCGGGATCGTCACCTTGTGGTGGAGGGTCCGGAGGCGGACCGGCAGGACCTGGACCACCGCAAGGGGCTGGACCGGAGGCTTCGGAGGAAAGATCCAGTAGTAGACGAAAAGGATGAGGGGTCCAATGATCAGGACGGCGAAGACCACGAGGAAGATCCGTCGGGCGCGGGAAGAAAGATGCACATCGGTGAGGTCGATTTCGTTTTTCCATTCCGGACGGAAGGACTCGTGGTCCTCTCCGGACGGAGGACCTCCATCGGGATTCAGTCCGGGGGTGGCTTCTCCGTCACTCATCTTTTTTTCCTCCGGCCCCGCCGGTCGGGATATTTTTTCTAATCATTGACACCATTCGATTCGTCTCCCTAATATCAGCAAAGGACGCTTTCACGGACCCAGACGACAACTCCCGGGAGAAAAACCCGGAATTCCTTTCCAGGAGCCCCGCATCCATGCAGACACAACCCACAGATACCCGGCCGGCTCACGCCCACGCCGGACTTTTCGCTCACGCCACTTCCCGGTCCCTCGTCTCCGTCTCCGGGGAGGATCGCGTCACCTTTCTCCAGGGGCTTCTCTGCCAGGACGTGGCAACACAGCCGACGGGTTCCCTTCGCTACGGCTTTTTCCTGAATCCCAAGGCCCGGATCCTGTTCGACACCTGGATCGGCGTCCGCCCCGACGACATCCTCCTCTCTCCTTCCGGAGGGATGGAGGATGAATTCGTGGCCCACCTCAAAAAATACCTGTTCTTCCGGACAAAGGCCTCGATCGCCTCCCTGACAGGAGCGTTCCGGAGCCTGACCCTGGTCGGCCGGGAAGCGCCGGCGCACGCGACCCCCCTCTTTTCGAGCGATCCGGCCGAAGACGGTCTCCGAATCCTCGCGGGGGGCGGATTTGCCTTCCTTCACCCTCACCAGTTCGCCTTCGAACGGGAGGCCGGCCCCTGGATCGATCTCTGGATCCCCAGGGAAACCTTCGAAAAAACCCTCCAGGATCTCGAGCGCCGTGTCCTCTCGGCCGGGGGGACGATCCTCTCTCCCGAAGCCATGGAGACCTACCGCCTCGAATGCGGCATTCCCCTTCCCCCCTTTGAACTGAACGAAGGCCATTTTCCGGCAGAGGCCGGCCTCGACGCCGTCGCCGTCTCCTACAACAAGGGCTGCTATGTGGGCCAGGAGCCGGTCACCCGTCTCAAGTTCCAGGGTCAGCTCTCCCGAAAGCTCACCGGGCTCCGGTCCAAGAGCCCGAAGATCCAGGAAACCGCCTGCCCCCGCCCCCTTTATTCGGCCCTTGACGGCTCGGAGGCCGGAACCCTCACCTCGCTCGCCGATTCTCCCGCCGCCGGAGGCGTCATCGGTCTGGGGTACGTGAAGCGGGCTCACTGGGAGCCGGGGACGGCCCTCATCGACGGAACGGGCCAATCCTACGAAGTGTCCGACTTTCCCTTCGTCTCCCCCGACTGATCCGCCCCCTCCCCTTTGGACTTTTCTCACCGGCTCCCGCGAACAGGAGCCGGTCCCCTTCCATGATGCATCCTCACCCCAAGGACTAACTATCTCCCTGCTCCCCGGGCCTTCCATTTCTCCGCCCAGGTGTGGAGGATCACATAGAAAATGGGGACCTGAACGAGCGTCAGGACCGTCATGACCATGAGGCCCCCGATCACGGCCCGGGCCAGCGGCTCCTCGGCGCCGGAGCCGACCCCCATCCCGATTGCGGTCGGAATCATGGCCAGGATC
>JAJYPO010000204.1 GCA_021795275.1 Nitrospirota bacterium | reverse complement strand
TGACTCCGGAATGGGCCTTGAGAATGGAGGCATCCTTCTTGAGGATGGCCCGGTCTTCGGAGGTCAGGATGGCCCGGTCGAAGCCGAAACGGACATCCTTTTTGAGGGGATCCATCTCGGAGACAGGCTGGGAAGCCATGGAATTGTTTTCAGTGGCCGGAGCTGGAGCCGGAGCCGTGGCCTGGGTGCTCTCGGTGGATCCGGAGTTGGCACCACCGGAGGAGGCGCATCCCGCAAGGCCCAGTACGCCCGCAACGACCAAAGCCAGCAAACCCTTGGATTGACCGAATTTCATCAGAATCTCCTTCTTTCTTGATTTTTCGCCGCAGCGAATTTTTGATTTTCTGATCCCTCACCGCTGGGTCAGGAGTCAGATGTTCAGTTTTGTCCTTCTTAACGGATGTGAATGGCCGTCACGGCAATGGATTCATGAGTCCGGTGATACCGGAGGACAACCCTCTGTCCCTCCTGGAGGGCGCTCATGCCGACCTTCTTCCGGCCCTTGAAAACCACAGTCCTTGAAGAAAGATCCCCGCCGAAGACGAATTCTGACTTTTTCCCGGCGTTCTTGACCACAGTGATGGTCATGGGAGAGGCGTTCATGTCGATGTGCGAGATGGATCCCACGAATACTGGAGCACCCTTGTGTGCGGTTCGCACATGCTTCTTTGCCGCCTTCTTCTTGGCGACCGGCTTTTTAGCTTGAGCCTTGGCCGGTGCCGTCTTCGCCGCTGGAGTCGCCGGTGCGGCATTATCCGCCAGGGCAATTCCCATTGACAGCGGAGTGACCGTCCAGCCAAGGGCTGAAAGAAGCATGAGGCTCAGCAAACCTTTTTTTAAACCCTTCATTCATTCCTCCTTAAATGAGTTTGTCCCAAGTTTCGTTTTTGCAAAGACCCTTATGAAACGATAAATGGCACTCTTCCCCCCGGATCTGCCTCCTTTGCTTCCTTGCAAACTTTCTGCTGCCGGCGGAATCCCTCTTGTTGTTGGCACTGATCGATGATGGTGCCCGACGGGTCTCGGCTCATCAGCAACAAACGGTAACTGGGGACAGCGGCAGAATCAACCGAAACTCCTTAATGCGTGCAAACTGGTAAATTGTATTAAGATTCTTTGGGCATATCAAGTCCCTCTGAAAAAAATAACTTTTAACTCCTGGCTCCGTGTGGTAGGATATCAGGCCTGAACAATACTTTATCTGATGGAGGAATCTTCCCCGGCGGGAGATTCTGTCGATCGTGGTTGGAGAAAATCTTGGAATTGCCTGAAAAAAAGAAAAGACGGCGGAGGCGGAGGCCCGGTGGGGGTACTCCTGGGGCCGACCTTAAACCCCTGGCCGCATCCACCGAAGTCATATCCACCTGGGCCGAACGGATTGTCGCGGAACTCGCCTCATCTCCTGAAACCCTTGTGTCTCTCGATCTTCTTCTTCGTCGTCTGATTCCGAAGAAAAACCGCAACCTGAGAAAAGCCGCCGAAGAAGAGCTCGAAGGGCTTGTCCGGACCGGATCAGTCCTGCGGCTTCCTGACGGCCGCCTTGCCGATCCGTCCCGCCTTCCCTCCCTTACGGGACGTCTCGATGCCAACCGGGACGGCTACGGGTTTGTCATCGATCCGGAAGGGAAAAAGGATGTCTTTGTGCCCGCGCATTTCCTTGCGGGCGCCATCGATGGAGACACGGTTGTCTGCCATATCATGGGAGAGGATTCCAGGGGGCGGCGGGAAGGCGTTGTATCGCATGTCCTGGCCCATGGGCGGACCGATTTTCCCGGTCTCCTCCTGAAAACGGACGGGGGACTGTTTGTCCGTCCGAGAGATGCGAGAATCCGGCAGCTTTTTCGGGTCGAAGAACCGATTCCCCCCCTCCCCGAGGGAGACGGAACGCTTGTGGTCCTTCATCTGACGTCCTATCCGGATGTGGCGGCCGTTCCTTCCGGCCGCATCGCCTCGGTCCTTGGGATCGACGGTGACCCGGCCATCGACACCGATCTTGTCATCGCCTCCTTCGGGTTTCCCGTCAGTTTTCCCCAGGAAGTGGAAGAGGTCGCCAATGAGCGGGCCGCCGGAGTGCCGATCGTCCCGGACGGGGGTAGGGAAGACTTGCGCTCTCTCGAGATCGTGACCATCGACGGGGATTCAGCCAAGGATTTCGATGATGCGATCTCCCTTGTGCCGGCTCCCGACGGGACATGGACACTGGGGATTCATATCGCCGATGTGTCGACCTATGTCCTCCCGGGCTCTCCTCTTGACCGTGAGGCCTTTGACCGGGCCACGAGTGTCTACTTTCCGGACAGGGTTCTTCCGATGTTTCCGGAGGTCCTTTCAAACGGGGTCCTCTCCCTCAATCCTGACGAGGATCGTTTGGCCCGCACGGTGTTCGCGAAGATCGACAGGGACGGCTCCGTCCTCTCCTGGTCGGTGACCCCGTCGGTCATCAGGAGCAGAAAGCGCATGACCTACTCCGAGGTTCACCGGGCTCTCTCGGGTGACCCGTCGGAAGGTTACCGGTCCTGGACACCCTTTTTGGAACAGATGTGGGCCGTGGCGCAGCTTCTCCGGAAACGCCGGATGGCCAAGGGAAGTCTCGACTTCGATCTCCCCGAGCCCGAAATCGTCCTGGATCTGAGGGGTGAGCCTGTCGACATCCTCCGCTCTCCCCGCTACCTGTCCCATCAGCTCATTGAAGAATTCATGCTGCTGGCAAATACTCTCGTGGCCCAACGATTGTCGGAGCGCTTGGGAACGGCGATCTTCCGGGCCCATGAGTCTCCGGCTCCGGAGCGGATCGACAACCTCTACAAGTTTCTGGACTCCCTGGGGATCACCGTTGGTCGCCCCGATCCCGTCACTCCGAAGGACCTTTCCCTGATTCTCGAAAAGACCAAGGGAACCCCCGTCGAGCATCCTGTCCACTATGCGGTCCTCCGCTCCCTCAAACAGGCCCGCTATGACGAGAGACCGATGGGACATTTCGGACTTGCCTTTTCGGATTACACCCATTTTACCTCCCCCATCCGGCGATATCCCGATCTTGTGGTTCACAGGCTTCTGGCTCTCTCCTCCCCTCAAGGGAAGGAGGCCCTTCTTCCGGCCCCCCTTTCCAGGGTGGCCCAGCATTGTTCCGAAAAGGAGCGCAAAGCCACGGAAGCGGAACGGATGGCGATCGACTTCAAGAAGGTCCGGTTCATGTCCCGGCATCTCGGGGAGAGTTTCGACGGGCGAATCACCGGAGTCGCCTCCTACGGAATTTTTGTCGAGCTTGTCCCGTTCTTTGTCGAAGGGCTGATCCCCATCAGTCAGCTTGGAAATGACTATTACGTCTACAGGGAAGACCGGCACCAGATTCGCGGGGAAAGGACGGGGCGAACCTTTTCCGTAGGGGATGCCGTCCGGGTGACAGTCGCCAAGGTCGACTTCCAGCGGCTCAGGTGCGACTTCGTTCTCGAGGAGGAGGCGTCCAACCTTTCAGAGACCCGGGGATCAAGCAAAAAACGCCGATTTGAACGTCGGGGGCGGTAATCCCCGGGCCAGCCGGACGACCTAGTTTGAAAGGGGAGACTGGGCGGCCTTGATCTCGTTTGCGGCGGTGGTGAGGTCTTCACTGCTCTTGTCAAACATGTTCTTGGCCCAGACAGGATTCCCGATCTTCTGATATTCCTGGGCCGAGGAGAGCCGGCTCCTGGCTGCATCGATAAACTTCATCGCAGCGACAATGTGGTTCTGGAGATCCGCTTCCTTCTTGGCGGATTTCTCGGAGTTCTGGGCCGAAGCCCGATAGTTGAAGGCCGCGTTCTGGTGATTGCCGATCAAG
>JAJYPO010000029.1 GCA_021795275.1 Nitrospirota bacterium | reverse complement strand
GGTTCCCGTTGTGGTGGCCATCAACCGGCTGGACGGCGACAGTCCCGAGGAGCATGCGGCCATCGCCTCCGCCGCCCGCAAGGCCGGAGCGGCCGATGCTGTTGTTTCCACCCACTTTGCCGAAGGGGGGAAAGGGGCCGAATCCCTTGCCAGGGCAGTTCTTGACGCCGCAGAAAGTGGGCAGTCCTCCTGGAAACCTCTTTACGAACTTTCCGATTCTCCCGAAAAGAAGATCGAGATGGTGGCAACGCGGATTTACGGGGCCGGGTCATTGTCGTGGTCGGATAGCGCCCGGTCGGAACTCGACCGCATCTCGGGAACACCCGCGGCCGAATTTCCGGTCTGTATCGCCAAGACCTGGGCCTCCCTGTCCCATGACCCGTCCAAGCTGGGAGCTCCTTCAGGATTTGTCTTTCCTGTCCGGGAGATCCGGATCCTGTCGGGTGCCGGATTCCTTCTGGCCATTGCCGGAGAGACCCAGACGATGCCAGGACTTCCCCGGGACCCGGCCTATTCCCGGGTCAGTCTCTCACCTGACGGAACAATAACGGGGATCGTGTGAAAAAGGAGACGTCTTTCTCAATGCGTTCGGGTCGGGATATCCGCTCTTTTTCCGGAATGTGGGCGCTGTTGGGGGCCCTGTCCATGGGATTTCTCATGGGGGCGTTTCCTGCCGTCTCTCCGGCAGCAACCATCCCGGCTTCTCCCAAAGGATCCTCCACCGGCCAGGCCATTTCCGGACAGCAGGTCATGGCCAGAACCTCCGACGTGGTCCATATCCTCGAGACATTCTTTCCCCCGGGGCAGGGACAGATCACGGAGACAGGCCCGGGCGACCAGGTGGCCCTCGACCGGGGGAGCGTCCAGGGCCTCTATCAGGGGGCCGTGGTCATGGTCTACCGGCCCGGACCCCCGTTTCGTGATTTCTATACAGGGCTTGTGATCGGTCACCGGGAAGAAAGGGTGGGATGGGTCGAGCTTACCTCCGTAGATCCCGATTCTTCTCGGGGGTTCTTTTCGGGAAAGGAGTCGGTCAAGGCGGGGGACATGTTCCGGATGCCGGAGTCCCTGGTCCGGGTGGCCCTCGTTCCAGCCTCCCGCTACGCGGACCTCGGGGTCATGAGCCACCTGACGCGGGCTCTCCAGAAATCCCGGCGCTTTTCTGTGGTCGACCCCTTCCGCGTCGACCTTGCCATCCGTAAGATGGGGAAGGGCTCCCTGACCGACCCTTCATTTCGGGCAAGACTCGCCAGAAATCTCCGTGCCCAGAGCCTGATCCTGATTGATACGACCCTTTTGGGCGACCATGTTCTTCTCAACCTGGAAATTGCAGGGGGCCTTTCGGGGAAAAAAGCCTTCACGCTGGAGACCGGCCTCTCCGGAGTCCGGCCCCTGTCGGGGGGAGGGGACCTTCTCTCCGGGGTCTCACCCGACGTCCATGCCGCCAAGCTTCCTCCTCTTTCCGTTCCGTTTAGGAGCGTGAAGCTTCCGTTTATCCCCTTCTTCCTGACTGAAGGAGGGTACATCCCGGGAGAAGGAGAGATCACGGCCCTTTCCGATGGTCGCCGGATCATCGTGGGAACGATCGGTAAAAGTCGCGTCCGGACCCATTATCGGGAATCCGACCCGCGGGTCGAGGCCAACCGGCATGTCTTCATCTCCTCCGGCCCGGTCATTCCTCCGGACAAGGAGCACCCGGGACGGGACCAGATCGCCGTCACGAACATCGTGGGTGGCCAGCCTGATTCCTATGTTCTCGACTACGACGGCACGACCTTCCGTCGCATCGCCAAGCATCTTCCATGGTATATCCGGATCGTCCCCATGTCTGACGGGAGCTACAGCCTGATCGGGCAGAAGATGGGCGTCAACAACGCCTTTCTGGGCCATATCTATTCCCTCCGGTGGAAGCTTGACCATTTTGAAAAGGGAGACCGGGTGGATTGGCCCAAGGCCATCACCCTTCTCGGAACCCTTCCTGTGCGGACGGGAGGGACCAATGCCTTCCTGAAAATTGCCGGGGACAACCATCTCGAATATTACGACAAGCGGGGGGACCTTCGGTTCAAGAGCCCGATCTTTCTCGGAGGGTACTCGAACCATTTTGTCTTCGGGCGACCCCATGCCCTTTTGCCGGTCCAGGCCAGAAGCGTCCGGGTCAAGGGGCGCATCCTCGTCCTTGTTCCTCCGGGTGATCCGGGGAGGCCCATCGCCATTGTCTACAAGAATATCCCCATGTCCTCGGGGTTCGGAAACTTCCAGGGCTACCAGTATGGCCAGGTTTATTTTTACCGCTGGACAGGGGTCAACTGGACACTCCAAGGCGAGCTGACCCGGGTCAAGAACTTTATCCGGGACATTGCGGTCATGGACGATCCGGCCACCGGAGCCCCGGTGCTTGTGGTGGGCACGGAGCCGGTCTTCAACTTCATGAACATCCAGAACCTGATCGTGAAGGAAGGATCCCTTCAGTATTTCCACCTTCCACAGACGGTCAGCCGTTTTCTCCGGAAGGGGGCGGCAGAGCCCACCCTCCTGAACCGCCCTTCCGGAGCCGGACAGACAAAATGATTTCCAAGCCGGACACGATGGGTCCCCGGACCCGGGAGGCTCCCGACTGGCTTGTGCGGCCACCGGTCCATCTGGCCATCATCATGGACGGGAACGGCCGCTGGGCCCAGAAGCGTCATCTTCCAAGGGTGGCAGGCCATCGCCAGGGGGCCCAGTCGGTCAGGCGAACGGTGACGGCCTGCCGGGCTTGGGGCATCCGTTATTTGACCCTCTATGCATTCTCGTGGGAAAATTGGAAAAGATCTCGACTTGAGGTCGATGCCCTGATGCATCTTCTCGAGGACTATCTGGACCGGGAAGAGTCTCTCATGATCGAGAAATCGATCCGTTTCCGGGCGATAGGTGACCGGTCCCGCCTCCCTCAAAGCGTTTTGCGGCGTCTTGAGCAGGTTGAGGCGAGCACAGGACGGGGCGTGGCCATGGACCTGACATTGGCCCTTTCCTATTCGGGACGGGAGGAGATCCTGGCCGCCGCCCGCCGGATGGCGTCGGACGCCATCGCCGGAAAAATTGATCCGGCGGCCATTTCACAAGAGGACTTTGGTCGGTATTTTGATTCTTCTGGCCTTCCCCCTCCCGATCTTCTCGTCAGAACCAGCGGGGAATACAGGGTCAGCAATTTTCTCCTGTGGCAAATCGCCTATACGGAACTTTACTTTACCGGTGTATACTGGCCGGATTTCGGGGAAGAGGATCTGAAACAGGCCCTGCTGGACTTTCAGGAACGTCAGAGGCGCTTCGGTGCCGAAGGTGGAACCTCCGCGGTCACATCCGGAGCGACGGAACGCTGATGGAGCTTGTCCGGCGTCTTGTCGTGGCGGCGATCGCGATCCCGATGATCGTGGCTCTGGTCTTGTGGGCGACCCCGTTCCTTTTTTTCCTGGTTCTTGCCGGATTTGTCGTTTTGGCCCAGTATGAGTTCTATCGGCTTTTTCCCGGGATTTCTTTTGATAGCGGTGTCTGGCTTGGTTTGACGGCAGGGGCGGGTTTTCTTTACGTGATCTATCTCAAAAGCACCGGATCCGTTCCCCCGGAAACACTCGAGGTGGTGGCGGCCCTTCTTCTTCTGACTGTCATGGGGGGAACGCTTCTTTCCGGGGGAGTTTCCCGGATGGGTCAGCTTCCGGTCGTCTGGCTCGGCGTCATGTACATTCCGTTCCTTCTCGGGACGATTCTCCTGATCCGGGGTGTTCCGGGAGGGGCCCGCTGGATCCTGTATCTTCTGGCCCTGACATGGATTGTCGATTCGGGGGCGTATTTTATCGGAAAGCTGCTCGGGCGACACAAGATGGCCCCGGCCATCTCCCCTGGGAAGACCTGGGAAGGGGCGATCGGGGGCACCGTCGTCGGGGTTCTTTTCAGTGTTCTGGTCGTTTCCTGGCTCCCGGCCCCTCTGTCCCGGGGGACCATATTCTGGATCTCCCTCCTGCTATCCATGACCGGACAGCTGGGAGACCTGGTGGAGTCGGGGTTCAAGAGACAGGCCGGGGTCAAGGATTCGGGCCAACTTCTTCCGGGGCACGGAGGAATGCTCGACAAGGTGGACAGCCTCATTTTCAATGCGCCTGTCCTGTATGGAGTCCTTATTTTTTACGAGGGACTCAGCTCTCCCGTCATCGTCTAGGAGAGGACCGAGATGCACAACAACGAAATAAAGGCAGGGGGCCGTGTCGGCCTTTCCATCCTGGGATCGACGGGGTCGATCGGGCGTTCCGCGCTGGACATCGTCCGGGCCCATCCGGGCCGCTTCCGGATCAGAGGTCTGGCCTGCGGGAAAAACCTCGGTCTGATCCTTCTGCAGGCGCGCGAGTTTCTTCCGGAACTCCTGTCGGTTGACGAAAGCCTTTATGATCAGGTTCGGGAGGAGCTTTCCGGCTCAGGGATCCGCGTCATGGCCGGAACGGAGGGGGCCTGTGCCGTGGCGGCCCTTCCGGAATCGGAGGTCCTCCTTTCCGCCATCGTCGGAGAGGCAGGGCTTGCGCCGACATGGGAGGGAATCCTTCCTGGCCGGACCGTCGCCCTGGCCAACAAGGAAACCCTGGTCGTGGGCGGGCAGACGGTGATCGACAGGATCCGCCTGAAGGGCGCCCGGCTGGTTCCCGTCGATTCCGAGCACAGCGCCATCTACCAGGCCATGAGGGGCCATCCCTGGTCAGGCGTCCGGCGGGTCATCCTGACGGCCTCCGGCGGTCCCTTCTTCGGGAAGACGCGGACCGATTTAGATGGCGTGACACGCGAAGAGGCCCTGAACCATCCCACCTGGAAGATGGGTCCCAAGATCACCATCGATTCGGCGACCCTTCTGAACAAGGGGCTTGAGCTGATCGAGGCGCGGTGGCTTTTTGATCTTCCCGCCGACCGCATCGAGGTGGTTGTCCATCGCCAGAGCATCATTCATTCGATGGTCGAATTCGAGGATGCATCGGTCCTGGCCCAGATGGGGGTTCCCGACATGAAGGGACCGATCGCCTATGCCATTTCCGGGGAGGAACGGCTCCCCATTGGTGTTCCATTTCTGGATCTGGCCCGGACGGGAACGCTGACCTTCTTTGCTCCCGACCATGACACCTTCCCGGCGATTCGCCTTGCCGCCCGATCGATCGCCCGGGCCGGGCAGGGTCCTCTCTACCTCAATATGGCGAACGAGGTGGCCGTCCAGGCCTTTCTGGAGGGACGGATCTCCTTTACCGGTATTTTTGAAATATGGGAACGGGTCCTGTCAGAGGCTCCCTTGACCGTTCCGGACTCCCTCGAGGAAATACGGAGGGCGGTCGCCCGTGCCACGGCCCTTGCAGAGGAAGCCGTCGCGCAGACCGGAGTCCAGAGTCCGGCCTCCGTTCCCTTCTGAGTTCCCCCTGATGAAAGGCAGAGACGCTTGACAGCCATAGTTTCATTCATTGTCGTGATCGGGGTTCTGATCCTGATCCATGAGTTGGGCCACTTCCTCGTTGCAAAGAGGTTCGGAGTCAAGATCGAAAAGTTCTCGATCGGATTCGGTCCGAAGGTGATCGCCAAAACCGTGGGGGAGACGGAATACCGCCTTTCCTGGATCCCCCTGGGGGGGTACGTGAAGATGCTGGGCGAGACCGATCCCGAGAAAGTGGCTCCCGAGGATCTTCCCCATTCCTTTTCCGCCCTTCCCGTTTTGAAGAGGATGATGATCGCGGCCGCCGGACCGGTGGCAAACTTCATCCTGGCCATTCTCCTCTTTGCTGCGGTTTTCTGGTCCGGGCTTCCGGTCATGGAAGCCGTGGTGGGCCAGGTTTTGCCTGGATCCCCTGCGGCTTCGGCCGGCATCATGAAGGGGGACAGGATCCTTTCCGTCAACGGCCAGACCATTTCCCGGTGGGACGACCTCCGGAAGATGATCGAACGGCAGGGGGGGCATGATGTGCTCCTGTCCGTCCGGCGGGGAGAGTCGACCCTCTCCTTCAGGATCGTTCCCAGGATTGAATCGGGAAAGAATCTTTTCGGAGAAGCCGAAAAGCAGGGGAAGATCGGGGTTGGCCCTTCCGGAACCTTCGTGACCCTCCGGTACGGGTTTTCCGAGGGGCTGGGGCTTGCCGTCATCAAGACCTGGCGGATCGCCACCATCAACCTCATCTCTCTGGGAAAGATGATCACCGGTGACATCTCTCCCAAAAACCTGGGCGGACCGATCCTTATCGCCCAGATGTCGGCAAAGGCCGCCAAGTCGGGGCTCTCGAACCTTCTTGTCTTCATGGGGTTTGTCAGTGTGACGTTAGGTGTCATGAACCTTCTTCCCATTCCCGTTCTTGACGGGGGCCATCTCCTCTTTCTGGCCTTCGAGGGTGTTTTGAGAAAGCCGCCCTCTCTCAGGGTCCGGGAGCTGTCGATGCAGGTCGGATTTGTCATTTTGCTTACGATTATGGTTTTTGCCTTCTATAACGATATCATGCGTGTATTTGGGATAACGAGATAAGGAGTCTTCTCATGGAGATAAAGAGGAAAAAAACCCGGAGAATCATGGTCGGCTCCGTTCCGATCGGAGACGGGGCTCCTGTGGCAGTCCAGTCGATGACGACAACCGATACCCGGGATATTGAGGGGACCCTCCGGCAGATAGAAGATCTGGCCAAGGTCGGTTGCGAGATCATCCGTCTGGCCGTCGTGGACCAGGAGGCCGCCGAGGCGGTCGGAAAAATCCACAAGCGCTCTCCCATCCCCGTGATCGCCGACATCCATTTCGATTACCATCTGGCCCTCACGGTGATCGAGGGAGGGGTGGATGCGGTCCGCATCAACCCTGGAAACATCGGAAGCCAGACCAAGATCCGGGCCATCGTCGATCGCTTGAAGGACAAGGGGCTTCCTGTCCGGATTGGCGTCAACGCCGGATCGCTCGAGCGTGACCTTCTCGACTATTACGGCCATCCGACACCGGAGGCCATGGTGGAGTCGGCCATGCGCCATGTGGCCCTTCTCGAGAAGGAAAACTTCTTCGATATCAAGATCTCCCTCAAGGCTTCCAACGTTCTTGACACTATCGATGCTTACCGTCTGGCCTCGGAGCGCTGCGACTATCCCCTGCATATCGGCGTCAGCGAAGCCGGTCCTCTCCTCTCGGGGACTGTCAAGTCCTCGGTGGGTCTTGGATTTCTCTTGGCCAACGGCATCGGGGACACCATCCGGGTTTCGCTGGCGGCCGATCCTGTGGAGGAGGTCAAGGTGGCCTGGGGGATTCTCAAGTCCCTGGGACTTCGCAAAAGGGGAGTGAATGTCATCGCCTGTCCGACCTGCGGCCGCCTCGAAATCGATGTGGTGGGACTGGCCGCCCGGGTCGAAGAACGATTGTCCCATGTCCAGGAGACGATGGATGTCTCAATCCTCGGGTGTGTCGTCAACGGAATCGGTGAGGGCAAGGAGGCGGATCTGGGAATCGCCGGGGGACAGGGAGTCGGCATCTTTTTTGAAAACGGGGAGGTCGTGAAGAAGATTCCCTCCGCCGATCTCGAGGAGCTTCTGATCGCCCAGGTCGAGAAAAAGGTGGAAATGATGCGCGCTGCCGGTCTGACCTCCCTCAGGACCGAAGACGGGCATCGCGTCGATTTGCCCATGGCGACTGAACGGGTTCTGTCGGCGGAGAATTCGTGAGAACAACCCGCCTTCCCTATGTGACCTTTCATGAGGAGCCGGCCGAGGCGGAGGTGGTCAGCCACCGGCTGATGCTCCGGGGAGGCTATGTTAAGAAAGTGGCGGGAGGCCTGTATGATTTCCTCCCCCTGGGGGCCCGGGTCCTTCGCAGGATAGAGTCGATCGTCCGGGAGGAAATGGACCGGGCGGGAGCCTTCGAGATCCTGATGCCGGCACTTCAGCCGGCCGAGCTCTGGCAGGCGACCGACCGGTGGGACAAGTATGGAAAGGAACTCTTCCGGATCCAGGACCGCCATGACCGCTCCTTTGCCCTGGGTCCGACCCACGAGGAGGTCGTGACCGACCTCGCCCGGGGGCTCCTCCGGAGCTACCGTCAGCTGCCCGTGACCCTCTATCAGATCCAGACCAAGTTCCGGGATGAAATGCGCCCCCGATTCGGTCTCATGCGCGGGCGCGAGTTCGTGATGAAGGACGCCTATTCCTTTGCCCGATCCGGTGAGGAGGGGGCCGCCTGCTACCGTGTGATGCAGGAGGCCTACTTCCGGATTTTCTCGAGGCTTGGCCTCTCTGTCCGGATGGTGGAAGCGGACACAGGGATGATCGGGGGTTCTTCCTCCCACGAGTTCATGGTCCTCGCCCCCTCCGGAGAAGATACCGTAGTCTTCTGCCCGTCCTGCTCCTGGGCCTCGAACATCGAGCTTGCGGGCGAGGCCACCCATTGCCCCCTCTGCCAGGAGCTTCTCGAACGGACAACGGCGATCGAGGTCGGCCATGTCTTCGATCTCGGGCAGCGGTACAGCCAGCCGATGGACGCCGGATTCCTCGACCCGGATGGACGGGAGACCCTCTTCCACATGGGGTGCTACGGGATCGGGGTGAGCCGCCTCCTCGCCGCGGCCATCGAGCAGTCCCACGATGACAGCGGGATCATCTGGCCATTGGCTATGGCGCCATGGGCCGTCTGTGTCCTGCCCCTCGGAGGAAAGGATCAGGAGATGACGGCCAGGGGCGAAAGGATTGCGGCCATCATCGAGGAACGATTTCCCGGAGAGGTGTTGATCGATGACAGGGAAGCCCGTCCCGGAGTGAAATTTGCTGACGCCGATCTTTGCGGTTTTCCTCTTCAGGTCATCCTGGGAGAAAGGAATCTTCGGGAGGACCGCGTGGAGCTCAAGGTCCGAAAGACGGGCGAGCGTCATCTTCTCCCGGTATCGGGCCTTCCGGAATGGATCGGAGACTTTCTCGGACGACCTGGATCAATGGTTGACACATTGATCCTCGACCGATAAAATAACCGTTTTGTGATGCTTAAATATCATATCGACAAAATACCCGATCTTCGGCTTTCGGAGCCCATGGCCCTCGATCTTTCCCTGTCTGAGGCGATCGCCGGGGCGCCCGGGGTCTTTCTTGTCAGCGAGACGGAGGCCGAGTTCCGGGCGATGAAGGGACGGATCACGGGAACCCTCGGTCGCGAGGGGACCGATGTGATGGTCGATGTGACCGTTGGTTACGAAGTTCCGCTCTCTTGCGTGCGCTGCCTTGAGGCCTTTGTCCGCAAGGGAGAGGTCGGGGAGCGGACCCTTTTCTTTCATGAGAAGAACGCGACAGCCGACGAGCTTGAGCGCTACGGAAAGGATGGATGGGTCGATCTCGGACCCTGGGTCAGGGAACTTGTCCTGACAGACCTTCCCTTTTACCCCCTCTGCGACGAGGCCTGCAAGGGACTTTGTCCCGAATGCGGGGAAAACAGGAATACGGGCAGCTGCTCCTGCCACCCGGAAGGATGACCTGGGCAGCGACTGTCGCTAGCGGCGGTCTGAAACCTCTTCGACGGGTGATTCCCGTGAATCCCCGCCAACAACCATACGAACTGTGAAGGAGTCCTTTCGTGGCACATCCAAAAACAAAGATTTCCCGGTCGAGACGGGACAAGCGCCGCACCCACAAGAAACTGACCCTGGGGGCCATCGTGACCTGTCCTTCCTGCGGTGAGCCGAAGCAGCCGCACTATGCCTGCCTTTCCTGCGGGACCTACAACAAGCGTCCCGTTCTCCGCATCAAGAACGGCTGAGGAAAAGACCGACTTCGGCCATGAAAATCGCCCTGGACGCGATGGGAGGGGACTTCGGTCCTGATCCTCTGATTTCCGGCGCAGACCTGGCCTACCGAACCTTCGGGACACATCCGGTTCTGGTTGGGGACCAAAAGATCCTTGAAGAAAGGATCCGGGCCCTTTCCCTCTCCGCTCCCTTCGAGTTTGTTGATTCGAAGGATGTCATTGCCATGACGGAAAAGGCCTCCGATGTGAGACGACGCCGAGGTTCCACCGTCTGGATGGCGACCGAACTCGTCAAGCGCAAAGAGGTGGACGGCGTCGTTTCCGCCGGCCACTCCGGAGCCTCCCTTGCCTCGGCCATGTGGGTTCTTGGCCGGCTCGACGGAGTTGAGCGACCGGCGATTGGAACCATTCTTCCCTCCCTGAACGGCCATTTCATCCTCGTGGACGGGGGGGCCAACGTCGATTGCAAACCCTCCCACCTTGTTTCCTTTGCCCACATGGGACGGGTCCTGGCCCGCCATCTCTTTTCGAAAAAAGACCCCCGGGTCTTCGTTCTCTCGAACGGAGAGGAGGAGACCAAGGGCAACGAGCTTGTCCAGAGGACCATTGAAAGCCTGCGCGAAAGCCGCGTCCCATGGTTTTCCGGCCCCATCGAGTCCCGGGACATCTTTTCCGGGGAGGCGGATGTGGTGGTGTGTGACGGCTTTGTCGGAAATGTGGTCCTGAAGGAGGCCGAGGGGCTCGCCCAGACCATCATCGGAATGATGCGTGAGGCGGCTGGGGAAAGCTTGAGGTCCAGAATCGGCGGTTTTCTTCTCCGTCCCTCCCTCTCCCGCATGAAAAAGAGGCTCGACTATGCCGAATATGGAGGGGCCCCTCTCCTGGGGGTGAATGGCCTTTTTGTGATCTCCCACGGCCGTTCCAACAGCCTCGCCATCTCCAACGCCATGGGCATGGCCGATCGTCTTGCCAAATCGGGTCTGACCGGGACGATCGCTCAGGACATCGCCAAAATCCCGACCGGAGGATCCTCTCAGTGAGCTCTCCTGTCGCGGTCATCACAGGGACCGGCTCCTACGCTCCATCCCGGATCATGACCAATGACGACTTTGCCGCCTATCTCGAGACCAGCGACAGCTGGATCAGGGAGCGGACGGGAATCCGGGAGCGTCGCATCGCCGCCCCCGATGAAGCCACGAGCGATCTGGCCGTCTCAGCGGCCAATCGGGCCCTCGAGGCCGCAGGTCTTTCGCCCGACTCCCTTGACGGGATCCTTCTTGCGACCGCCACCCCGGACCTTCTGTTTCCCTCCACCGCCTGCCTCGTCCAGGCCCGCCTTGGGGCGAACAAGGCCTTTGCCTTCGACTTGAACGCCGTCTGTTCGGGTTTTGTCTACGCCATGAGCGTGGCCAAGAGCATGATCGAATCCCAGGCGGCGCGGCGTCTGTTGGTGATAGGGTCCGAGGTCATGAGCCGGACCCTCGACTGGTCCGACCGGGGCACCTGCATCCTCTTCGGAGACGGGGCCGGGGCGGTGGTGGTCGAGGCCTCGACCACGGCTCAGCGGGGTCTCGAGACCTTCCGGCTGAGGGCTGACGGGCGCTACTGGGAGATGATCCACGTACCGGGCGGCGGAACCCGGAAGGGGGGGACGGAATCGTCCCCGTATATCCGGATGAAGGGAGGGGAGACCTTCAAGATGGCCGTCCGGTCCCTCCAGGAGTCGGTGACAGAGGTCCTGTCGGCCTCCGGAGTCTCCCCCGGGGAGATCGACCTTCTGGTTCCCCACCAGGCCAATATCCGGATCATCGACGCCCTGGCCTCTCGCCTTGGACTTCCTCCGGAGAGGGTGATGGTCAACATCGAACGGTACGGAAACACCTCGGCCGCCTCCGTCCCCGTGGCCCTTGACGAGGCAGTGCGTGGGGGAAGGGTGAAGGAAGGAAGCCGCATCCTCCTGACCGCCTTCGGGGCCGGTGTGACCTGGGGGTCGGGCCTCCTCACCTGGGAAGCCGAAACACAGAAACGGAGTCGCGCGTGAAAACCGCCTTTCTTTTTCCCGGGCAGGGCTCCCAGTATCCCGGGATGCTCGACGGGTTCGACCGCCCGGAAGAAAAACGCCGGATTGCCGAGGCCTGCGAAATTCTGGGAACCGACATTCTGGCCATCTCCAGAAATGAACCGGCCGGATCCCTGGATCTCACATTCTGGACCCAGCCGTCCATTCTCCTGGCCAGTCTCCTGGCCCTTGACCGGATCCGTGAGACCCGGGAGCCCGATGTGGTCCTGGGACACAGCCTGGGCGAGTATTCGGCCCTTGTCGCAGCCGGAGCCCTCTCCTTCGCCGATTCCATCCGGCTTGTCCATATGCGGGGTCGCTTCATGCAGGAGGCGGTCCCCGAAGGGGAAGGCCTGATGGCGGCCGTTCTTGGACCAGAACGTGATCGCGTCGAGGAAATCCTGGGCAATATTCAACGCGGGGAACCGGAGGTGGTATCGGTGGCCAACGACAACTGTCCGGGACAGTGTGTGATCGCCGGATCACGCCAGACGGTTCTTCTCGCCATCGACCGACTGAAGGAGGCAGGAGTCCGGAAGGTCGTTCCCCTGCCGGTCTCCGTCCCCTCCCACACCCTCCTCATGCACCAGGCGGCCCTGGCGATGCAGGATCTCCTGGCAGAAGTTGCCATGTCCCCCCTGACTGTTCCCTATGTTCCGAACGTCACGGCCCGTCCCTTAGGTCCTGGCGAAGCCTCCCGAAAAATCCGGGAACTTCTGGTGCGCCAGATGGAGAGTCCCGTCGAATGGAGACGGTCGGTTGCAGGCATTCTTTCGGAAGGGGTGACCCGCTGTGTGGAGGTGGGCCCGGGATCGGTCCTTGCGGGACTTGGAAAACGAATCGAACGGGGAATGGAGTCCCAGAGGGAGAAGGTTCTCTGGGAGACGACCGACCGCAAGGAGGAGGGAACGTGAAGGAACAGGAGGTCTACCCCAAGCTTTCGGAGCAGGTGGCTCTGATCACCGGAGCCAACCGGGGGATCGGCTGGGCCATCGGCAGGATGCTTCTCGAGGCCGGTGTCCGGGTTGCCTTTGGCTGCCGCACCGGCGCGGACGCCGTTCAGGAAAGGATCAGGGGACTTTCCGGGGATGAACGGGGGGCGGCGGTCCTCCTCGACATGAGCGATTCCGCCTCGATCGAGGCGGCACTTGATTCAGTATTGCATCGATGGGGTAGGGTTGATATTCTTGTGAACAATGCCGGCATCGTGCGTGACAGGCTTCTCTTGCGCATGGACGAAGCGGAGTTCCGGGAGGTGATCGATGTCAACCTGGTGGGACCCTTCCGGATGGTGAAGGCGGTTCTTCGTCCCATGATGAAGCAGCGCTATGGGCGGATCGTTTCCATCTCGTCGGTCGTGGGGTCGACCGGAAATGCCGGCCAGGCCAACTATGCGGCTTCCAAGGGAGGGCTCGAAGCCTTCTCGAAATCGGTGGCCCTTGAGGTGGCTTCCCGGGGCATCACCGTCAATGTCGTCGCTCCCGGCTTCATCGAAACAGACATGACGGCAGGACTTCCCGAAAACGTGACAAGCGGGGTTCTGGAACGCATTCCTGTCCGGCGCTTCGGCCGGGGAGAGGAGATCGCGCACGCGGTCCGCTTCCTTGTCGATCCGGCGGCGGGATATATCACAGGTGCCGTCGTTCCCGTGAATGGCGGGCTTTACATGCCGTAGGCGGCAGATCCGGGGAGACTTCCCGGATCATAAAAATCTTTCAAGGAGGTTTGTTTTCATGGCGATCAATGATCGGGTCAAGAAAATTATTGCGGAACAGCTTGGAGTCGAGGAGGAAGAGGTTCACCCGGAGTCCCATTTTGTCGAGGATCTCGGAGCCGACTCCCTGGACACCGTCGAGCTGGTGATGGCCCTGGAGGAAGAGTTTGGAATTGAAATCCCCGATGAGGATGCGGAAAAGATTTCGACAGTCCAGAATGCGGTCGATTATATCAGCGAGCGCGTCTGATGGGGATTCGTCCCCTCCAGGACCGGAGAGTTGTCGTTACGGGAGTGGGAATCGTCTCCCCCCTGGGCAACACCGCCCAGTCGACATGGGATTCCGCCCGTGCAGGCCGGTCCGGGGTGGGGACCATTACGCGTTTTGACCCCTCCGACCTTCCTGTCCGGATCGGGGGAGAGGTCAAGGGATTCGATCCGGGACATTGGATCGACAAAAAAGAAATCAAGAAGATGGACAGCTTCATCCATTATGCGATGGCGGCGGCCCAGATGGCCGTGGAGGATTCCGCGCTCGAGATAAGCGACGCCACGCGGGAACGGATCGGGGTCTATGTCGGATCGGGAATCGGCGGAATCGGCGGGATCGAATACTACCATTCCCAGCTGGTGGAGGGAGGACCGCGAAAGGTGTCTCCCTTCTTCATTCCGATGGTTCTCATCAACCTGGCGTCGGGGCAGATCGCCATCCGGTTGGGGCTCGAGGGGCCCAATTCCTGTGCCGTGACAGCCTGTGCCACCGGTGTCCACTGCATTGGGGATGCTTATCACATCGTCCGGAGGGGCGATGCGGATGTCATGCTGGCCGGGGGCGCCGAATCGGCTTTCACTCCGTTGACCGTCTCGGGCTTTGCGGCGGCCCGGGCCCTTTCCTCACGGAACGACGATCCCGAGCATGCCTCCCGTCCCTTCGACCGGGACCGGGACGGCTTCGTGCTGGGCGAAGGGGCCGGGGTGGTCGTCCTCGAGACCCTCGAGCGGGCCCGCGCCCGGAAGGCCCGCATCTATGGGGAGATTCTTGGATACGGCTTGACGGGAGACGCCTATCATATCACTGCTCCTCCCGACGACGCCGGCGGCGCTGTCCGCTGCATGCGTATGGCCCTGTCGAACGCGGGGATTTCCCCCTCTGACGTGAACCACATCAATGCCCACGCCACCTCGACCTTTGCCGACAAGATCGAAACCAAGGCCTTGAAGACTGTCTTCGGGGAGCAGGCCGCGAAAATTCCCGTGTCGGCCCTGAAATCGATGATGGGCCATCTTCTGGGAGCGGCCGGAGGTGTCGAGACGGCGCTGGCTTTCATGACGCTGCACCACGGGGTGATCCTGCCCACGATCAATCTCGATCATCCCGACCCCGAATGCGATCTCGATTACGTCTCCGAAGGTGCAAGGAAACAGGATGTGAGGGTAATTCTCAAGAACTCCTTCGGGTTTGGCGGCACCAACGCCTCCCTCGTGATTTCCCGGGTTGATGGCTGAAAGGGCCGGCTCCCTTTTCCTGCTGAGGACAGACAATGTTTCCCCGGTCCCAATGGATGCACAACCTCCCGGTCCTTGAAGAGCGTCTCGGATACCGCTTCCGATCCCTGGAACGGCTCGAAGAGGCAACCATCCACAAGTCCTTTAGCAACGAGTTCCGAAAAGGGGGGGCCCGCCGCGACAACGAGCGGCTGGAGTTTATGGGTGACACCGTTTTGGGCCTTGTGATCGCCGAACATCTCATGAAGACCTGTCCCGATTCTCCGGAAGGGGTTCTTTCCAAGCTCAAGGGACGGATCGTCTCGGAACCGACCCTGGCCCAGGTCGCCCGGAACCTCGGTCTGGGAAGCTTTCTTCTGATTGGCCGGGGGGAGGAAATTACCCAGGGGCGCGAAAAAAACTCCATTCTCTCCGACGCCCTCGAGGCGGTTATCGCCGCGATCTACCAGGACGGGGGTCTCGAGGCTGCCAGAAATTTTGTGCTCCGTGAGTTCCGGGAGGTGATCGAGGGGGCGTCCAAAACTGACACCATCGCCGATCACAAGACCGAACTCCAGGAATACTGCCAGCGCGAACTTGAAACCCTTCCGAAGTACAAGATCACGGGCCAGTCCGGGCCAGACCACCAGAAGGTCTTTGACGTTGCGGTCCTGATCAGGGAAAGCGTCTGGGGGGAAGGGCAGGGTCATTCGAAAAAGGAGGCGGAGCAGAAAGCGGCCGCCGCCGCGCTTGCGCGCATCGCACAGACAACGAAGGACCTCCATCAGCCTTCGGGGGGAACCTAAAGCTCCTGAGACTTCCAAAAAAGACTGGATGGAACAAAGAAAGGCGCCAAAAGGCGCCTTTCTTTGTTCAGAGGGTCCGTTCTCTCCTACATCCAGCCGAAGGCGACCTGGAGGGAGACGATGTGGTCTGGGTTCAACCCGGGAACGGGACTGGCCTCCTCCGTGTAGTAGGAGGCATTCACCTCGAAGGCCCAGAGGTCAACTCCGACCCCGAAGGTGGGATAACCTTCGTAGAGGCCGGCCGAGACGGTCAGAATCTCAGGAAATTGGTACTGGACTCCAAGTCGGGTATGGAGCCACAGGGAATCCCCGGTGTAGTAGAGGTAGTTGGTCACATCGACATAGTCGATGTCGGCCAGGAGGCGTCCGAAGCCGATGTCCGGATCGATGCCCACCCCGGCGTTGATGAGCTGGGGCAGGGAGCCGGCGTCGCCGAAGCTTGCCGTTCCGACGTTGAGGATCGAGGCTCCAAGTGTCGGGTTTAAGGGAAGGTCGAAATGATAGATCGCCCCGAGATTGCCGACCACTCCGAAGCCATGGGACAGGTTGCTCGACAGGGTGCTCGAGAGGGCGCTGGCCTGGGAGACGGTGAGCGAGGGAATATTTTCGAACATTTGGTAGAGCCCCATCAGGGTCCCCCCCACCTGGAGATGGTGGTTGAAGAAGCCGTAGGCCCCGCTGATCACGATCCCGGAATCGGAGAGGGC
>JAJYPO010000028.1 GCA_021795275.1 Nitrospirota bacterium | reverse complement strand
GGAAGTCAGGCTATAATGATTCGGCAAAGCAAGGGACACCATCTTTTTCATAGGTAGGATACAATTTCCAGTGAATTCGAGGGGACACGGCTCGTCTGGCCCGGCCGAGCGTTGTCGGAAAAAAAGGCCTTCGAAGCCCCGAAAGGATTTCTTGATCCTAGCCTAAACCTTGACCTTCCCAGCCATCTTCTTATCGAGGGAGACAACCTCGAGGTTCTGAAGCTTCTTCTTCCTTGCCTTGCGGAAAAAATACGCATCATCTACATTGATCCCCCTTACAATACCGGCAACCGGATGCTTTACCACGATAGATATTCCAAAAGGTCCGCCGGATCGCGGGTCATCGACCGTCATGACAACTGGCTTTCGATGATCTTCCCCCGTCTCCTGCTGGCCCATCGTTTCCTGAAGAGGGACGGGGTTCTCTTCGTCAGCATTGACGACCACGAGGTTCATCATCTCAGAACCCTGATGGATGAAATTTTCGGTGAGGAAAACTTCGTCTCGATGATCACCTGGAGAAAAAAGGTGGTTCGGGGCCGAGGAAACCGGCATATTCTCCCCCAGACCGAATATATCCTCGTCTATGCCCGGGAGATATCCTCTCTTCCCTCCTTTTCAGAGCCTCTTTCCCTTGCGATGAGGAAGGCCTATCCTCATGCCGACGAAAAGGGCCCCTACAAAAAGATCCCCTTCGCCAAGTCCGGAACACGGCAATCTCCCCGTCCGAACCTCCTTTACCCCATCAACGCCCCCGACGGAACAGTCATCCTGTGTCCCACCCACCAGTGGCGCTGGAGCCGTGAAACCTTTGAACGAAGACAAGACGAGATCCTGATCCAGAAAAACAGGCACGGACGGTGGACGGTCTACACCAAGCAGTATCTTCGTCAGGAGGGGAAGGAGCGCAGAAAGACCCCAGAATCCTATTACGACAGGGTCACGACCACCGATGGCACAAGAGAGATGAAGGAGATTTTCGGAGAGGTCCTGCTAGACTTTCCCAAACCCTCCCGACTGATCCGGGACCTGATCGGCTGGGCCTCCTTCCCGGGATCTTCAGATCTTGTCCTGGATTTCTTTGCAGGATCGGGGACGACCGGACAATCTGTCCTTGAGCTGAACCATGAAGACGGGGGAAATCGGAGGGCAATTCTTGTTCAGTCAGGGAGCCCGACAGCCTATCCCGACTTTCCGACAATATGGACGATTTGCCGGGAACGGGTCTGCCGGACACGGGACCGGATCCGTACGGAAGGTGGCGCCCCTCTTCCCGTCTCAGAAATCCGGATGGTGTCCGACACCTGACCGGGAAATCCTGTCTCGAATTTCGACCTGCCTGTCCTGGATCATCGTCGCGACCCATGATAGGCCGTTGCAAGATCTCTTTCGATCCAGGAAAAAGACCCTCCGAGACTCTTTCCCGGAGACCTGATCTCATCGCAATCAGGGGAAGTGTCATCCAGAATCAGGAGATTTCCCCTCTGACCCCCCCGTGCTACCATAAGGTCCGGGAAGACACGACCGGGTTAGTTCCCAAACCCTTTGGACCGAGGCATTTTCTGAAAGGAGGCGGACAGAAGGACGGTCAGTATCAACCCCGACCTATTCCGAACCATGACCCAAGAAAGAGCCCCTGCCCACGCTGGCACCTACTATCCGGCAAACCCGGAATCCCTTTCCTCCCTCGTCCAGACACTTCTCGAGGGTCCCTCCGACCCATTTCTCGGGGAGATCGGCCCGGATCTCTTCCATGCCTTCATTGTCCCACATGGAGAGTACGCCCGGTCGGGCCAGGTGGCGGCCTCGGCCTTCCGGATTCTCAGAAACCGGACAAAAAGGCCTGAACGGATCCTGATCGTGGCCCCGCTCCACCATTGGCCAGAATACGGGTTGATCCTGCCCACCTTTCCCTCTTATCGAATTCCCACAGGATCCCTCCCGGTCGACCGCAAGACGATCCAGCAACTGGCCTTCTTTGCGGAAACCCTTTTTTCCGACGAAGCCCATATTTCCGAGTATTCCGTAGAAATCCAGCTGCCCTTTCTTTTTGAGCTCTGGGGGGCGGTTCCCATCGTTCCTCTGGGGTATGCGGACCTGCCCGCCGATGTGTTGGCGAGGATTCTGGGCCCATTTCTCTCGGACCCCGACACCCTCGTTCTGGTTTCGGCTGATTTATCCCGCTACTTCAACGCTCATCAGGCAGAGGTGATCGACCGGGAGACAATTGAAAGAATCAATTCCTGTCTGGAGGTCGACCCTCTCCGTGTCTGCGGGGCAACTGGCGTCAATGCCCTTGGGCTTCTGGCCCGCAAAGGCTCACTCACTCCTCGTCTTCTTATGACGGCAAATTCGGAGGAAAACACCGGAGATTCAAGCCTTTTGACCGGGTATGCCTCCTTCGGGTTCTACGGATGACCTGCCAGCGCCCGTCGCCCCCAGGGTCATGACCTCCTCCGTCAGCTCTCCTTACGTCCCGCTTCTCATTGCAGCAAGGACCGCAAGGAGCATCGGTCAGGGGGCCCTATCCGCCAATTTCATCCTCGAACTCAAGCGGCTCGGCTGGTCCGCTCCCTCGATCGGATTAATCCTCACGGGAGGAATCCTTTTTTCGATTCTGGCAACCCTTGTGATCGGTCCGGCCAGTGATCGCTTCGGGAGAAAACGCTTTCTCCTGGCCTATGAATCTCTCCAGCTTTTTTGCGCCATCGCAGGCTTCATGACGGAGGAGGGAACACCGGCCAACGGCGTTCTGGGAACGATCGCCATTATCGGAGGATTCGGACAAAGTACTGGAGGGGGGGCTGGGGCCTTTTCGCCGGTCGAACAGTCCTGGCTTGCCCGCCTTCTTCCGGCCGGGGAAAGGGGATCGGCGTTCAGCATCAATACAGCCCTGGGATTTGCCGGAATGGCGGTGGGGGCACTGACCGGCCTCTTTCCGCTTGTTCTCCCGGGAGCCTCCTCTCCCGGAGGACTGGCCCGGGCGGTCTTCCTGACCGTCATGGCCGGGGCGTCCCTGGCCTTTCTCCTGATCCTCTTCATACCCGACAAAACGTCTTCCTCTGTGACGGTAGAACCAGAAACGATCCGACAGGAGTGGTCCCTTCTTCGCACCATGGTCGGGATAAATGCCTTGAACGGCATTTCCCTGGGCCTCTATGCCCCCCTCATGGCCTACTGGTTCTCCGTCAAATTTCACAAAGGACCGGATGCGATCGGAATCGCGATGGCGGGAGGCTATCTTCTCGCGTCGATCCTCTCCTATCTGGCAAGTCATCTCTCGACCCGTTACGGATCGGTTCTGACTGTCATAGCCGGACGCGGGGCCGGGCTCATCTTTACCCTTCTGATCCCGCTCATGCCCACATTTGGCTGGGCTGTCTTCGCCCATATACTGCGTGTCGCCTTAAACCAGAGCACGATCGGTGCCCGCCAGGCAGTCTCGATCGGACTTGTGGGGGAGGACCGGAGAGGATTGGCCGCAAGCCTCCATAATGTTTCCATGCAGATCCCCCAGTCGGTCGGGCCCGTCGCAGGAGCGGCACTTATTGCCCACGGTTTTCTCGGACTTCCCTTTATTCTCGGTGCCGTTCTCCAGGGGGCCTACCTGGGCCTCTACTACAAGGCATTCTCCCGTCACGCCCCCTTCGGACCCTAATTCCTTCCTCGCAGACGGTGGACATCAGACCTGCGGGCCTTCCAAAATCCTCCGAGTGTCGCCTCCACTTTCTTTCCAGGGAAATCTGCCATGACCAGGTTTTCTGTTTTTATTTTCCTTCCCCTGCCTGTCCGGCTTGTGGGATCGGTGGGGCATTCCTCCTTCGCCGATCCTTCACTTAAATCTGGGTTCCCGATTACCAACGGAGACGGGTCTTTCACGACGCGCATCACCATGACGGGAATTTCGGGAATTCCCCCCCGGACCATCACCTTTGACGACTGCCTGACTGCCCATCATAGGATTCCGGCCAGACTGACCAGGAACTGTTCCATGACGACGCCAACCCTCTCCGGAAAAACTCTTTCCTACACGATGACCTGCACCACCGGGACATCCAGAGCCCGCGTCACCTATGGTAAAAAGCCTCTGTCCGGAGAGATCGAGACACAACTCAAATCCCCGAAAGTGTTGCTGGTCACGGAGCGGATAGCCGGCCCCTACAGGGGACCCTGCCGAAAATGATGACTCTTCGAGAAAGGGGCCAGAGAAAAAAAAGGGGGCGGAAGTTTGCCTCCCGCCCCCTTTCCCCAATGGTCCTGTAAAAATCAGGCATGGACAGGATAATCGATATACCCCTTGGAGCCTCCCATGTAGAAGGTCGACTGGTCGGGAGGGTTGAGGGGGAGCGTCTTTGCGAATCGTTCCACGAGGTCGGGATTGGCGAGGAAGTGAACACCGAAAGCCACGAGATCCGCGAGCCCCGAGGCAATGACCCGATTCCCGCTTTCCCGGTCGAAGCCGGTGTTTGTCATGAGGACTCCCTTGAACCTGGGACGAAAGAATTCGGTCACATTGATCACCATGTTCGGGATGCCGGAAACATCGATGGCCTTTTCCCGAAGATGCAGATAGGCCAGTCCGAACCCTGACAGGCGATCGATAACCGCCCCATACAAAGCCTTCGTATCAGAGTCGGCGGGGATGTTCCAGATATTGGCCGGAGAAAGCCTGACGCCGACCCGTTCCCGGCCGACAGCCTGCCCCACCCCCTCGACAATCTCCATGAGGAAACGGGAGCGATTTTCGATGGACCCTCCGTATTCGTCCTTCCTGTGATTGGCGGAATCCCGGAGGAACTGCTCGATCAGATACCCGTTGGCTCCATGGATCTCGACGCCATCGAACCCTGCCTCCACAGCATTTCTGGCGCCACGGACAAAGTCCTGGACCACCGCCCGGACCTCCGCGGTCGACAGTTCGCGGGGAACGACCGTCTTTTTGAGTCCGAAAGGGGTGTAAACCTCAGTGTCAGGGTTGATCGGAGATGGCGCGACCGGCAGCGCTCCATCAAAAAAATCAGGATGGGAGACTCGGCCGACATGCCAGAGCTGCAGAAAAATGCGGCCACCTTTTTCGTGGACGGCCCGGGTCACATTTTTCCAGCCTTCCACCTGCTCTTTCGAATGAATCCCGGGAGTGTTCAGGTAGCCCACCCCCTGGGGACTGACCTGTGACCCCTCCGAAATGATCAGGCCTGCGGAAGCCCTTTGGGCATAGTAGGTCGCCATGATATCGATCGGGATTCGCCCTTCATTCTCAGCCCGGTTCCGGGTCATGGGGGCCATGACAATCCGGTTGCGAAGCGTGAAAGGTCCCATAACAAGGGGTGTCAACAGGGGCTGTCTCTCATTGTCTGCCATAATCTCTCCTACTGAAGATGAAATAAGGATATCCTTCGGGATCTTCGATTCAGATCTCTTCCTTCAGGAACCGCGCGACAGCCTTGAGGGCCTTCTCGTTTCGCTTGTAATAGGTCCATTGTCCCTGGCGGTGGGCTGTCACCAACCCGGCCTTCTGGAGGATGGCCAGATAGTGGGAAACGGTGGATTGCGAGAGTCCCGTTTTTTTCTGGAGAAGGCCAACACAGACCCCCAGTTTCTCCGAATGGCCCTCTTCATTCTCAGGATCAACCGGAAAATATCTCTCCGGGTCCCCGAGCCACTTGAGAATCCGGATACGGGATTCGTTGGCCAATGCCTTGAAGACGTCGACCGGTTCCATGTTTTTCATTATATCTATTTTTCTCGATATGTCAATTTATATCCCGATCCCTTTTCTATGGACAAAAGGTTGCCAGCATGAAAAGAGGATCGGACAAGAGGGCCGGATTCAACCCTGGCAAAACCCATCGCCCGGGCATCCGATGCGATTTCCTGGAATTCGTCAGGATGAAGGTATCGCTTCACGGGGTAATGGGCCGCCGAAGGCGCGAGATATTGGCCGACCGTCAGAATCTCGACCCCGGCAGAGAGCATGTCCTCAAAGACTCTCATGATCTCATCCCTTTCTTCGCCAAGGCCCACCATGATCCCGGACTTGACCAAAACTTCGGGGTGTCCTCCGGAAAAACGGGAGAGGAGTTCCAAGGAGTGCCGGTAATCGGCTCCGGGTCTGACTGACGGATACAGCCTCGGAACGGTTTCAAGGTTGTGGTTGAAGACATCGACCCTGGCCTTTCGAAGAATCTCCAGGGAAAGGTCGAGTGAGCGGCGAAAGTCCGGCACGAGAATTTCGATTCCCAATGTCGGGAACTCTTCTCTCAGATGATCGATGACCGAAAGAAAGTGGGTTGCCCCGCCATCCGGAAGGTCGTCCCGGTCAACCGAAGTCACGACCAGAAAGCGGAGTCCCGCCTCCCCGACAAGCGATGCAACGCGGCGGGGCTCGTCCGTATCCGGGGGCAAGGGCTTTCCGTGATCCACGTCACAGAAAGGACAGGCTCGCGTGCACACCCGGCCGAGAATCATCACGGTGGCCACACCCTCCCGAAAGCAGGTTCCAAGGTTCGGACAACTGGCCTCTTCGCACACCGTGCGGAGCCCGTGGCCCCGCAGGCGTTCCTTCATCCTTGAAACCTCAGGCCCCCAGGGTGCGGGAACCCGAAGCCAGGAGGGCTTGGGCGAGGGAGGAAAGTTTTCGGTCATTGTGATATCCTTGAAGAAATGTTGGTCGTCGATTCCGTCCATGATACCATGGTTCGGAGGCCGTCAGGACAACCGTGACTGACTGGAGGTTCCCGTGAAAGAGAATGTCCCGGGGAAATCCGGGAAGGGTTCCGCCCGGAACCGCACATCAAAGCCCATTTCCTCCGTCTCCCCCTCTCAGGATTCGGATTCCGGAACGAAAAAAGAACCTTCAGGCCCATCTGCGCCAATTCCCGGGCTCGCCAAGAAGACCCGCCCGGAGCTGGCCTTGCTGGCAGAGTCGATCGGATTGTCCGTCTCTTTGGAAGACCGCCGCACAGATCTCATTGAACGGATCCGCGCAGCAATGTCCCATTCCGGCAAGAAAAAGGAAGAAGACCTTCGTGCCCGGGGGAGAACGGTCGAACCGCCGTCACCGACTCCCATCGAGACTCCGCCCCCGATTCCGCACGAAGAAAAGGCCCCTTCCCTTCACTCCTCCGTCAGACAGGCGGGAGGCTGGAAGGACTTTCTGGACATTCCCTACGAGCCCGCCCGGCGGGAACGGGGGCATTTCGTGACCATTCTTCCGCTTTCCCCCTTCCGGATCATGGCGTTTTTCTCCTTCGACCGGGGAAGCGATTCGAGTCTGGCAGGCCGGGTTGATTCCTCCGGACTCGTCCTCAAGGTACGGGACGTGACAGGGGCAGTGGCCCGCAATGAAAAAGGGGCGGAACCAATGGCTGACCATGTCTTCGATATCATGACCGGGATGGCCAACCGATGGAACATCCCACTCTGGTCTTCCCACCGCTGGATCGAGGCCTGGCTCGGCTATTACGCCAACGGATCCTTCCATACCCTGGCACGCTCAAAGAGGATCCGCACTCCCCGAGGAGGCCCTTCGCCAAGGACAGGCTCTCTGTTCCACCTCAAGGAGACCGCCTTTGCGATGTATTCACCGATGGAAGGCCACGGGAGGGACACCATTCCCCGATACCACATCAAGCTTCCGACGTCACACGAGATTCCTTCTAGCCAAAGAAAGACGTAGACAGGAGCGCGATCCGTTCCTGCCGCCAATTTCACCAAGGAGAAGATTCATGGGTTTGCTCGACAGAATGAAGACAATTTTCCAGGCCAACGCCAACGAGGCTCTCGACACCCTCGAGGATCCGAAGGCCATGATAGCCCAACAGCTCCGGAACCTCGACGACAAGCTTCAGAGTGCCAGGGGAGAACTGGTCAAGGCCATGGCCGAGGTCAAGCTGATCGAACAGAAGATGCGCGAGGCCCAGGAACAAATTTCGCTCTATGCGGAGCGGGCGGAGAAGGCCGTTTCTGCCGGCAACGATGATCTGGCCCGGAAGGCCCTTCTTGAAAAGAGCCGTCTATCCTCCGAACTGGCAGACCTTACGAAGCAAAGGGATGACCAGAAGTCCGTGGTTGACGAACTTTCCGGGGACCTGGACAAGCTTTCTTCCATGCGTGACGATTTTGCCCGAAAACAGTCGACCCTGTCCTTGCGTGAGGAACGGGCAAAGGCAAAAGAGGAGATCAACGCCGTCCGTGCCGAGATCGACCCCCAGCATATCGGCCAGGAGATGGGACGGATGTCCGAAAAGATTTCCCGCATGGAGGCCCGTGCCGATGCAACGAAGGACTATGCCGACAGGCAGAAAGGGACAGATCTCGAAACGGCCTTTTCTGAACTTGATCAAAAAAAACCAGACATCGAAGCGGAGCTTGCCGCACTGAAGCAGAAAAAATCCTGAAATGGGATCCATGCGACGCCTTTACCTTTCCGCCCTCGTCATTATCCTTCTCCTTTCAGGGTTGACAGGGGGGAGGGCCACCGCGGCAGAGGCCACCTTTACGGAAGGGCTGCATCTTTACCACACGGGCCATTATGCCGAAGCCTTAGGAATTTTCAGGACCCTCCACCGCCACCAGCCCTCGGGAACAGGGAAGTTCCAGTACTTCATGGCACTCTCCGAAGATCATCAAGGCCTTGAGCACCAGGCCCTGATGGATCTCGAAGGGGCCATCCATACCAATCCCGGCCTAACCTTCACCAACAATCCTGCCCATGTCAGATCCATGCATACCCGTCTCATGCATCGGGTCATCGAGGAACAAAGTCCCGTTCCTCCTCCCCACCCTGTCTCCTTTCCCGGAGAATCTCCCCGACCCTCCTCCCACCTGGGGCTCTTATTGGTCTTTGTGGCCATCGGAGGGGTGCTGATCTATCTGGCTCTCAGGAGAATGTCCCAAAAAAGGGAGAAATCAGGGACCCGGGACAAGGAGAAAATGGAGGAAACCGCAGGACGCCTCATGAAGGCCGTGGACAAGCTTCTTGACGACAAGACCTATTTTCTTCTGGACCACCCGAACAAAAAGGAGGCTCTGGAGGCGGCCT
The DNA here is from genome assembly GCA_021795275.1 of Nitrospirota bacterium. Next base: position 7,511 of record JAJYPO010000028.1, on the reverse strand, counting down.
TCCGGCCCCTTGATTCCGCCTACAGAAATGTCCTGAACATTCTCAGAGAACCAGAAACCCCCCAGACGGACTGGTCCGAGCGACGAAACCGCTTCGAGGCAGCCCTGGCTCCCGTGGATGCCGCAATATTGAATATCCGGAACCTCCTGGATGAAAAGGCAGAGCCGGCTCTTTCCGCCACTGCCGGGACCCTCCCTCCGCCGGGGCAGGAAACGGGTCAGGCCGCCCCTCCCGAACCCCCTCCCATCGGAGGAGACCGGTGCGTCTTTTGCGGACGGGATGCCAGGGAAGGCCGGACTGTCCCTCTCGAACGTCAGGGTAAGGTGGCCTATGCCCGCGTCTGTCCGACCTGCCTTGCCGAAATGGAGCAGAACTATCAGAAGACAGGGGCCTACCAGCCTCCCTCTTCCTTCTATACCGGGGGAGTTCCCTACATGGGAGGAGGACTTTCCTTCGGCGATCTCATGCTCCTGGACTGGATGACCCACGAAGGCCATCACGACACGCCGCCAGTCTCGATGCCGGAGTCCCATCCACAGGGAGACTGGAGCGGCGGTGGGGTTTCCGACCGGGAAGACCGGGAGAGGGGTGGTCTCGAGGGTGGAGACCGCTCCTGATGAGGATCCTGTTTTATGCCACCAACGGCTTGGGTCTCGGCCATGTCACGAGGCTCCTGGCAATCAGCCGGGCGATCAGGAAAGAGAACTCCTCCCATGAGATTCTTTTTCTCTCCCGATGCGAGGCAGGTCCTTACCCTCATGAGGACGCCCCCTTCACCATCCGCATCCCGGGAACCTCACGGGCAAGACTCTCCGGAATTTCGCCCAAATCCTACTACCAGACTTCACATCCCCTTCTCTGGCAGACTGTCTCCTCCTTCGATCCCCACCTGCTGGTGACAGATACCTTTCCGGAAGGGCCGGAGGGAGAACTGGCACCGATCATGAAGTGGCCGATCCGGAAGGCCTTCGTTTACAGGGATTCCCGTCCCGGCTCCTTTCGCGAGGGCGAGGCCCGTCCGCGCCTCGCCCCTTACCAGATGATTCTGGTGGCCCATGACCCTGACGCGATCGATCTTCCCTCCTGGCTTGAAAAGGATCCGCGGGTCCGCTTTACCGGCCCCATTTCAGAGGACGGGCCAACCGAACCGCGGGAAAATCTCAGAAAACGCCTTGGAATGAAAGAAGACAAGGCAGCCATCGTCACCTTCGGGGGAGGCGGCGATCCGGAAACGGATGAGGTCCTGAGGGTGGTTGTCCGGGGCTTGCGGGACCGTCATGTCGGGGTCTTTGTCGCCACCGGTCCCCTGGCACGAAAAATGCCGGACTCCATTACTGCCCGGGAATGGTTTCCGGCCTGGCCCCTGGCTCCCTGGCTCCCGGCCTTTGACCTTGCCGTCGCCAGCGGAGGATACAATACGGTGACCGAGCTCGGGAATGCGGGACTTCCCTCCCTGCTTATTCCCTTCGAGCGGGATCTTGACGACCAGTTCAAACGGGTCCGGGAGGCAGAAAGGGCGGGATGGGCAATTTCAGTCTCTTCGCGGAAGGAATCCGAGATCGAAAAGGGTCTTGACCGCCTTCTGAATGACGCCATCCCCTTCAAAGGAGGGAAAAACGGTCGGCCGAAATCCTGTTCGGGCGCGGAAAGGGCGGCGGCACTCCTCCTCGAGCTCATGGAAAACGTCAGATCCACACCTCTTCAAAAGGTTTCCTATCCTCCGGAGACGCCGAATGTCCTGGCCCTTTGACCGTGTTTTCCGGCCTGCCATCCTGGCCGGACTTCTTTCCTCCCTCCTGATGCTCGGGGCATGGGGAAGGGTCGCCTCCGCCGATCCCCTGTGGACAACCCTCGAAAATGATGGAGAAGGCCTTTATCTGACCCATATTCCTGGAGTCTTTTCCATTCACGCAGTCAGGGTCAGACCGGGAGTCGCCTATACGGGAACGGTCCGGGATCCCGGAGGCTGGATCCATGTCACCCAAAATCACGACCCGGAAAGGGAGATGGTTCTCGAACGCCTGTCCCGGGACACACTCCGATTTCTCATCGCCCCTTCGGGAAAAGAGCAAGCCGTAGGCTTCTCCTTTGAGACCAGCACCGGATGCTTTACCTTAAGGGCCCGGCAAACGCCAAGGGGCATCTATCCCAGGATCCACCTGAACGGATATGGACCTCCGGTCAAGGATTTTCCGGTCGTTCTTTGCGGAAACGGGACACATGTCAGGGTCGAGTGGCAGGGCCCCATCCCTCCCCCTCCCCGGCGGGGGATTTCAGGGCTTGCGAAAGGAGAATCGGGTGGACACTAGAAAAGGGACTGGTATTTCCGGTTCTTTTGTTCGATGTTCTGGAGAATGCCCTGATCGTCAAATCTGAGCCTGAGTATGCGTATCCTTGTGTCAACACTTGCAAATCCCTGATGGAGCACATGGCGATAAGTCCAGAGTTCCTCTCCCAGCAATCGTTTTTTGCTTTCGGGGGGTCCCAGTCTTTTGAGCACGTCCTGTTCTGTGGTTGTTCCGATTTTGAGGGTCTGGACGGTGGCCTCGGGAATCGGGCGACCCTCCTGGCGGGTGCAGGCAGAAAGGGGAAGAATGACAAGAAAAGAATACAGGAGCAGACTCCCGGTCAATGTTCCAAGACAAAATCTTGGTCGAGTCATGATCTTCCCCTCCCCCTCGGTGTCCATTTTTCCGTGATGACCCATCGGTCATGAATCAGGATTCGAACCTTCCCGTCTCCAATGGCAAAAAACGCCGAAAAAGAAAGCCTGGAAGCCGGTTTCTTTGGCTTTCCGCCCTCTTTCTCCTTCTGATCTTCGGTGCGACAGAGGCAACCATTGCCTGGATCGACAAGAAGATTCATGTGAGGCTTGCCCAGGTCAAGGGGGCCCAGTCAATTCCCGTCTACGCCCACCCCCTGATCCTCCGCGTGGGACAACCCATTCCCCTTTTCAGGGTCTGGCACTACCTGTCTCTGGCGCGGGAGGGAGGCATGATCCCCTCTCCTCCCCTGCTTCTGAAGGACACCCGGACAATCCATCTTCCCCTGGACAACGGCAATGGGGCCGACATTGCCTGGGGTCCTGACGAACGGATCGGAGAGATTCTCCAGATCGGCAAGGACAGGGTTCCCCGTTCGGTCCAGAAGATCACCCTCCCCCCACTCTTCCTCGGTTCGATCGAGGACGGGGCGATGATCGAATACCGCCCGGTGAGTTTCGGCCAGATCTCCCAGGCGATCAAGACAACATTCCTGCTCTCCGAAGACCGGCGATTCTTCTCTTCGCCCGCCATCGACCTCCTGGGAATCGGTCGGGCCTTTTTCAAAGATATCGAGGCCCGGAGGTTCAAGGAGGGAGGAAGCACCATCACCCAGCAGGTGGTAAAGAACCTCTTCCTCAGCCGGAAAAAATCCCTCGGAAGAAAACTGGAAGAGGTGGTCCTTGCCCTTCGGATGGCGTCAATCCTCACCCCGCAGGAGATCTTTGAACTTTATCTGAACCACATCGACCTCGGAGGATACGGTACGGAGAGAATTGTCGGAGTGGAGGCGGCCTCCCTGCGCTATTTTGGACGCCATGCAAGCGACCTGGGATGGAAGGAAGCGGCCACCCTGGCCGCACTCAACCGGGCCCCCACCTATTATTCCCCCTTTCTCCATCCCGGGAGAACAAAGCGGCTCCGTGACAAAATTCTGGGCTTATTATACCGACATCAGATCCTGAATCAAAAGGACTGGAGCAAGCTGACACGGCTCTCCCTAGGCTTGATCGAGCCACGGGGACTTTTTCATCCTGTCGGACCCTATTTTCTGGATGAGCTTGCCAGGGAGGAACGGCGCATTCCCTCCCAGGCAGGTCCCTTCTCCCTTCACACAACAATGGATCCCCTCCTTCAGGAGCAGGCCGACCGGATTGTCCCGTCATTTCTGAAACGTCTCGAAAAATCTCTTCCCCCGCGGATCAGGAGGTCTCACCCTCAGGCTCTTGAAGCGGCCATAGTCGTCATGGATCCCCGGACCGGGGCGATTCGGGCCATGGTGGGAGGACGGGACTTTGCCTCTTCGCCACTCAACAGGGCGACCCGCTCCCGCCGTCAACCAGCCTCCCTTTTCAAGATTGTTCCCTATCTGACCGCCCTCTCCCCCCATGGATCCTCTCCTCCGGTCGCCACCCTGGCAAGCTCCCTGCCCAATACTCCTCTCCGTCTTTTTCTTGGACGCAAGCGGTGGATCCCGAAAAACGACGAGTATGACGCCTCCCAATCGGTCCTTCTCTACAAGGCCCTCGAGCGTTCGATGAACCTTCCTGTCCTGCACCTGTCGGAATCCCTCGACAAAGCCTCTCTCGTCGAAACCGCGAGAAAACTGGGATTCGATACCCCGGGCCCCACCCGCCTTCCCATGTCCTATCCGCTGGGAGTGGTGGCCCAGACTCCCCTGCAGGTCGCCACTGCCTACAGCCGGATCGCCAACGGAGGCTATGATGTCTCCCCGGCCCTGATCGATCCGGCCACCAGAAGCGCCTTTCTGGTTCCCGAAAGAATTTTCCCCTCCGGCCCGCTCTTTCTTCTCTGGACCGGACTCCACCGGGTTCTCGAGGAAGGGACGGCCGCGGCCTTCATGAATACCGCCCCTGGACGCGGCGGGTGGGCCGGAAAGACCGGGACCTCGAACCGTGGGCGGGACGCCTGGTTTGTCGCCATCTCCTCCCGTGAAGTTGTCCTGGCCTGGGTCGGCTTCGATGACAATACCCCGACCTACCGGTTTGGAGCCCAACTGGCACTCCCGATCGTCTCCGCCCTGTTGTCCTTTCAGGGCGGATTTCCTCCGGCCCCGCCTTCGGCTCCTTCGGAAATCATCCTGACGAGCGTCGATGAAAAAACCGGCCTTCGCGGAGACCCGGCCTGCGGACCCTCCCTCGTGCTTCCCTTCCTGGCTGGAACGGAACCCTCGGAAAGCTGCACGCGAACCATGCCGAGTCCCCAGGAAAATCCGATTCTCCACTTCTTCCGGCAGTTCTTTTGAATAGCCTTGAGCTTTTATCCGGGACGACTCAAAAGAGCGCCCGCTTGTCCGGGTGAATAAAAAGCCCTAGAATTCGGAAGAGGCCTTATTCTCTCCCCACACCTCTGCCCCGGGCGGCATACCAGACGACCTCACCAGGAGGATCCATCCTTTGACAGAGGAGCCGTTTCCAAGTCCCCTCTCCCCTGATACTGACAATCTTTTCTTTTTTCCTCAGGCGGCAGAACAGGACCGCCCCTTAAGGGTGCGCCTCTCCGAAGTCATCGGAGCCGTGAGCTATGCCCTTGACATGACAGAGGGACAGCCGCCCGGCCACTGTCTCCGCTCCTGCCTGATCGGGATGCGCATCGCCCACCCTTTCACCCTTGGTATCGCGGAGCGTTCAGACCTCTACTACACGCTTCTTCTCAAGGACGCCGGCTGCAGCAGCAATGCCGCCCGCCTCTGGGAGCTCTATGGAAGCGATGACCGGAGCATCAAAGCTGATTTCAAGACCGTCGATTCCCAACATCTTCTCCCCCTGGCTCGCTTCGTCTTCCGTCATGCGGGGAGCGGAGAACCCCTTCCCATAAAACTCAAACGGATCCTTTTCCTGTCACGATTCGGAGAGACCCTCGCCACCGAACTCGTTCAGACACGATGCGAACGGGGAGCGGAAATCGCCCGGCAACTGGGATTTGGCGAAGCCGTCTCCAGAGGGATTTTTTCTCTTGACGAACACTGGAACGGGAAGGGACGTCCCCAGGGGCTTTCCGGACAAAAAATTCCCTTTGGATCCCGGATCGCTCTCCTTGCGCAGGTCATCGACGTCTTCAACCATCTGGGAGGTCCAGAACGGGCCATCCGGGAAGCCAGATCGAGAAAGGGATCCTGGTTTGACCCTGAACTGGTGGAGTCCTTCCTGGCGTTTTCCAGGGATCCGGACTTCTGGAATGGACTGCAAGACGAAGGTCTCCAGGAACGGGTTCAGGCAATGGAACCCTCCGAAAGACTCCTTTCGCCGGAGGACCAGCTCCTTGACAGAATTGCTGAGGTCTTTGCCCGGATTATCGATGCCAAAAGCCCCTATACACACGACCACAGCCGACGGGTAGCCCGTTATGGCGAGGCCCTGGGAGTCTCCATGGGGCTCTCCCGGGACTCAACAAACTGGATCAGGAGGGGGGCGCTTCTGCATGATCTGGGAAAGCTAGGAATCAGCAATGCCATTCTGGACAAACCCGGAAAGCTTGACCCGGAAGAATGGAAGGAGATTCGGAAACATTCACTCTATACGGAAGAGATCCTTCGACGGATCGGAATTTTCCACCACCTCTCGAAAATTGCCGGAAACCATCATGAGAGGCTTGATGGAACTGGCTACCCCCATCGTCTCACCGAGGAAGGTATTCTTTCGGAGACCCGGGTCATCACGACCGCCGACATCTTCGATGCCCTGACGGCTCCCCGCCCCTATCGGGGACCCATGCCGATTGCGCAGGCCCTCGACATCATGGATCGGGAGGTCGGGCAGGCGATCGACGAAGGCTGCTTTCGGGCCCTCAGGGACTGCATTTCGCAATTCCGGTCTGACATGGCGTCTCTGGAGGAAGGATAGGGCCAGCCTCTGACACAACTCGCGACAGACCCTATCTGGAAGGCTCGCATGGAGGATTGGACGGACTGATCAGAAAATGGCATCAGGAATTGAAAAGATGGGGGACTAGGGGTCGAACCTAGATAGACAGATCCAGACTGTGTCCCCTAGTTTTACCCTGTTTGATCCCGATTGACCAACCCCTATAAATCTAGCATTTTCAACGCATTTCTGAGATTCCCTCTTTGATCCGTTTCCTTGTCGTTTGATGAAAATTGACGTACAATGTTGAACATGCGTTGAACAGAATTCCATTGGAAAATGACGACGGTCCTGAAAGTTTGTCTCCGGTTCCGGGTTCGGGTGTAGAACAGGGAGGATGAAAAATGGCGGAAATTCGGCATTTCACGCAAAAAGGGCTTGAATCCTTGCTCCCGGAGGACAAGCCCTATATCGTCCGGGATGATGAGGTGACGGGGCTTGTCGTGAAGGTCTACCCGACCGGATCGAAGACTTTTTTCCTGAATGTCCGGGTCGGTCGAACGTCCGAGATGTTCAAGCTCGGGATATGGCCGGATCTGAACGTGGCCCAGGTCCGGGAGAAGGCCAGGAAAATGAGAGCCGACCTTGCCCAGGGCAAGAACCCGAAGGCCGAGAAGAAGGAGGGGATTACCCTCGGGGAGTTTTTCGAAGTCTACATGGACCGGCACGGCAACGAGAAGAAGTCCGCGAAGGAATACCGTTCCCTCTACCGACAGCACCTGGAGCCATGGAAAACCTTTCCGCTCCAGGGGATCACCGGACACAAGATAGAGTCCCTGCACCGGAAGGCGGGGCAGGAAACCCCCGTCCGGGCCAATCGTCTTTTAGCCCTTCTCTCCTCAATCTTCGTGCAGGCGTCCCTATG
>JAJYPO010000027.1 GCA_021795275.1 Nitrospirota bacterium | reverse complement strand
CCTGGCCAACTGGTGGCTTCTGCCCGAGGTCATGGAAAAGGAGAAGGAGTTTTTCGGAGGGGTGAACGGCTATCACGCGACCTGCGGAGAGGTTTCGGTGACCTGGCACCTTTTCCCGGACCGTCAGACGCCCATTTCTCCGGGACAGGCTCCCGATCCGCACCATGAATGGCCCCTGGGGCCGGACCGGTTCCGCTCCCTCTATCCGGACGGACGGATGGGTTCGGACCCGTCTCTCGCGACGGGCGAGAAAGGCCAGGTGCTCTATGACATCGCCTTTCGGGTCATCCGGGACCGCGTCCGGGAATTCGGAAACGCCCCCTGAGAAAAAGGAGAGCTTCGGTGATTCTCGTCATCGCGAACCAGAAGGGCGGGTGCGGAAAGACGACGACGGCCGTCAACCTGGCCGGCGCTTTCGCCCGCAGGGGGATGGATGTCCTCCTCGTCGACGCCGATCCCCAGGGATCCGCCATGAAGTGGAGGGGGCTCGCATCCGGCCCTTTCCCGGTCGGCGTCATCGCCCTCCCCATGCCGGTCCTCGACCAGGAAATACCCAAGATGGCAAAAAAATACGACCTGGTCGTCATCGACACCCCGCCGGGGATGGAGACGATCACCCGGTCGGCGCTGGTCATCGCTGACCTCGCCATCATTCCCCTCCAGCCGAGTCCGCTCGACCTCTGGTCGGGGACCGACATCGTCGGCCTCATCCGGAAGGCCCAGCAGCTCAATCCGGGACTCCTGACACGGCTTCTGCTGAACCGGAAGATACACGGGACGCGCCTGTCGCGCGAATCGGTGGAGGCCCTCCGGGAGTTTCCCTTTCCCCTGTTCGAGACGGCCATTCACCAGCGAATCGCCCTGGCGGAGGCGGTGACGGCCGGAAAGACGATCGTCGACTACTTCCCCGACGGGCCCTCCTCCTCGGAATACAGGGCGCTGGTGGAAGAGATCGTCACTGTCGGGATGAGAGAGTCACCATGAAGCAGTCCCGACCCTCGATGCGCGACATCGTCCGCCCTCCCCGGATATCCGACTTCATCGAGACGGGAGAGATTCCGCCCGCTCCGGTAGCTCCGGATCCGGAGCCCGGTGCGGAGGCGAAGGACCGCTCGATCCGGATTGCGGTTCCTCCCGAACTCTACGAGGCCTTTCTGTTGAAGGTCTCGGAGAGGGGACTGGACCTTCCGGAAGCGATCCGGGAGATGTTTCTTGATTACCTCATGAAAGAGACCTGAGGTTGGGCCGGATTCTCCGACCTTCCCGTCCCCTGAGGTCAGGCGATGCCCTTCTTGTCGTCAGAACCGGCCTGACCGCCCCCTTCCCCGAATGGGAGGGGGTCCATGAACGGCTCGTCGACGTCGGTCTTTCCCCAGTCCTCTGTGATCCACAGCCCTCTTCCTCCCTCGTCTCCCCGGAGCGGGCCCGGATGCGGCAATTCCTCTCGGCCGTCATGGATGGCTCAGGAAGGGGGGTCCTCTCGTATCGTGGAGGGGCAGGAGCGATCCGGCTCCTTGGCGCCTGGGAGAGCCCCGAGCCCCTTTTTCCGAAGGGCATTCCCCTCGTCTGCGGATTTTCCGACATGACCTATCTTCACGCCGCCCTCGCCCGGAAGATGTGCCTGACCACGTTCTGGGGGCCAAACGCCCGGGAGCTCAGGGACGAAGAGACCTTCTGGCTCTGGTGGGAGATGATGGCCGGGAGGATCGGCGATGGGGATCCCCTCCCGCTGGGTGAGGCCAGGATCCTGCGTTCCGGTCGCGCCCGAGGACGGCTGGTCGGGGGCAACCTCGAGTCCCTTGCGCATCTGGCCGGATCACCCTTTTTTCCGGATTTTTCGGAGGCCATCCTGCTGATCGAGGATGTGGACGAACCGCTCTATGCCGTCGACCGGGCTCTCCGCACCCTCTTCCTTTCGGGGGCTCTCGACCGGCTGGCAGGAATCGTGGTGGGCCCGTTTTCGGGATGGATTCCCCGGGAGGACGATCCGGCCCCGTCGGTGTCCGATCTCGTGCTCTCTCTCGTAGGGAAGGTCCCTGTCATGGAGGCCAGCCTTCCAGGCCATGGAACCCCCATGGCGACCTGGCCCCTGAATGTTCCCGTTGCCCTTGACTGTCCCTCCGGAGGGGTTCCCACCCTCATCCTGCAGGAGTCCCCTTTCGAAACCCCCTGACCCGAAGAGTCGGGTCAGGGGACCTCGTCGCTGGGTTTTTCGGAGGATCCGAATCCGTTTCCCATCAGGGACAGGATTGTCCCGGGGGGAAGGATCAGGGACTTCTGGCGGTCGTTGGGAAAGGCGCGCCGGTTCCGGAAGGTCATGTTCATGAGGTCGATGGAACCGAGAAGGTCGCCCACCGCCAGAAGACCGTTCCGGAAGGAGAGCTGGACCGGTTCGATGCCGACGTCACCGGCTGAAGTCGGTGACGTCGGTGCGACAGGGCGTCGGCGGGAATTGCCCGCAATGGAGAGGATCCGGCCTGGAGCCAGGGTGACCTTTCGGAAAGTGCCGTGCTTCATGACGGGAAGAGGGACCGGATGGTCGGAGACGTTGATCGCGAGAATCCGTCCGGCCTCGAGGGTGGCCTCGATGTCCCCGGTGTACAGGATGCCCCGGGGATCGTAGGCGAGTGAGCGCGGTCTGAGCATGGCCTCGAGAGCCGGAAGAGGGGTTCCCTGGACGAGGTGTGTTCCGCCCCCTGCGATCCGGATCGCCATCCCGGGGTCGAGAAGATTCGGCTGACCCTCTCCATCGACGTCGGGCAGGGATAAGGGGCTTGAGGAGAGGTTGATCTCGAAGATTTCTCCCCCCTGATCGGCAGTGAAGAGGCGATCTCCACTGGCCACGAGGGTGATGGGATTCATTGTCGACGCCAGCGCCGGGACGGGGTCTGATCCCGGCTCCGGATCGGATTCGCCCCCGCGGCTGGCCGCCAGGAAAATCTGTCCCGGCCGGACCTTCACCTGGCGAAGCGTCCGACCTTCGACGACGGGAAGAGTCCTGGGAGCGGTCGTGTTGTTCAGGTACATCAGATGTCCCGTCTCTCCCGCGATGAAGAGTCCGTCGGAGTTGGCCGACAGGGCGATCGGGCTGATCCGCGCCCGGAGGGCGTCGACGGGAAGGGTGCCCAGGGGGATGGTTCCTCCGCCGGCGATGGCCGACAGATACCCCGGCTCGATGGGAAGGGTGGTGGCCATTCCCAGAAGCTTGCCCATGGTGGGTGATCTCTTGAGGAGCTTGGAGATGTGGGCTCCGGCATTGATCCGGATCTTCGAGTCGGGAATCAGGATCAGCTCCTGCTCTCCCGCGCTGAGGTTCAGGGCGTCGATACGTCCGGATCCGTCGGCGATGTAGACGAGATTTCCCGCTTCGGCCACCGAAAGGGGGGCGATCCCGAGCGAGAGGGCCGGCTGTGGAAGGGAGGTGGGGACGGGGGCGGTGTGTGTGTTGCCCGCGACCACCACGGCCTGTCCGGATTCGACGGGAAGAAGACGGATTCCGGAGGCCGAGACCTGGGGGACCGTTTCAGTGAGACCGCTTGCGTTCATGAATATCAGATTGTGGCGGGTGTCCGAGACGAGAATGTTGTTGTCTCGGAAAAGAAGGGAGACGGTCTCGATCTCGAGCTGGGAGGCAAACTGCGGGCTGGGGCTCGGGTAATAGCGGTGGCTCCTCGATTCCGCGTGAAGGCCTCCGGGGGCCGCCAGCAAGATGAGGATCTGAATCAGGACGGAAAAAAAGCCAGGACGACATGAAGCGAATCTGGACATTTCCCGGGGCTCCCTCTGGATGGGGGTGGACGGGGATCGGCATCGCACTCCTTCGAATGATACAATAAAATTTCAGGGAATGTCTTTTGTGCCGGGAATGGATTCGTCCGCGGGAGGCGATGTGGGCAAGAAAGTGGTGATCCTTGTTTTGGGAGGGGCGCTTCTGGTCGCCCTTGTCGTCACGATGGTCAGAATCTCCGGACCGGCGGCGGGATCTGCCGGAAATCGGGGGATCCTGAAGCGGGAAACGGACCTGCGCGAAAAGGCCGGAGCAATCGTGACGGCGGCCAACAAGGATTTTTCCTCCGAAGGGACTCCGGCACTGCTTGCCGCTTCTCTCCGATTCGAGGGCGAAGTCCTGCGAGTCCATGTGGGACCCGGATGGGACCGTCTGGCCAGGGACCGGCGGTCGGCCCTGGTGGACTTCGTGTCTTCCCGCTATGTCCCTCTCTGGCAGGACGAGATGAAGAGCCACCGCGAGCCTGCCATCGTTTTTCGGGAAGGTGCGCGCCGGGTGGCCCTCCATACCGCCGTCGACCGCTGGGTCCGTTGAAGCTTGCCCAAGAGATCGGAAAATAGGTACGATGGTGGGATGGTTCAGGGTTCGGAATCATTCTGAAGGGGGCCCATTTGGGGTGGATTCAGGCAAGCGGCGACAGGATTAGGACCACGCTCAGGACGCAATTCATCACCGGCCTGCTCATCGTTTTGCCGGTGGCCCTTTCGGGCTATATCCTCTACCGCATCTTCATATTCCTCGACTCCCTGCTCGACCCTCTCGTGATCCTTCTTGCGGGTCGCCCTATCCCCGGCCTGGGAGTGGCCGTGCTTCTTCTGGTGATCTTCTCGGTCGGCGTCATTGCGACCAACGTGATCGGACGGAAGCTTCTGGAAATGGTCGAAGGGCTTCTCGGGCACATCCCTATCTTCAAGAAGCTCTATACCGCCATCAAGACGATCCTCGATGCCTTTTCCCCCTCCGGCGGCAAAGGGTTCAAGAAGGTCGTCCTGGCGGAATATCCCCGTGAAGGAGCCTATACGATGGGATTTCTGACGGCGTGGGTGACCATGGACGGAGATCCCGTCCGATATGCGTCCGTCTTCTTTCCGAGCAACAATCTCTATATCGGAGTCCAGGCCTTCATTCCCGAATCCATGGTGGTCGAAACCCAGCTCCCGGTCGAGGAAGGGATACGGATGATTCTCTCGGGCGGCCTGGGAATGCCCTCGCGCCTTCCCGTGTCCCGGATGCCAGAGGAGGTGTTCCATGATCATTGACGGAGCGATCCTCGCGGCAGGATTCGGAACCCGGATGGCCTCTCCCGTCCCCAAGGTCGAATCGGTCGTCCTTGGCGAGACCCTGGTTTCCTACCCCTGGAGGGCGCTCCTTTCGCTTGGATCGCTGTTGGGGCAGATCCATGTCGTCGTGCGTCCCGAAGGTTTTTGGAGAAATCCCGGTCTCGAGGATCCCGCAGGCCGGAAGCCGGCCCTTGTCGTCCAGCCCGTCATGGACGGAACGTGGGGGGCGGTGGAGGCCGTCGCCACGAGCGGCCCCTTTCTCTCGGGAAAGGCCTCCCACCTGCTGGTGGTCAACGGGGATGGTCCCCTGCTCGACGAGGGGCTTCTGGCGAGATTCGCCGGGATGGGGCAGGAGTCTCCCGGAGCTCTCTGTCTTGCCACAGCCGAACTCTCCCATCCCCGGGGATATGGCCGCATCATCCGGGACGCCTCCGGCTGTGTGGTCGATATCCGGGAGGAGAGCCGGGCCTCTGAAGATGAAAAAAAGATCCTTGAAGTGAACGCCGGGATCTATCTCATTCCACGGGAGATACTTCTTTCCGCCGTCTCGCGGGTTCCCTCCGATTCCGTCAAGAACGAGAGATTCCTCACGACGCTCGTCTCCCTTGTGGTGGAGGAAGGAGGAACCGTACGCACCTTCCCGATGACGCCGGAGTGCATGCTGGGGGTCAATACCCAGGAAGAGCTCTCCCAGGTGACGGCCCATCTGAGAACCCGCATCAACAGGAGCCACATGGAGAAGGGGGTCACCTTCTGGGATCCTTCCCGGACCGATATCGGACCCCTCGTCTCGATCGGCGCGGGAACGGTGATCATGCCCCAGGCCGTTCTCGAAGGGAAGACCCGGATAGGATGCTCCTGCCGTATCGGCCTTGGTGTTCACCTCGCCGACACGGTGGTGGGTGACGGCGTCATCCTGAGGGACTACGTCGTGGCCACTGAGGCGATCCTCCGGGACCGCTCGGTCGCCGGACCCTTCGCCCACCTTCGCCCGGGGACCGATCTGGGGGAGGAGGCCCATCTGGGGAATTTCGTCGAGACCAAGAAGACGGTTGTGGGTGCCAAATCAAAGGTGAACCATCTCTCCTACCTCGGTGACGCGGAGGTGGGCTCCGACACCAATGTCGGAGCCGGAACGATCACCTGCAACTACGACGGCTACGACAAGTTCAAGACGCGGATCGGATCCGGCGTCTTCATCGGGAGCGACACCCAGCTCGTGGCGCCCGTCAGTGTGGGGGACCGGTCGGTTATCGCCGCAGGCTCGACGGTGGTTTCGGATCTCCCGGAGGATGCGCTCCTCATCGGGAGAGCTCCAGCCGAGATCCGCGCCGAAGGAGGGATCCGCTATCACCGCCGCAGGAAAGAGAGGGGTTCCTCCCGAAGCGGACAGTCATCACCGAATAAAAAAGGACAGGAATGATGTGTGGCATCATCGGCTACGCGGGGTCGCGCGAACCCGTCGGGGTGGTCTCGGAGGCCCTATCCCGCCTCGAGTACCGTGGTTATGATTCCTCGGGAGTCGCATTCTTCGGCATGGGGGGGGCCATGGCAGTGGTCCGGGCCTCCGGAAAGCTCTCCCGCCTCACCGAGGCGCTCCAGGGAACGTCGGGTCTTCCGGGTGCGGCGATCGGCCATATCCGGTGGGCGACCCATGGCGCCCCTACCGAAGAAAACGCCCATCCCCATCGCTCCGGGCCGATCGTTCTGGTGCACAACGGCATCATCGAGAACGAGCGGGCCCTTCGCCGGGAGCTGATCGAAGAGGGATACGTCTTTTCCTCTGAAACGGACACCGAGGTGCTGGCTCACAGGATCCACAGGGCGTACCGGGAAGAAGGCAATCTTCCGGCCGCGGTCCGAAAGGGACTGACCGGAGTGGAGGGAAGCTACGCCCTGGCCGTATTGAGCGAGGAATGTCCCGGCCAGCTCGTGGCTGTTCGAAAAGGGGCGCCCCTGATTCTCGGGGAGGCGGAGGGAGAGTATTTTGCCGCCTCGGACGTCCCCGCTTTTCTCAAGTGGACGAGGCGGGTCATGCCGCTGCCTCCGGAGGTTCTGGCGACGCTCTCTCCCGGAGGACTTTCCCTGTGCCGTCTCGAGGATGGCCAATCCGTTCCGGCCGTCTTCGAAGAGGTGCCCTGGGATCCGGTCCAGGCTGAAAAGGGACATTATCGGCACTTCATGGAAAAAGAGATCTACGAAGGACCCCGGGCGATCATCGACACTCTCGAGGGACGTCTGGCCGAAGAAAACAGCCGGGTGATCCTGCCGGAGCTCGTGCGTCTCGGTCCCAATCCGACCGAAATCGTTTTCGTCGCCTGCGGGACCTCCTACCACGCCGCCCTCCTGGGACGGCTCATGATCGAATCCTTTTCCTCCATTTCCGTCAGGGTCGAGATCGCCTCGGAATTCCGCTACCGTCCACTGCGCGCCAGAAAAGGGGCCTGGGTCATTGGGATCAGCCAGTCCGGAGAGACTGCCGACACCCTGGGAGCTCTGGAGCTGGCCAGGAAGGATGGATACCTGACGGTGGGCATCACCAATGTCGGAGGATCTTCGATCACCCGGGAGACCGAGGCGACCCTTCTGACAAGGGCAGGCCCCGAGATCGGCGTCGCCTCGACCAAGGCGTTCGTTGCACAGGTGACGCTGGTCTGGCTGCTTGCGCTTTACTTCGGGAGAAGGGAGAGTCCCGAGGTCCGGGAATCCCTCGCGGCCCTCGTCCGTTCTCCGGCAAGGCTGGAAGGCTTTCTGGGATCGCTCGGTCCGGATGCGATCGAACGGATGGCCCGGCAGGTGCTGGATGCCCGGTTTGTCATCTTCATCGGACGGGGGATCGATTATCCCCTGGCGATAGAAGGAGCCCTCAAGCTTAAAGAGATCACCTATCGTCCCGCCGACGGATATCCCGGTGGTGAGCTCAAGCACGGACCCATCGCCCTGGTGGAGCCGGGGGTCCTGATCGTGGCCCCCCTGGTGGACCCACTGCTCCGCGTCAAGGAGATGTCTAACATTCGCGAGATAGAGGCCCGTGGCGGGACGGTCCTGACGATCTGTCCGGCCAGCGGGGAGGCGAATGATCCGCCTCCTTCCGTCCCGATTCCTGCCTGTCAGGGGTGGGACGGGGTTTTTCTGGCCTCGGCGGTGCTGCAGCTTCTGGCTTACCGGGCCGCTTCCATGGCGGGAAACGATGTCGACCAGCCCAGGAATCTGGCCAAGTCGGTGACCGTCGAATAACACACTGAGGAGTTTTTTGCCATGGCCCATGACTGGACGATCGAAACAGAACCCCTGGTTCCCGGAAAGGTCGAGGTGGTTATTCCCTCCTTCTCTCCGGACTCCTCCAAAATCGCCTTCGTCCGCTTGACCGATCCGGACACCATTCACGAGACGCGGGATCTGGGGTGTCTGACAGTCCTTGACGCCAAGTCCCGCGAGGTTCTCCATGACGTGGGGAAGAATCTGGTGGCGGTGAACTACCGGGAACGTGGACGGGGCGCGAGCGAGCTGATTTATGCCTGGTCTCCGGACAGCCGGTACATCACCTTCCATCAGGACCGCGCAAACTGGGAGCATTACGGAGCCCGATGGTCCCTGCAGCGGCTTGACACCCTGACGGGAACGGTCGAGCCCTTTCCGTTCGATCCGGACGCGATTCGCCCCCAGGCCCTTCTGCCGTCCCCCTCGGGGCGTCTTCTCGCCGTACACACCCGCCAGCGCTGGAAGCCCTACACCCGGAAGATTCTCTGGAAGACCACGCAGCATATGATTCTGGGCGACCAGCTCACGGTTAGCGGGCCCCTCGGAGAAAACCCGGTCAACGTGATCGACTGGCCTTCAGGCCGGTTTGCCCAGGAGGAGGCCCTGGGCGACTTCCACTGGTCTCCGGCGGGTGACCGGCTGGTCTATATCATCCGGTTCAAGGAGGGCCGTTTCCGGGAGGAATGCCTTCTGCATCTCTGGGAGCCGGGCTCGCCGTCCCGCGAAATCTTCCGCACCTCCGAGCATCTCGACCACTTTTCCTTTTCCCCCGATGGCCGGTCCCTCTGGTTCCACACCCGGGACCGTCGGGTGGAGAGTCCCCAGAAGCGAAACACCATCCACCGTCTCGACCTCGAGACCGGGGAAGACCACGTGATTCTCGAGCATCGGGAGTTTTTTTATCCACTGCTTGCCGGAGCGGGAACAGAGGTCCTGATGGAGATGCAGCTCGAAGCGGGAGGACGGGGAATCGCCCTCTACCATCCGGAGGCCGGATCGACCGTTCCCGTGGTCAAGACGGGCTACAGCCTCTACCCTCTCTGGGCACCCACGGGAGAGTCCTTCCTCTACCTCCGGACCAGGCCCGATTCCAAGCCCTTCTGGACCTGGCCCACCGAGCCCTTTCTCCAGAAGGTGTCGGGGGGAGCTCCGAGCCGGATCCTTCCGGTCGATGCCACGGCGAAGCTGGTCAACTGCCGTCCCGTCTTCTCTCCGTCCGGGAGGGAAATCCTCTTTGTCGCCAAGGATGAGGAAGAGGAAAGCTCGGACCGGTTTGCCGGTCTGTGGCGATCGCGGATTCTCGATTCCGGGGGAGCTCCGACCTCTTGAACGGTTCGGATACCCGCGACATCCCTCTCAATCCCGAACAGGAGGCGGCCGTTCTTCATGAAGGGGGTCCCCTTCTCGTACTGGCCCCCGCGGGCTCCGGAAAGACACGGGTCGTGATCGAGCGGCTCCTGAGGCTGATCGACCGGTCCGGAAAGGGCGGGGAGCACTTCTTTGTCGCCACCTTTACGCGCAAGGCGGCGGGGGAGCTCGTGGAACGGATATCCCGTAAAGTCCCTGGGACCCGGCTTCCCTGGGTCGGGACATTCCATTCCCTTTCGGCGCGTCTTCTCCGGAAATATGCCGGACAGGCGGGGCTCTCTCCCGACTTTACCATTTATGACTCCGGTGACCAGAAGGCGCTCGTCCGGGGGATCATGAAGCGCCATCGCATCACCGAAGACGATCTGAACCCTCAGGACGCCCTCCGCCAGATCGGCCGCTGGAAAAACGCCCGCCAGAAACCGGGGGCCGATCTCGCGAGACGTCTGTTCGGGACAAATCGATGGCTCGCCACCTGCTACGAGGAATATGAAAAGGATCTCGAGTCCAATCGCGCCCTGGACTACGACGACCTCCTTCTCCGTCTGGTGGCCCTTCTCTCCGGCTCTCCGGAGATTTCAGGAGAGCTTCGGGGGCAGTTCCACCATATTCTGGTGGACGAATACCAGGACACCAACCCGCTCCAGGAGGAGCTGATCCGTCTTCTCTCCCGAAACCGGAGCAATGTGACGGTCGTGGGGGACGACGATCAGAGTATCTACCAGTTCAGGGGTGCGGACGTCTCTCATATCCGGTCCTTCGGGGAGCATTACCCCGGATCCCGCCGGATCCTCCTCTCCCGGAACTACCGTTCCACACCTGCGATCGTCTCGGCGGCATCCTCGGTGATCGCCCGGAACGGACAGCGTTATGACAAGACGGTTCGCGCCGTCCGCGAGCCGGGGGTTCCCGTTTTCATGAAGGAGCTTTCTTCCGAAGACGCGGAGGCGGACTATGTGTGTCAGAAGATCCGTGACTGGCAGCGAGCGGGAGGCCGCACGGGCGAATCGGCCATTCTTTACCGGACCCACGCCCAGGCCCTTCCTCTGGAAAAGGCCCTTTCCCTCGCGGGGATTCCTTTTTACCGCAAGGGCGGGGGAGGATTTCTCGAGGGAAGAGAGGTCAAGGACCTCCTGTCCTATCTGAGGGCCATGGCGAATCCATTCGACCGGGTGAGCCTTTTTCGTCTCCTGAACACGCCTCCGAGGGGTTTGGGCGAGAAATCCCTCGAATCCCTGAAGTCCCTGGGGGAGGCCCTGCCCGGAGCGACGGCTTCGGAACTCCTCGATCGACTCGGCCTGGAGCAGCGGAAGCCGGGGACACTCCCGGAGTTGGCCGCCCTCCTCAGGGAAGGTGGGGAAAGGGCCCGGGAACGCCACACTCCCCATGCTCTTCTGGAGGAGATCCTGGTGCGGACGGACTATCGGGGATGGGTGGCCTCGTCGAGCCACGATCCGGAAGAGCGTGACCGGAGGCTGGGAGCCGTATCGGAGCTCCTCCGGATGACGGAAGGTTTTGCGGTCCCCCCGGAAGAGGGCCGACCGCCCCTGTCATTTTTCCTGGAGGAGATCGCGCTGGCCCAGCAGGAGCCCGGAACCGCCGTGGAAGGGGGCGCCGTCGCGCTGATGACCATTCACCAGTCAAAGGGGCTGGAGTTCGACCAGGTTTTTGTCGTCGGCCTGGAAGACCAGATTCTCCCGATCAGGGGGAAATCTCCCACCGACATCGAGGAGGAGAGGCGCCTTTTTTATGTGGCGATGACCCGGGCCCGTCTTCGGCTCCACATTACCTGGTGCCAGACAAGACGCCTCTATGGCCGGACAGAGTCCCATCCGCCCTCCCCCTTTCTACGGGACATTCCGGAGCATCTGGTCGAAGGGGACCGTCCGGGTCCGTCCAGGAGCCGCGAGCCCGGACGCACGCCCTCCAGGCCATGGGAGGCCCGGTCTTCCGGGTCCGCCCCGAGAAGGTCGTCCCCCTCCTCTTCCCGGCAATCCGTCCCGTTCACGGGCCGGGAGAGGACGGAGAGGGACGAGCGATCCGTTGCCCCGTCCTTGCGGCGTGATTCCCCT
This sequence comes from Nitrospirota bacterium, assembly GCA_021795275.1. The sequence continues at coordinate 4,872 of JAJYPO010000027.1, read as the reverse complement.
GTCCGGCCGGAGCCTGAAAGGGTCCGCATCAGTCGTCCCGAATGGGTCGGAAGAAAGGTGCGCCACCCCCGCTTCGGGGAGGGGGTGGTGACGGACGCCTTTTCTCCGGATCCGGACCTCGAAGTCGTCATCCGGTTCTCCGATGGCGCGTCTAGGACACTGCTCGCCCGCGTGGCCAACCTGACACCCCTCGAGGGAGACCCGCTTCCGAAACCCTGACGCCTCTCCTCGGGTCGGTAAAAATTGCTATAATCAAGAGGGCTCCCGAAGGGAGTTCCAGAAATCAGATTTGAACCTGAAAGGACGTGACACTTGAATCTCTCCAAAGCCGATGTCCTCCATGTGGCCAGGCTCTCGGCCCTTGCCCTTACGGAGGCCGAGGCGGACAGAATGACAGGCGAGATCTCCGCCATTCTGAATTATGTCGAAGGGCTTTCCGTTGTGGATATCCCGGACGAAAGCCAGGACGGAGCGGCCCTCTCGCCGACCCTCCTGGCCACGGACACCCCGTCTCCGTCCCTCTCCCCAGAGGGGGCCCTGGCGGGAGCTCCGGATCGCTCTGGTTCTTTTTTTCGTGTCCCACGAATTCTTGAAGAAGGTCGGTGAAAGATGTTGAGATCCTTTTTGCGTTCCAAGATCCATCGGGCCACTGTGACCCAGTCGGAGCTCGAATACGAGGGGAGCCTGACGCTCGATACAGATCTCATGGAAGCGGCGGGAATCCTGCCCTACGAAGAAGTGGTCATCAGCAATCTCAACAATGGGGAACGCTTCTCCACTTATGTCATCGAGGGGAAGAAAGGTTCAGGAACCATCTGTCTCAACGGGCCGACCGCCCGCAAAGGGGCCGTCGGGGACCGGGTCATCATCTTTTCCTACGGCTTGCTCTCTCCGGAGGAAGTGCCCCATCATCGCCCCGTCATCGTGATGGTGGACGGGAAGAATGCGATCAAGGGCCGGAAGATGGCGGGTTCTGAAAACGGGGAGGGACGGTGAAGAATCCCTTTTTTTCATCCCTCGCCGAATTTGCCCGGGGACGCGACGAACGGCGGTTTTCGATCGAGGAGGTGACCCGCTATTTTCTCTCGCGGACGGAGGCGCTCAATCCATCCCTGAATGTCTGTCTGTCAATCAATCAGAATGCCGTCAACCGGGCCCGTCAGATCGACGCGCGCCTGGTCCGCAACAAGGCCATTTCTCCATTTACGGGCTATCCCGTCATGATCAAGGACAACCTCGAGATGGAAGGCTATCCGACCACCTGTGCCTCCCGGATTCTGTCGGGGTACCTCTCCCGGCGGACGGCGACGGCGGTCGCACGTCTTCTCTCCCTCGGGGTCGTCGTCCTGGGCAAAACCAACCTCGACGAATTTGCCATGGGGTCTTCCACGGAGAATTCTGCCTTCGGTCCGACGCGGAATCCCTGGAATCCCGCCAGGGTTCCCGGAGGCTCCTCGGGTGGATCGGCGGCGGCGGTGGCCGCGGGGCTCGCGCCGCTTTCCCTGGGATCCGATACGGGGGGATCGATCCGGCAGCCCGCCGCCTTTTGCGGGGTTCTTGGGGTGAAGCCGACCTACGGACGGATCTCCCGATCCGGCCTGGTCGCTTTTTCCTCCTCCCTCGATCAGATCGGCCCTTTTGCCGGATCGGGGGCTGACGCCCTGGAGGCCCTGGTGGCGATGTCGGGAAAGGACCCTTTGGACATGACTACCGTCGACCGCGATCCCGCCGAAATGCGGTCCGGGTACCAATCGACGGAGGTCATGGGAGCACGGATCGGGATTCCGGAGGCGCTTTTTGGGGAGGGACTGGACGGCTCGATCCGGGAACGTCTCAAGGACCTCCGGGACGCCCTGTCGGGAGAGGGAGCGCGAGAGGTATCGGTGACCCTTCCACATTCCCGATTCGGGATCAACGTCTACTACCTCGTCGCAACCTCCGAGGCTTCCTCGAACCTGTCCCGGTTCGACGGGGTCCGGTACGGGTTCCGGGTCAAAAATCCCGCCGACCTTCGGGCGATGTACGAAGAGACGCGGGACCAGGGATTCGGGGATGAAGTGAAGCGGCGGATCCTTCTGGGAACCTTCGCTCTTTCGGCTGGCTACCAGGAGGCATTTTACCGGAAGGCCAGGAAGGTGCAAGCGCTGATAAGGCGGGACTTCCTCGAGGCCTTTGAACGGTGCGACATGATCCTGACCCCCACATCCCCCACTCCTCCCTTCGCTTTCGGGGAGAAAACCGGAGATCCCCTGTCGATGTATCTCTCCGACGTCTACACCATTACGGCCAACCTGGCCGGCCTTCCGGCTCTGTCCGTTCCAGTGGGAATCGATTCCCACGGGTTGCCCATTGGAGCCCATCTGATCGGCCCGCCCTGGTCTGAAGGTCGCCTCCTCAAGATGGCGGACCGGATTGCCGGACTTTACCCCATGCCCCTTCCGGAGCTTCACGCCGGTCATGCCGACGGATTTTCCGAAGGAGGTCGCCGATGAGCGGAAGGTCGGATACGCACCTTCGGGAGTGGGAGGTTGTGGTCGGGCTCGAGGTCCACACCCAGCTTCTGACAAAGTCCAAGCTTTTCTGCCGTTGCGAAAACCGCTTCGGGGCCCCGCCCAACACCCTGGTCTGCCCCGTTTGCATGGGGCATCCGGGAACCCTTCCCGTACTGAACGGGGAGGCTGTGCGCCTTGGCTTGAGGGCCGGTCTGGCCGCCGGATGCCGGGTGTCGCCGGTCAGCGTCTTCGAGCGGAAACACTACTTCTATCCGGACCTGCCGAAGGGTTATCAGATCTCCCAGTATGCAACACCGCTCCTGACCGGGGGAGGACTCCGCATCCGGACGGAGGCCGGTGAGAGGACGATCCGGATTCACCGGATGCATCTCGAAGAGGATGCCGGAAAGAACCTGCACGCCGGGATCCCCGACAGAAGCCATGTCGATCTGAACCGTGCGGGCGTTCCCCTCCTCGAGATCGTTTCAGAGCCCGATATCAGGAGCCCTGACGAGGCGGTCGACTATCTGAAGCGCCTGAGGCAGCTCTTGCGGGCGACGAAGGTCTCCGACGGCAACATGGAAGAGGGGTCCTTCCGCTGCGACATCAATCTCTCGATCCGCCGACCGGGCTCCACGACATTCGGAACCCGGGTCGAAATCAAGAATGTCAATTCCTTTCGCTTTGTCCACAAGGCCATGCTCCATGAGATCGAACGCCAGATCGACGCCGTGGAGTCGGGGGAAAAGATCCTCCAGGAAACCCGGCTCTTCGATCCTGTTTCGGGCCGGACAAAGCCCATGCGGAGCAAGGAGGAGGCGCTCGACTACCGGTATTTCCCCGAGCCGGATCTTCCCTCCCTCGTGATCGACCCCGCCATGGTCGAGGAAGAGAGGAGCGCCCTTCCCGAGCTTCCCGAGGAAAAGGTGGCACGCTTTTGCGCGGAAATCGGAATCACCCGCGCCGACGCGGAGATCCTCGTGGCCGAGGAGGGCCTTTCGCGCTACTTCGAGGAGGGGCTTTCCCTTCTCCGGTCCCCCTCCTCTGACGGAGACGCCTTCAGAAAAGCGAGGGAACGCTGGACCTCCTTCGTCCTCTCCGAGGTTCTCAGGGAGGTCAACCGACAGGGCGAAGGGGTGCTGGAAGGGGAAACCTCCGTCGGCCACACGGTCGCTCTTCTCGGAAAGGTCCTCTCGGGCTCCCTGTCCTTTTCGCAGGCGAAGGAGGTCTACGGTCGGGCGGTCGAGGAAAACAAAAATCCCCTCGCGCTGGTCGAGGAACTTGGCATGGTGCAGCTCTCCGGAGACGACGAACTGGGCCTTCTCGTGGAAAGCGTCCTCGCAGAGAATCCCGCAGAAGTCGCGTCCTACCGAGGGGGAAAGGACCGTCTGTTCGGATTTTTCGTCGGAGCGGTGATGAAAAAATCCCGGGGAAAAGCCAACCCGGAAAAGGTCAACGAGATTCTTCGGGACAAGCTGAAAGGGTAGTTCAATGCGTCTTTTGTTTGCCTTGTTCGCGCTGGGGATCTTTTTTGCCGCCTCTCCCGCAAGGGCCTCGGAGGATCCCTTCGACTACCTACCTCTCGTTCCTATGGAAAAGGTTTACGAGGGACTGGGCGGGAAGATCAGGATAGCGGAATCGATCCGGCCCTTGGCCGGCCCCGCGACGGCTCCCCGGAACCTCGAAGTGGTCAGGAAAATCGCTTACCTGAACTTTCCTCCGAAGACAATCGTCTCCACATTTTCCTATGATCCTTCCACCGGAGACTTCGTCAAATTGACCAGTACCTCGGCCTTTTCAAAGACGATCTTCCATTACCACCCCCCGCTAGTCCGGGCACGCCTTCCGTTCAGGAAGGGAGAGAGCTGGGACGGAGAGGACGGTCAGAACACCATCCACGACCGGGTCTGGGGGAAGGTCAGGATCACTCTCCCGGCCGGGACCTTCGTCTGCTGGGTTGTCCGGAGAAAGCTGACCTACGATCTGATCAGCCGGCGTTCAACCCAATACCTTTACGAATACTATGCCAAAGGGATCGGCTTTGTCGGGGAGGGAGGATGGTCGGCCACCGGAAAGTGGCACTGGTCAAAACGCCTTCTTTCCTTCAAAATGGGATCGGGCTTGACCGGTTGATCCGTCCGGAAGGCCGATTCCTTCACCGCCGGAGAGACCATGGTCCGAAAGCCCCGCCCGGTAGCCGTCCTGTGGATTGCCTCCGCGATGATCCTGGCGGGATCGCTCGCCTCGCTCGGAGGGCGATGGCTGGAGGATCGCCCGGGATTTTGTCTTTCCTGCCATGAAATGGCTTTTTTCGGAAAAACCTGGCGGGATTCGGGAGCGGCCACCCATCATGGGCGTTGCATCGATTGCCACTCAGATC
>JAJYPO010000026.1 GCA_021795275.1 Nitrospirota bacterium | reverse complement strand
GAGTGAGGCCTTAGACAACCCCATTATCTCAATAAAAGGACTGGGATGCACTTCCTTCTCATCTTCAATATATAAGTCTATCCTTATTCTTTATTTTCGACCAACAGATTCTTCGGAAGAGCCCTTTTTTTCCATGGGCCACGGGGTGGTCGTCATGACCCTCGGAGCCTGCATTCTCACTTTGGCTCTTCGTGTCCGGGTTCCTGCGGCCCTCTCCCTCGCCGGAGGTCTCGTTTCGGGGATTTTTCTCCTGGGCATGGCCGGGGCCAACGGTCTCTTTCTGGCCCGCTCGGAGGCGACGGTCCCTTTCGTTCCGGTGGGGTTCAGGGCCCGTCTTCTCCTCCGGGGCCTCCCCCTCGACAGGCCCGTCTTTCTCGTTTTTTTGGGAATGCTCTTTGCCGTTTCCTTCGACACCTTCTCCCAGACGGTGTTTTTTTCTCTGGCCGCCTCCTCCCTGGGAGGAAGGGGGGAGGGCCTGGCCGTAGGAGCGGCCTTCGTTCTGGGGATGTGTCTTTCCGACGGAGCGAATGGGCTATGGATCGCCCGGCTGATCGAACGATCCGACCGTCAGGGCGTCCGGCTTTCCCGCGTCATGGGATGGTCAGTGGTTCTCCTGAGCCTCCTCGTCGGGTTTTTTGTTCTTTCCACAAGCTTAACGAAAAACGTCATTCCCGATTCTCCGATGGGGGAAACCCTGACTGGGATCGGGGTGATTCTGCTCCTGTCCCTGGCCTACCTTCTCGGAAGCCGCCTTGTCCGGGACAGAGCCTCTTGAGCGCCCGCCTTTCCTGAAGTTCTCCCGAAAAAATCCGGCCGGTTTTCCCGGTCCTGCCATGAATACTCCGTTTGTTCTCCGGGAAAGGATCAGGAGGGTCTGTGCCTGGCAGGGAATGGGCCAAAGGGGATCAGGATTCGCGGCCGGTTCCCGCCTCGGAGAACCACTGGACCGACAAGGGGTGCCCCAGTCCCAGGTCCCGGCTTTCGGTAGATGACAGGGACAGCGATTCGTCCGATTCCTCAAGATCCCGGGGCAGAACTCTGAGAACGGGAGTCCGGTAGGACAAGGTGGCGGAATCTCCGCCCGAGGCGAGGAGGATGTCCCGCGCCAGGCCGAGGAGGGGGTTCAGAATCCCGAGAAGGCGCTGGTCATCCTTGTTCAGATGACGAAGGTAGGGGTGCCCTTTCTTTTTGGGTCGGCCCGACCTGTCCTCCGTCTGGCTGAGGATGAGACCGCAAAGGAGGCGGTCTCGCTGGGAAAGGCCGGGAAGATCCCCGTGGAGAAGGAGGTCCCAGAGCTCCCGCATGTTGGGGGAGGGGTTGTGAAAGACGGGGAGCAGGGCCAGGGTCCCGATCATGTCGCAAAGAAGGGGGAGCCTCCCCGAAGGGAGGCCGGAGGGGAAGATGAGCCGAAGAAGTTCGTGGAGGGTATCCCGAAGGGGTTTCGAATCCCGGATGCGCCCGTAGCGCCGGGCGATTCTCCGGAGAGTGTTCCGGCTCACCGGACCCTCCTCTCCGCCTTCTGTCTTCTGATAGTATTCCATGAAGAGGCCCTGCCGGAGACCATAATGGGAAAAGGTCAGTACGGGAGCTCCGGAGAGGGATGTGATCGCGGAGATGACGGCCAGTCCCGCGGGAAGAATGTCGGAGCGGTCGGCCCCGATGTTGAGAGTCCGCGCCTGTTCCGGGGTCAGCCGGCGGCCGGTCCGTTTCACGATGCGGGCCGCCTCCCGGGACGGGATTTCATAATGGTGGATGTCGGGATAGAAGGGGTAGGAGCGGAGCTTCTGCGAGATGCGAGCGAGCTGGCGGGCGGTCCCTCCCACTCCGACCAGGGCCGGAAAGGGACGGGTGAAGAGGCCGCTTTCCTCGAGGACGGAGGCGATGTGGCGCTCCATCCTTTTCCATTCGGCCTGCGACGGGCGCCCCCTGTTCTCGAAGAACATTTCAGTGAGCCGCACCGCCCCCAGGGGAAGGGTCAGGATTTTTCTCGGGTGATGTCCATGAAGGTCGATCAGTTCGGCGCTTCCCCCGCCGATATCGAAAACGAGAGCGTCCCCCTTGTCGAAGCCGTTCTGGACGCCCAGGCAGCTGTAGGATCCTTCCTGCTCTCCGTCGAGAATTTCGACAGGCGCTTCCAGGGAGGCCGAAAGCCGCGAGAGGACCTCCTCGCGATTTCTGGCGTCCCGGACGGCCGAGGTGGCGACGCAGCGAAGCTCATCGGCTTGGTGGAGGGCGATCCTTTTCCGAAAATCCGTGAGGGCCCTTGAAGCCCGTTCGATGGCCTCCGGCGTGATCGTCAGGGAAGGGTACATCCCCGAGGCGATCCGGGCGGAGCTCTTGTAGCGGGCGACTGTCCAGAAATCTCCTCCGCGCATGGCCACGATCTCAAGACGCATGGAGTTCGATCCGATGTCGATGAGGGCGATTTTGTGGAGGCTCATGGACTGATTGTGCCACAGGTCAGGACGACTTCCAAGGAGAGTACCCGGCATTCGGCTCCTTGCCGATTGATCCCGGGAAATCTTGCGTTATAATTGGAAAACTGATCAGGGGGCGTATGGCCTTTCCCAAACGGCGGCGGGTCACGCCTCTTCCACGTCATCATCCGAAAGGACCGGAATGTCGGAGTATTCCCTTCCTGCCAAGGAACGCAAGCAAGACGTCGTCCAGAACATGTTCACATCGGCAGCCAAGGCCTACGACCTCAACAATTCGGTTCTGAGCCTGGGCCAGCACCACCGATGGAAGCGCCTGACGATCGACCTTCTGAAAATCGAAAAAGGACAGGTCATTCTGGATCTGTGCGGAGGAACCGCCGATCTGTCTCTTCTGGCCGCCGAAAAGGCGGGGGGAGATGGGCTTGTCATGACCGTCGATCTCAACATGGCGATGCTCCGGGTTGGTCTTTCCAAGGCCCGCTCCCGTGTCATCGACGGCCTCAAGGAAAGGATGAGCCGTGCGCGGCCGGTCATGATCCAGGCCAATGCGGAAAGCATCCCCCTTCCCTCCGGTACGGTCGACCGTCTGACGGTGGGGTTCGGGCTCAGAAATGTGACCAATCTCGACGTGGCCCTGGCTGAAATTTACAGGGTCCTGAAGCCGGGCGGGCGCTTTGCCTGCCTGGAGTTTTCCCATCCCGTGAACGCCCTTTGGGATGGATTGTACCGCTTCTATTCCTTCTTCATCCTGCCGAAGATCGGCAAATGGATATCCAGGGACAATACAGGGATCTACGAGTACCTGCCCGCATCGATCGCAAAATTTCCGGATCAGGAGAGTTTTAGCGAGACGATCAGGAAGGCCGGCTTTTCAAATGTCGTCTACCGGAATCTGTCGGGAGGGATCGTCGCGATCCATATGGGAGAAAAGTAATGGAGGTAAAAGAGTTGCCCATGGTGGCGGGGACGGGAGATCGTCCGTCCAGCCTGTACCGGAGGGTTCTTTTCGTCTGGCTTCCCGTTCGCCCGATCTTTCCCGTGGGGATCGGATACCTTGCGAACTGGATTCACCGGGAGCATCCGGAAGTCGCGCTCGAGGTCCTCGACCTGACCCGCTTCGAAGAGGCCGACCAGATGCCCGCACTGACGAAAAAAATTGCGGAGTTTTCCCCTGACCTTCTCGCCTATTCCTGGCGGGACGTCCAGATATTCGCTCCCCACGAGGGAGACAATTCCCTCCGGCGGGCCTTCGAATTCTATTACTCCCCCAACCTTCTCACCCGGGCTTACGCCGCGTTGGACGGGGTTCGCATGGTCTGGAAATACCGTTCGGAATTCCACAAGAAGCTTCGCTTCATCAAGGAGGGCGTCCGAAGGGCTCCGAAGGCCCGCGTCATGGTCGGGGGCGGGGCCTTTTCGGTTTTCGCCGAACAGATCATCCGCCTGCTTCCGGAAGGCGTGGTCGGGGTGGTGGGGGAGGGAGAGACGGCCCTGATCAAGACCCTCGAAGGGCGTCCGGTCGATGACGAACGCGTCATCACCCGGAAGGGTACGCAGATCGTTTTGGGAAAGAAGGCGGGGGCAGTGGAAATACGGCGTGCTCCTTTCGATCTGGCCTATCTCGAATCCGTATTCCCGGGCCACGAGATGTATCACGGCAAAACCGTCGGAATCCAGACCAAGCGTGGCTGTCCTTACGGATGCTCCTTCTGTCTGTATACCTATATCGAGGGAAAGCGGGTCTACTACCGTGATCCGGAAGACGTGGTGGACGAGATCCGCCAGTATCGGGACCGATGGGGAATCCGGAACTTCTGGTTTGCAGACGCCCAGTTCATTCCTGGCGTCAAGGCGGTTCCCGAGGCCATTGCCCTTCTCACGGCCCTCCGGGACAGTCGCCTCGACATCACCTGGAGCGGCTATATCCGGACCAGTCTCATTTCTCCGGAAATGGCGCGGCTGATGGTGGAGTCAGGAATGGGAGACCTCGAAGTGGCGATCACCTCCGGCTCCCAGGAGATTCTGGACTCCCTCAAGATGGGCTTCCGACTGGAAGGACTGATGGAAGGATGCAGAAACCTCAAGGCCGCCGGATACAAGGGAAAGATCATCCTGAATTACTCCCTGAACGCGCCGGGCGAGACACCGGAATCACTGGCCGAGGCCGTCGAAAGCTACGAGGCCATCTGCGGCATCTTCGGACCGGAGAATGTCTATCCTATGGTCTTTTTCCTGGCGGTCCAGCCCCACACGAGCTTCGAGAAGCGTCTCATGCGTGAGGGGTGGCTCGACCCCGACTACGATCCCATTTCGCTGAACCCGTGGACCATCCGCAAGCTCCTCTACAATCCGGGCCCCCTCGGGGAGCTGATCGCGAAGGCCTGTCTTCTGGCTTGGGACATCGAGCCCATGGCGATGGGACGGGTTGTGATGCGTGAGATCAAGAAATCCCTCGGTGCCGTCGGAATATCCTCCAAGGGGTCGGTCGTGGTCCAGGCTTCGTGAGCGAAAAAGCGGAGAGCGAGTCCATGGAGGCGGTCCTCGAGGAACCTCTTCCTCCCGGATTTCCGCTTCTTCCGGGACCCTTTCGAATGCTTCTGGGTCTGGACGGAACCCTGACCCGTTCCCTGACCTTTCTTTCGGGGGAGAGGGTCGAGGTCGAGACCGTTCTCCTCCCGGATGCTCCCGAGGGGATCAGGAAGGTTTATCTTCGGGTGCCCTCGATCGGCCGGCTCGTCTTTGCGAGGACGCGCCTCCTTTCCATCCCGTCGCGGGAGGAGGCTCCATGGATTGCCTCTCTCATGCGCGGGGATCTTCCCATCGGCCAGTCGATGGAGGCCCGGTACGGACCCCTGACCAAGGACGAGTTTTCCGTTTTCTCCGTCTCCACCCCCTTCGATCCCCACGGGCCCCGGGAGTCTGGAGGGACATGGGCTCGCTCCTACCGGATGCGGACCCGCGAGGGACTCGCCCTCCGGATCGAGGAGTTCTTCCTGGACGCTCTTTTTCGGCTTGCCGGCGGAGGCGGCCTATGACTCGGCGTTTTTCAGCGACTCTGGATCTGATTCGCTTCGACAGGCCCATCGGCTGGGTTCTTCTTTTTCTCCCGGCGGGATGGGCCCTTCTCCTTGCACGTCCTGGAGAGGTCCCTTGGAAATGGGTCGCCGTCTTTCTCGCAGGCGCCTTCCTGACCCGTTCTGCGGGTTGCGTCGTGAACGACATCTTCGACAGGAAGATCGACCGGGAGGTAGCCCGGACCAGAATGCGGCCCCTGGCCGACGGACGCCTCTCCGTCGCTTGGGCCCTCGGGGTTTTTCTTCTTCTGACCCTCCTCTCGGCCTCCCTTCTCACATTTTTTTCGGCAAAGGCCATCCTGGTGGCAGTCGCGGGATATGGTTCTGCGGTGGTCTATCCGCTCATGAAGCGATTCTTTCCTCTTCCCCAGCTTTTCATGGGGATTCCCTTCGGAGCGACGGCTCCTCTCATGGCCTGGGTCCAGCTTACGGGAACCTTCTCGCTCCCGGGAGTTGAGATTGCCCTGGCCGGCCTCTTCTGGTCCACGGCCTATGACCTCATCTATGCGGTGGCGGATCTTCCGGACGACCGGAAGGCCGGTGTCCGGTCGGGAGCCGTCACCTTCGGACCGTCTCTCTGGGCCGTCTTCCTCTTCTTCTCCGCTCTGGCCGCACTCCTTCTGTGGCAGGCGGGACGATCACTTCCCCAGTCCGGATGGCTCCTGCTCTCGATCGGTCTTTTCTTCTCAGCCATCTTCTGGCAATCCCTCCGGATGCGCTCGGGGTTGAGCGAAGATGAGCCGCTCCGTCTCTTCCGCTCCCATGCGCTCCTGGGAGGGCTCATTCTGGCGGGCTTCTGGTCCTCCTCGCCGATTCTTGTCTGACAATCAGTCCGGACCCGTTCCTTTCAAAAGGGACAGCTTCGAATGGAGGCTTCGATGTTTTCCAGAATCAAAATCCTGCTCCTGACCCTGCTCCTGTCCGCCCTTATTTTTGCGCCGACCCTCTCCTTTGCCCTCTCCCCAATCAGGGTGACGAGTTCCGCCTTCAGAAACGGGGGGAGGATCGGGTCGAAATACGTTTTTTCCGGGTTCGGATGCACCGGTAAAAACGTCTCCCCCGGGATCCGCTGGGGGAGGCTTCCGCGGGGGACGAAAAGTGTGGCGGTGACCGTGTACGATCCTGACGCTCCCACCGGTTCCGGCTGGTGGCATTGGGTGGTCTACGACATTCCGGCCACGGTCCACGCCCTTCCTGAGGGGGCGGGGACCAAGGATGGCCATCGGCTTCCGGCCGGATCCCTTCAGGCCGTGACCGACTTTGGAGCCCCGGGTTATGGAGGGCCCTGTCCGCCGAAGGGCGATCGTCCCCATCACTACATCGTCACGGTCTATGCTCTCAAGACGGCCAAGTTGCCTGTGTCACCGACCGCATCTCCGGCCCAGATCGGCTATTTTCTCCATTTCGCGACCATCGGAAAGGGAAATCTCGTGGGGCGTTATGGTCGGTAGCGTGAGGGAAGGATTCGGGACCGGTTCGATTTTTTCGACTTGCGATTTTTGATTTCTTTGGATATCCTCTAGGAAACGGCGACTCACCTGTTCGTCGTCCGAACTATTACATTATCCCGATTGGAGGTTCCAGAATGGCTCCCATTCAAACCGTTGGTAACTGGACTGCGCTGGAGTGGGCTATCCCGATCGCTCTCGGGTTTGCGATAGTCGCGGGATGGTTCATGGCCATCTCTTCCATCTATTCCAATCCCGACAAGTAGGTTTCGTGCTGGCCTTTTTCTAGGATTTCTGATGCGGTTTATTGCGGAAATCAAGAAAATGTGGACCGATGCCCGGCCGATATTTTTCATATTGGCCGGAGTCATCGGTCTTTTTCTTCTTCTCTTTGGTTCCATGATGTGGGGATTGCTGGGAAAGGATTCCTTCAGCCAGTATTCCCATCCATCCTACCCCCCTTCCGCCAGTCCTTCCAAATAAGGGTTCGGCACGCCGCTGGAGTGTCGAGCGGTCGTGCGAATCATGTCTCTGTCCGGACCTTCGACAACGATGCTTGAATTTTAAGGGGTTTACCGGTTACCCTGTAGAGATGCGCGCCTTTGTCTTCAGGCGGATCGATGTCTCCAGGATTGAAAAAACCGGATTTCGGGAAAGGATAGTTTCATGGCAGGGAACGGGGAAGGACTGAGCGCGGTCGAGAAGAAGACTCTGGCCGGTCTCAGCATGATTTTCGCAATTCGGATGTTCGGACTGTTCATTGTGCTGCCGGTCATCAGCCTTTACGCAAGGACCCTTCCGGGGGCCGATCCCCTGTGGCTCGGCCTGGCCCTTGGGGGATACGGGCTCTCCCAGGCGGTGTTCCAGATTCCCTTCGGGATGCTGTCCGACCGCTTCGGCCGTAAACCCCTGATCGTGGCGGGCCTTCTTATTTTTGCGGGAGGCTCGGTCTTCGCGGCGACCGCCCATTCGGTGATGGCCCTTTTTATCGGACGGCTTCTCCAGGGGTCGGGGGCCGTCGCCTCGGTAGTGATCGCCCTGATGGCCGATCTCACCCGCGAGGAGTACCGGACGCGGGCCATGGCGGGGATCGGGATCTCGATCGGTCTATCCTTCGCCGTCGGGATGGTGGTGGGACCGATCATGGGTGCCCATTATGGGGGCGCCTCCCTCTTCTGGCTGACGGCCGTTCTGGCCCTCGTGGGGATCGCGATCCTTCTTCTTGTCGTTCCCAATCCGGTCGGTGCGGTCCACAAGAACGAAATGGAGCTGTCCTTTTCCCAGCTCGGTTACGTTCTCCGGAATCCGGCCCTTCTCCGGATCGATATTTCCGTCTTCACCCTGCATCTTTTTCTGACCGGCGTATTCGTGAGCTTTCCGGTTCTCCTCCACAAGTACATGTCGGCCCAGAGCATGTGGAAGGTCTATCTGCCCGTGATTCTCGGCGGAATGTTTCTCATGGTTCCGGGGATGATCCTGGCCGAAAAGCGAAAAAAGCTCAAGGTGGTCTACCTGATCGCCATCGCCTTCATCGTCGTGAGCTTCGTGATTTTCCTTCTGGGATACCGCAGCGAATTCGGTCTGATCGCCGGCCTGTCCGTCTTCTTCGTCGGCTTCAACCTCCTCGAGCCTCTCATGCCCTCCATCATGACCCGATTTGTCCGGACGCGAACCCGTGGGACCTCGTCGGGAGTCTTCAACATGAGCCAGTTCATGGGAGCCTTTTTAGGCGGTGCTCTGGGTGGCGCCCTGGTCACGGTGTCGAACGAGGCCTTTTTCACCGGGATGCTGGTGATCGCCATCCTGTGGTTCTTCATTTCGATGGGGCTGACCGATCCCAACCTGCTTGAAACCTTTGAGCGGCCGGTGGCGAGGGAGCTTTCCGATCCCCAGCCTCTCGTCCGGCAGATGGGAGACATGGCTGGCGTGGTGGATTGCCGCTACCGGGAATCGGAAAAGATCCTTTGGGTGAAATATCTCCGGGACAGGATCACGCCGGAAGATCTTGAAAGAAAGCTGGCAGGCCTGCTCGAAGCCTGAGACATCCGGAAAGGTCCCTGTGACGCCCATCCAGAGATTCCGCCTTTCTCTTCTCCTGATTTTTCTTCTGACCGGAGGAGGGACGCTCGGCTACAGGGAAATCGAGGGATGGGGCTGGGTCGATTCCCTTTTCATGACGGTGATCACCCTGTCGACCGTCGGGTACCAGACAGTTCATCCCCTGGACAGGGCTGGACTGTTTTTTACGATGGCCCTTATCATCGTGGGGGTGGGCACCTTGGGGTATGCCATCGCCACTCTGTCCGAAATGATCCTCGAAGGGCATCTGCAGCATTTCTGGGGAGGCCGCAAGATGGAGAGGATGATCGATAAGCTTGAGAATCATGTGGTGGTTTGCGGGTTCGGGCGGATTGGCACACTGACTGCCGTCTCCTTGGCCGAGAGAGGGATCCCTTTCGTGGTGGTGGAGGAGAATTCCGATCTTGTCAAGGAGGCCGTCGCCAGGAAGTTCCTGGCCGTCATGGGAAACGCCACCGAGGAAGGAGTTCTCGGCAGGGCGGGGATCGACCGGGCGCAGGCGTTGCTGGTGACCCTGTCGACGCGGGTCGCGGATGCGGCCTATATCGTGATGAGCAGCCGGATCGATCATCCTGGGCTCACGATCATCGCCATGGCCAACGACTCCCGGACAGAGGCCAAGCTCCTGAAGGCGGGGGCCAACAAGGTCGTCTCCCCCTTCATTCTCGGGAGCAGCCGGATGGTCATGGCCCTGACCCAGCCGACCCTTCTCGATGTGATGGATATCGTGACGACCCGTGACGGGATGGGGCTGACCTTCGAGGAGCTTGTGGTTCCAGAGATGTCACCGTTCTGCGACCTTTCTATCGCCGAAATTGGCAAAAAGTTCGGTTTCCGCTCCCACATTATCGCCATACGCCCGGTCGGGGGGAAAACCTTTGTCCTTCCGACAGCCCAGAGCGTCCTGAGGGCGCTCGACCAGATTGTCCTGATCGGCTCCCGGGAGGAGTTCGACCGGATCAGGGAGGTGATGGCGGGAAATCGTGAACCCAGGGTCCTGTCGTGATCCGGAAAGGGGAGGGAAGCGGTGAAGCATGACGAGGGATCCCATCCGTCAACGGTTTCCAATGCCGAGTGGGCGGTCCGAGGAAGCCGGGTTCTTGTGGGGAATGTTCGTCGGGAGGACCTGGTCTTCCGGAAAGGGAGAGGGTCCTGGCTCTATGATGTGGAGGGAAGCCCCTATCTCGACTTTCTGGGAGGAGTGGCGATCCACGTCCTCGGACACTGTCACCCCCGGGTGACGGTTGCCGTCCAGAAACAGGCCCAGCGCCTGTTACACACCTCCAATCTCTATTATCACGAACCCCAGATCCTTCTGGCGGAGTTACTCGTCAGGGAAACCTTTGCCGACAGGGTTTTTTTCTCAAACTCGGGGACGGAAACCGTGGAGGCGGCGATCAAGCTCGCAAGACGCTACGGAGACCGGACCGGACGGTACGCCCTTCTGGGGCTCGAAGGAAGCTTCCATGGCCGGACCCTGGGAGCTCTGACCCTGACGGGCCAGAAAAAAATCAGGGAAGGAATCGGTCCTCTCCCAAGCGGTTTCGACTGGGCTCCCTTCAATGATTTCGAGGGGGTCGTCAGCAAGGTGACCCCCGAGACGGTGGCCATTTTCGTGGAGCCTGTCCAGGGGGAGGGGGGAGTCCTTCCCGCCGATCCAGGATTTTTAAGGGAGCTGAGACGGTTCACGCGAGAGCGGGACATCCTTCTCGTTTTCGACGAAATCCAGACCGGAATCGGTAGGACAGGGACCCTTTTCGCCTACGAATCCTTCGACGTGGTGCCGGACATTCTCCTTTCTGCAAAAGCCCTGGGGGGAGGCCTTCCACTTGGAGCCCTGCTGACGACCTCACATCTGGCCGAATGTCTTCCCCCCGGCTCCCATGGCTCGACATTCGGAGGCAACCCCTTGTCATGCGCCGCGGGCCTGGCCGTTCTCGAAGCCCTCTTCGAGGAAGGGTATCTCCCGGACGGGGGACAGAGGATCGCCGATACCCTCTGGGAGGAGCTGTCCTCGCTCAGGGAACTCTATCCCGAGTGGATTCGCGAGATACGGGGAAAAGGAATGATGATCGGTCTCGTTCTTCCCGGAAGGGCGGTGGAGGTCAAGGATCGCTTCCTCAAGGAAAAGGTTCTCGTCAACGCCACGGGGCCCGAAGTGATCCGGCTGCTTCCCCCCGTAAACCTCTCCCTTGAGGAGATCGCCACCTTCATCAAGTCCGCGGACCGTGTCTTTGCGTCCATGGGAAATCCCGGAGGATCCTGATTTTGAAAAAAAGCCCGCACCGCTCCTTCCTGACTCTCATCGAGAGGACTCCCCGCGAGCTTCGCTCCATCATGGAGCTGGCCGGACGCATCGACGCCGAGCCGGAGGCATTCCGGACGCCGCTCGCATGGAAGACCGTCGGACTTCTATTTGAAAAAAGCTCGACGCGGACCCGGCTTTCTTTCGAGGCAGGGATCCGCCAGCTTGGCGGGGGAAGCCTCTTTCTGGGGGGCGACATCCAGCTGGCCCGGGGGGAAACGATCGAGGATACCGCCCGCGTCGTGAGCGCCTACCTCGACATGCTGGTCATCCGGACCTTTGGCCACGAACGGATCGAGGCATTTTCCGCAGCAGCCGGAATACCGGTGGTCAATGGCCTGACCGATGGCCACCATCCATGTCAGGCCCTTTCCGACTTCTATTACATGGAAAAGGTCTTCGGAACTCTTTTGGGACTGCGGGTAACCTATGTGGGAGACGGAAACAACATGGCCCGGTCCCTGGCCGAAGGGGCGGCCCTCCTGGGCGTGAACCTGGTCCTGGCTTCCCCGCAGGATTACCAGCTTCCGGAATCCGAGGTGGCCGCCCTCAACCGGATCGCATGCGGGGCGGGAGGCAGCGTCCGGACGCTGCCGGACCCTCAGGAAGCTGCCCGGGGCGCGCAGGTTCTCTATACCGATGTCTGGACGAGCATGGGACAGGAGGCGGAGTCCGCCATACGGGAAAAAGCATTCCGCGGGTACTGCATCGACCGGAGTCTGCTTGCGGTGGCCGATCCGGGGGCCATCGTCATGCATTGCCTGCCGGCCTATCGGGGAAAGGAAATTACGGCGGAGGTCATCGATGGACCACGCTCGCGGGTCTTCGAGCAGGCGGCCGCCCGGCTTCCGCTGCAGAAGGCGATCATGATGTTTTGCTTGGGAAGGGAGCAGTAGGAGATGGAACAGAAGAAGAACGACGGATCCGACCGCCCGTCCCGGGTGGTCCTGGCCTATTCGGGCGGGCTCGACACCTCGGTGGCGATCGTCTGGCTCAAGGAGACCTATGGGTGCGAGGTGATCTGCTACTGCGCCGACCTGGGCCAGGGGGAGGACCTCGACGCAGTGGCGGAGAAGGCCAGGAAAAGCGGGGCCTCAGACGTGGTCGTGGTCGACCTTCGGGAGACCTTTGTCCGGGACTATCTTTTTCCGATGATCCAGGCGGGGGCTGTTTACGAGGACGGCTATCTGCTGGGAACCTCGATCGCCCGTCCTCTGATCGCCAAGGTCCAGATGGAGATCGCCCGGGAGAAGGGCGCCGATGCGGTCGCCCACGGGGCGACCGGGAAAGGAAACGACCAGGTCCGCTTCGAACTCGCCTACTACTACTTCAATCCCCGGATCCGGATCCTCGCTCCCTGGAGGCTCTGGAGCTTCACCAGCCGTTCCGAGCTTATCAACTATTCGAAGAAACACCACATTCCCGTGACGGCCACCCTGGAGAAGCCCTACAGCGTCGACCGGAACCTCTTTCACACGAGTTACGAGGGCGGGATCCTCGAGGATCCCTGGGCGGCACCGCCGGAAGAGATCTTCCAGCTGACCCGGAATCCCCTGACCGCGCCCGGCGAGCCTGAAGAGGTGACGGTCTCCTTCGAAAAAGGACTCCCGATCGCAATCAATGGGGCGCTCCTCTCTCCCCTCGACCTCATGGAGAAGGCAAACAGCCTCGGGGCCATCCACGGAATCGGACGGATCGACCTCGTGGAGAGCCGCTTCGTGGGCATGAAGTCCCGCGGAGTTTACGAAACCCCCGGAGGGACTCTTCTCCACGCCGCCCACCGGGCTCTCGAGACACTGACGCTCGACCGCGAGCTCCTCTCCATGAAGGCCCAGTTCATGCCGCAATACGCCCGCATGATTTACAACGGCTTCTGGTTTTCTCCGGAACGGCTGGCTCTGGCCGACCTCATCGCCTCCACGCAGCACCGGGTGACAGGGGATGTCCGGCTCCTGCTCTTCAAGGGCGGGATCCGTGTTCTGGGACGGCGTTCTCCGTATTCCCTGTACCGAAAGGATCTGGCGACCTTCGAGACGGACAGCGTCTATCGACAGGCCGATGCGGATGGCTTCATCCGGATCCAGGCTCTTCGGCTCAAGCTTTTTTCCGACCAGGAAGGGACCTCCCTGTGACCGGAGAAGAGTCGGGCGCGCAGTCCGGAAAGCCCTGGGGCGGCCGCTTCTCGGAGCCGACTGATCGGGATGTAGAGGCCTTCACCGAGTCGATCTCCTTCGACAGGAGGCTCTGGAAGGAAGATATCGAAGGGTCCCGGGCCCACGCCCGCATGCTCCGGCGGATCGGCCTCCTGTCCGGGGAGGAGGAGAGACAGATCCTGACGGGGCTCGACAAGGTGGCGGAGGAATTCGCCGGAGGAACATTTCCTGTCCGGATCGAGTGGGAGGATGTCCACATGCATGTGGAGAAGCGCCTGGTCCACCACGCCGGTCCGGCCGGTCTAAAGATACACACGGCCCGGAGCCGGAACGACCAGGTGGCCCTCGACCTCCGGCTCTTCGTACGGCGGGAGGCCGGGGAGATGGCCGTCTCCGTCGAGGGGCTCCTCAGGCAGATTCTTCTCCGGGCTCGGGAATACCGGGATCTCCTTCTTCCCGGCTACACCCACACCCAGCAGGCCCAGCCTATTTCGGGAGGATATTATTTCGGGAGCTACGCGGAGCGCTTTCTTCGCGACAGGGACCGCCTGCTTGCAGTGGTCGGGAGCGCCAACCTCTCGCCTCTCGGTTCGGGGGCCCTGGCCGGGACGACCTTGCCGATCGACCGCGAGGGGGTGGCCGCCGAACTGGGATTTTCCGGAGTGACCCAGAACGGCCTCGATGCGGTCGGCGATCGGGATTTCGTGGCCGATTTCCTCCACGCCCTCTCGCTTTTGATGGTTCACCTGTCGGGCTGGGCCGAGGAATGGGTGCTCTGGTCGACCCGGGAGTTCGGCATGATCCGGCTTCCCGACCGGCTTCTCACCGGCTCCTCGATGATGCCGCAGAAAAAGAATCCGGACATTCTTGAACTCGTCCGGGGCAAGGCGGGCCGCGTCTTTTCCGATTATGGGGCATTGATGACCCTCCTCAAGGGCCTTCCCCTTTCCTACAACCGGGATCTCCAGGAAGACAAGGAGCGTCTTTTCGACGCCCTCGACACGACCCGGGCCTGCCTGAAGATGATGACCCTCGCCGTGGAGGGGATGCGATTCGTGGAGGAGCGGGTGGCGGAGATCCTGAAAGGAACGGAACTCCTCGCGACGGATATCGCGGAAGATCTCGTCCGTGAAGGGGTTCCCTTCCGGGAGGCCCATGCCATCGTCGGGCGGATCGTGGCCGAAGCGGCACGGAAGGGGCGTTCCCTCGAGAGTCTTTCCGACGCGGACCTGAAGCCCTTCTTCGACCGGTTTCCCCTGGGGTATGCCTCCACTCTGTCTCTCCGAGGCTCGGTCGAGCGCCGTTCCCATGTGGGGGGACCCGCCCCCGAAACGGTGATGCGCCGGGTCGATGCCCTCTGGAACACACTCTTCGGAGCAGAGCCGGGACCGGCTCTTCCCCGGTGAGGCCGATGGGGATCCCTGGGAGGGCGGGGCGGTCTCTGGCCCTTGGGGCCTTTTTGCTTTTGCTTTCTGCCTGCGGAATTCAGGGACAGCCGATCCCGCCCGGCCAGGTTCCTCCCGAGTCAGCACCCGAACAGCCGGCCCAGGCGTCCCCTCCCGGGGGGCAGAGCCAGGGAGGACCGGGCGTCTCCGCCGGCGGAGACGGCGCACGGAAAGGATCTTCCTCTCCCGACGACAGCGGAGAGGTCCCGAAGGGAGGATTTCCGGAAGGGGAAAACGGACAGTAGCGTTTTCGGAGCCTTCCTCTGCCACGGGCTTCCGGGAGGGAACGGAAACCGGGAACGGAGCAGTGAGAGTGTGTTAAGATAACCATTCCGTCGGGCCTGTAAGGGGAGCCCCTTTTCGGACGTCGAACCGGCGGGAATCGAAATCCACACAATATTCGGGAGAATGACGCCTTGAGCACATTTCACTACGAGAACGACAGACTGATGGTGGAAAACCTTCCGGTGGAGGAGATCGTCGCGAAGGAAGGCTCGCCACTCTATATCTATAGCCGGGAGGCACTCGTCGAGAGGATTTCGTCCTATCGTGAGGCCTTTTCCGCCCATCCGACCCTTGTCGCCTACGCGATGAAGGCCAACGGGAACCTGGCGATCCTCTCCCTTCTGGGACAGGAGGGGGCCGGAATCGACGTGGTGTCGGGCGGAGAGCTCTTCCGGGCGCGGAAGGCGGGAATCCCTGGAAACAAAATCGTTTTCGCCGGGGTTGGCAAGACCGAAGAGGAGATCGCCTACGCCCTGAAAGAAGGCATCCTGATGTTCAACGTGGAAAGCCAGGCCGAACTCGACCATATCAGCGCCGTGGCGGTCCGCATGGGGACGAAGGCCCCGGTGGCCCTCCGCGTCAATCCCGACGTGGATCCCAAAACCCACCCCTACATTTCGACAGGCATGAAGAAATCAAAGTTTGGCATTCCCGTCGATGTGGCGGTGGCCGAGTACCGCCGGGCCTCGACCCTGCCCGGTATCCGCATCGTCGGGATCCACCAGCACATCGGCTCCCAGCTGACGGAGATCGCGCCCTTCCGGGACGCTTTCGAACGCCTCCTGGCCTTCCACGGAGAGCTCCGGAAGGCTGGCATCAAGGTCACGCATCTCGATCTGGGAGGCGGTCTGGGGATCCGGTACCGGAACGAGGCGCCCCCGAGCCCGAAGGATCTGGCAGACCTGGTGCTTCCCAGGGTGGGCGATCTGGGGGTGACCCTGGTCCTCGAGCCCGGACGCTCGATCGTCGGAAACGCCGGCATCCTCGTGACCCGGGTTCTCTACCGGAAGCAGACCGCCGTCAAGACTTTTTTCATCGGGGATGCCGGGATGAACGACCTGTTGCGTCCATCCCTCTACGGGGCACACCATGATCTTCTTCCGGTGCTCCGGAGCGTAAGGCCGGAGGTGAAGGGGGATCTGGTGGGGCCGATCTGCGAGACGGGGGACTTTCTGGCTACCGACCGGGAGATGCCGGATTTCGCCGCAGGCGACCTGATCGCGGTCATGAGTGCCGGCGCCTACGGGTTTTCGATGGCATCGAACTACAACGCCCGGCCGCGTCCGGCCGAAGTTCTCGTCGATGGCAACACCTACCGTGTCATCCGGGATCGGGAGAGCTTCGAGGACCTCGTTCGGGGCGAACGGATTTGAGTCAGGCCGATTCGCATCCCTCCGTCGAGGATTCCGACGACGAGGAGGTTCCGCTGTCCCCT
>JAJYPO010000025.1 GCA_021795275.1 Nitrospirota bacterium | reverse complement strand
GCGACCTCTACTCGCGGAAGGGGGAATGGGAGAAGGCTCGCATAAACTATGAAACCCTGCTTTCCCTTCAGGAGGTCGGACGCATCGACCTCGAGGTCAAGCTTCTCAAAACCTACTTCTCCCTCGAGGCCTATCCCGAAGCGGTTCGCCTCCTCAAAAGGGCCATCGGGGAGCACCCCAGCAACAACCGCCTTCCCCTGATCCTTTCCTCCCTTCTGGTCCAGGAGAGCCGCTACGACGAAGCGATCCGCCAGATCGAGGAGATTCTCCGGACTCATCCCGAGGATCCCCGCCTTCTTTCCTTCCTCGGGTCAGTCTACGAGAAGTCCCTGCACTTCACCCGGGCGATTGCCACCTATCATCTGATGATCCGGCGCTTTCCCAATCTCTACGAGGGCGCCTACGACCTTGGGGATCTCTATCGGAGGCTGGACAACAGCCCAAAGGCGCTCCTCTATCTGAAGGACGCCAAAAGCCTCTCTCCCGAGCGATGGGAGATCTCCTTCTCGATCGCCCTGGCCTACATGGATCAGAAAAAGTATCGGTTGGCACTGAGGTCTCTGGACCAGGCCGAACGGCTCTCCGTCCGGAATCCGATCCTGATCTTCAACAAGGCCATTCTCTACGACCAGTGGGACCACAAGCGCTATCTTTCACGGGTGATCAGCCTCCTCAAGAAAACCCTCGAAATCGACAAGGGCTTCGCCGACGCACTCAACTATCTGGGCTACACCGAGGTTATCGAACATGGGGACCTGGTCAAGGCCCGGTACATGATCCTCCATGCCCTGACTGTCGATCCGAAAAATGGAGCCTACCGCGACAGTCTGGGGTGGCTCTATGACCGACAGGGACACTATCTGAAGGCCCTTCGCGAAGAGACGCGTGCGCTGGCCGCCATGCCCCACGATCCCACCGTCCTCGACCATGAGGGACGCATCGAGCATCACCTCGCCCTTTCCATGAAAGACCACCCCCTTAGCGAAGACAGAAAAAATCTGCTTCTTTCCTTTCTTCTCCCCAAGGGGGCTGTTCCCCCCTCCGCTCCTCTTCCGGAATTTCTCGATTCCCTCTCGAGGGCGCACATGAGGGAGTCCATCATGATCCATCCCCTTCGCCACCGGAGAGTCCTCAGGTACCTCTCGTGGTATGCCCAAAAGGATCCGGCCTTCATCGGCGACCTTCGCCAGGCGGTCCGTCTCTGGGTCCGGCTCCATCCCCCCTCCGGGCCTCTCCGGTACTACCGGGTGGAGTCGGGGGACACTCTTCAGTCCATCGCCGCCAAGGCGAACGTCTACGGGTCGCCCCGATACTGGAAGCTCCTTGAGAAGGCAAACCGTTCCCGCGTCAGCAATCCGAACAACCTTCCCTGGGGAACGGTCCTGACCATTCCGGTCTTCACCCCTTCCCAGCGGGATGTCCGGAAATCGCCGCGCGGCGCCTCGACCCTGAGCCCGGGACAATCCCTTTCCCCCGGTCTCACTCAAAACCACAACCCTTTTTTCACGGATGTTGCCTGACCATGACCCCCGTCCCGTTCTTCGACCTGACCCGCCAGTACGCGTCCATGGAAAAAGAGATCCAGGAGGCCGTTCTTCCCGTCTTTAAAAGCCAGCAGTTCATCCTCGGTCCGACAGTCGCCGATTTCGAAAGGCAGTTCGCGGGGGCTTTCGGCCTCTCCCGGGCGGTCGGGGTTTCATCCGGAACGGATGCCCTCGTCCTCTCCCTCGTCGCCTCGGGACTCCTCCGGGGGCAGGGGGTCCTTGTCCCCTCTTTCACCTTCTTCGCCTCGGCCAGCGCCGTCTCCCTCGCCGGAGGAAGGCCGGTCTTCCTCGATGTCGATCCTTCCTCCTTTCTCCTGACCCCCGATGTTCTCGACCGATTCCTGCGCGAGGAGACCCGCCCCGGACCGGACAACCGGCCTGTGACCCGTCGGGGGAACCATCCCCTGGCCGGGGTGATGGCCATTCATCTCTATGGCCAGATGGTCGACATGGAAGGGCTTTTCCAGGTGGCCCGCTCCCACGGTCTCTGGATTGTCGAGGATGCCTGCCAGGCGGTAGGGGCCCGGCATAACGGCCATCCGCCAGGACTCTTCAGCAATGCCGCCGCATATTCCTTCTTTCCGACCAAGAATCTGGGAGGGGCCGGAGATGGGGGGCTCGTGACAAGCGAAAGCGATGACTTCGCGGACCACATTCTCCGCCTTCGCGTTCACGGAAGCCGCAAGCGCTACGAGCACGAAGAGATGGGCTACAGCGCCCGGCTCGACGCCCTGCAGGCGAGGATCCTCTCGGTCAAGCTTCCCCGTCTTGCGGAGTGGACCGCGAGACGCCAGGCGCTGGCCATGCGCTACAATGAGGCCTTCCGGGACATTCCGGGGGTCTTCACTCCCATCCCCCTTCCGGACTGTCACCATGTCTACCATCAGTACACCCTCCGGATCGAGGGGGAGGGCCGCCGGGACGCGCTCCGGAACCTTCTCTCGGAGCGGGCCATCGGCTCCGAGGTCTACTATCCGATCCCTCTCCACCGCCAGGAGGCCTTTTCAGGCCTTCTCCCTGAGACGGCTCCGCTCCCCGCGTCGGACAAGCTTTGCCGGGAGGTGATCTCCCTTCCCGTCTTTCCGGAGCTTTTTGACCATGAGCAGGAAAGGGTCGTCGATGCGGTCCGCACCTTTTTCCGGGGATAGCCTCCATCCCGAGGGGACGGTTCTCTTCGTGGTCGGGACCGATACCGAGGTCGGCAAGACCCGTCTGGTGGAGGAGCTGATCCGTTTTTCCTCCGAAAGGAGCCGCCTCAAGGTCGTGAAGGCCGTTCAGACGGGGGTGGACTCGCCGGGCGAGACGCCCGATTCGGGTCGCTACCTTCGGACAGGACTCGCTCCGGAGCAGGTGTGGGAGGGATACCGCTTCGCCCGGCCCCTCGATCCGATGACCGCCGCGCGGCTCGAAGGGCGAAGGATTGATCCGGAGCTCCTTTCCGACCGGATCCGGCGTTTCCACGACGAAGGGCTCCGGGTCGTCGTCGAAGGGGCTGGAGGCATCCTGAGCCCTTTCTTCCCGGATGGAACCGGGATTCTTTCCCTCATGAGACACATCGATCGCCCCATGACAATCCTGCTCGTCTCCCATCCCCACCTGGGAACGCTGTCCTCCACCCTGGCCGCCGTCCGGATCCTCGGAGAGGAGGGGCTTCCTCCCCGGGCCCTCCTCCTGTGCCATCGGCCGGGAGTCCGGGACGATGCCGCCACAGAAAATCCCCAGACCCTCCGCTCCCTCCTCTCCCCCTTACCGGTCTACGAGTTCGCCTGATTTTTGGGCGTCGACCCCATCGTGGCTTTCCCGAAAGGGGTTTCGGAGGCCTGGGATAAGGATTTTTTTAATTTTTTGACGGAAAATGGCCCAAAAAGACGCAGGATCGTGAGATTCTGTCTTTTATTCATCGAGGAGTCGGACCAGGATTCTCTCGGTGATTCCGGACCCGGTTCCGACTCTCCCATCCGTCCTCAAAGAAGCGGGCCGGAATGCGGAAGATCCGGCGGCCGTGTCGGCCCGATCCCCCAGGGATCCGAAGAGGTCGGGGAGCTGAGCCCACATGTCCCCGGTCGATCCCTTTCTGACGCACTCCCTTCAAATCGCGAATTCCTGTCAGATCCGGAAGCAGCATGTGGGCTTCGGGCTCGCGGGCGTGCTGCTGCTCACCGACCGGGGATCCTGACGCAGGTTCATGTCGACAAGATCCGGCCGATCTATCACCGTCTTTCCGCCAGGGGACGAAGCCACATCTTCCAGTGCATGCGGTCCTATGACATGGAATGGCAGATGAAGCAGAAGCTGGTGCCGCTTCTGTTCGCAGAAGAGGAGTGGGACGGGGCGGAGGAAGAGCGTCAGGAGATCGTCAGCCAGGCCGTGCCCTCGGAGACGCTCACCCGATCTCGATCCAGACGGGGGCATGGTCAGAGGGACGTTCGTTCTTCCGGATATGCCGGTCTATTGAGGCCTCCCTGAGGGTGGGCCGAAGGGCGCGCGAGGTGAGGATGAGGTCGATCCGGAGCCCCATGTTTCGCCGGAACATCCCCTGGCGGTAGTCCCACCAGGTGAAATCCCCCTTATCCGGATGGAGGAGACGGAAGGCGTCGTCGAAATGGTCGTCCATGAGCGCGGCCAGGGCGGCCCGTTCGTCGGGAGAGAGGAAGATCTGACCGGCCAGGGTCGGATCCCATGCATCCCGGTCTTCGGGGGCGATGTTGAAGTCCCCCAGAACGACGATCCGGGAGTGTCGGGAGCGCTCGTCCTCGAGCAGCCGGGCGAGATGGGAGAGCCAGAGAAGCTTGTAGCGGTACTTCTCCGTCCCCAGATCCTGTCCGTTGGGAACATAGACGTCGATCACGCGGAGATCCCCGATCGTGGCTCCGAGAAGGCGGCATTCGGGATCATCCCAGCCTGGGAAGCCCCGAAGGGGATCGGAAGGGGGGATCCGGGAGAGGATGGCGACCCCGTTGTAGGTCGGCTGGCCCCGGAAGACGACATGATAGCCGGCCTTCTTCAACTCCTCCTCCGGGAAGCGGCCGTCGACCACCTTCGTTTCCTGGAGACAGACGATTTCGGGGGTCCTTTCCTCGAGCCAGTTCATGAGCTGGGGGAGCCTCACTGGAAGGGAGTTGACGTTCCACGTGGCGATTTTCACCGCCGCTCCTTCCGGTCTAGAAATGGGTCCGGTGGGTCTGCTGGTTGCCGAAGCCGTGCCACTTGAGAAGGCTGGTGGCCGCGTCGACGGCCAGGTCCATGATCCCGAGTTCCGTCATCTTCTCGGAGAGAAGGAGGACGAATTCGATCCCCGAGCCCATGGGGCCTTTTCCGTTCTGGGCGATCTTCACCACCTCCTGGGGAACGATCTTGCCGATGTAGTCGGGATGGTTCCGGTCGGAGATGAAGAAATAGGCTTCCTCGGCCGACTGGCTGTTGACGATGATGGTGCTTTCCCGAAGGAGATAATGGGCTCCGTGGCGCTTGGTGAGGGAGTCGAGAACCTCCTCTTCGTCCTCTTCTGGAACGAGGTAGGCGATCCCGGTGCAGTCGCCGGCGGTTTCGAGTCCCAGGCCGGGGGAGGGAGCCTCGGGGGATCCGTAGCGTTCGGTGAGGAAGTGGTTGAAGGCCCGGTGGTGCTCCTCGAGGAGCGCCTTCTGCCGGGACTGGAAATTGTAAGGAAAGTCCCACATCAGCTGGTCATAGGTGAAAATCCAGGCCATTGCTCCTCCGGACGGCCCAGACGGGCCTTGAAAGGGTTTTGGATCATTGAGCCTCCTCGGGTCCCGTTCCCGAATAGCTCTCGTTTTCATCGGGAAAGCTCCCGGCTTCGACCTCGTGGCGGAACAGGGAAAGAGCCCGGACTGCCTCTTCGCCTCCTCGTCCGAAGGGGCGGACGAAGCGGGGGAGACGGTCCACGGGGGTCCACCCCAGGAGATCGTGGATGACCAGCACCTGACCGTCCGTGTGGGGACCGGCCCCGATACCGATGACGGGAACCGGGACTTCGGCCGTGATCCGTTGGGCCAGGTCCCCGGGGACTCCCTCCAGGACAATGGCGAAGACTCCGGCTTCTGCGAGCGCCAGGGCATCGGCCAGGATGGACGCTCCTTCGGAAGGCTGCCGCCCCTGGACCCGGAAACCGCCCATGGCGTGCACCCGCTGGGGAAGGAGGCCGACGTGGCCCATGACGGGGATCATGGCCGAGACCAGAGCTCGGACGGTGGGGGCATAGGCTCTCCCGCCCTCGATCTTGACGGCCTGGGCCCCTCCTTCCTTGACCAGACGTCCCGCCTCGCGGATCGCGCTCTCGACAGAGGGCTGATAGGAAAGAAAAGGCATGTCGGTGACGAGTAGGGCCGCCCCCTCGAGACCCCGGGCCACCATGCGGGTGTGGTAGACCATCTCGTCCATCGTCACGGCCAGGGTGTCGCTCCTTCCTTGCATCACCATTCCGAGGGAGTCCCCCACCAGGGCGATGTCGATCCCGGACTCCCGGATCAGACGCCCGTGAAAGGCGTCGTAGGCCGTGACCATGGAGATCCGGGATCCGGACCCCTTTCGCTTCGTGAGCCCGGGAATGGTGGCGGGGGTGCGCTGGTTCACCTGAGCCGTCAGAGCCCCGCCAGGTCGAGGATGGCCGGAATGTGCTCCTCGGCTCCGACGGTCATGATGTGAATCCCGTTGACCAGGGAGGAGACCTTGCGAATCGTCTCGGCGGCGATCCGGATCCCCTCCTCGATCCGCTCCTCCCGGGAGCAGGATTCGAGACGGTCGATCAGGGAGGGGGGAACCCGGATGCCCGGGACCTTCTCGTTCAGATAACGGGCCATGGCCGGCGACTTGAGAAGGATGATGCCGCAGATGACCGGGACGCCGAAGGGGCGCGCGAACTCCATGAAGCGGTCCAGCCTGTCCGCGTCGAAGACCACCTGGGTCTGGAAGAACCGGGCTCCGGAGTCGAATTTTTCCTCGAACCGCTTCTTTTCCGTCGACAGATCGCCTTCGGGGGAGGTGGCCGCCCCGGGGAGGATGTCGGTCGGGCCTGACAGGTCTTTTCCGGCGAGATCGCTCCCTCCGTTGAGCAGGGTGATCGCCCGGATGAGTTCCGGCGAGGTGAGGTCGAAGACGGGTTTGGTCTCCGGGTGGTCCCCGATTCCCGCCGGATCTCCCGACAGACAGAGAACCTGGCGGATCCCGAGGGAAGACATGCCGATGATGTCGGACTGGAGGGCCAGGCGGTTCCGGTCCCGCAGGGTGAGCTGGACAATGGGATCGATCCCGATGCCCTTGAGGTGGAGTCCCATGGCGAAGGGGCACATCCGCATCACGGCGGTCTGGTTGTCGGTGACGTTCATGCCGTGGATCCGTCCCTTGAGGGGAAGCATCTTCCGGAGAAGGCCCTCGGTGTCAGTCCCCTTGGGAGGAGAGCATTCGGCGGTGATCAGGAAGCGTCGTTCGGCCAGGGCCTGGCGAAAGGTCAAGGGTTTCTCCTCGGGTTACGGGGTCAGTCCGATGTGGGTGCGGTAGGCGTCTATGGTGTTGTCGAGAAGGGTGGCAATGGTCATGGGCCCGATTCCTCCTGGAACGGGAGTGATCGCTCCCGCGACCTGACGGGCTTCCTCGAAGAGGAGGTCTCCTTTAAGCTTGCCGTCTGCGCCGCGGGAGATTCCGACGTCGATCACAGTGGCCCCGGGCTTGATGAAATCCCGGCCGATCATCTCGGGCCGACCGAGGGCCGCGACCAGAATGTCCGCCTGGCGGGCCTGGGCCGCGAGGTCGGAGGTCTTGCTGTGGCAGACCGTCACGGTGGCGTCCCGGTTCAGCAGAAGGAGGGCCATAGGCTTGCCCACGATCAGGCTCCGTCCGATCACGACGGCATGTTTCCCGGAGATGGGAATGCCCGATCGGTCGAGGAGTGTGATCACGCCCCGGGGGGTGCAGGCGACCAGCCCCGGCTCTCCGGCCACCAGGAGGCCCAGGTTGGAGGGATGGAATCCGTCCACATCCTTGTCCGGGGCGATTCGGAGAAGGACCTTGTCCTTGGCCACGTGAGCGGGCAGGGGGAGCTGGACAAGAATCCCGTCGATGGCCGGATCCCGGTTGAAGGTGTCGATCGCATCGAGAATCGCATCGGTGGTGGCGTTGGCGGGAAGGTTGATGTCCGGGGCATAGATTCCGACCCGGTGGCAGGCCTTCCTCTTGTTGGCGACATAAGTGTGGCTAGCCGGGTCGTCGCCGACGAGGATGACCGCGAGGCCCGGAGGCCGTCCGGCTTTTTTCGAGAGGTTGGCCACCTTTTCCGCCTGCTCTCCGTGAATCGTCGCCGCAAGGGCCTTGCCGTCCAGTATGACCGCCATTGATCGGTATCCTTTCCAGTGTCGTGTAGTTTTGTGAAATTCCCGCTCAGGATAGCCCATCCCGCCCCTTTTGTTCAAGAAAAAAGAGAGAACGGGGGCCCATTCCGGGAGATGTATTCCGGTTCAGGGGGAAGGGAGAGCCAGCTGCCTTTCTCCGAGCTCCCGCTCGAGAAAGGAGATCAGTGCGGCTTCCCGGGGATCGGGGGGTCTTCCCCGGCGCATGAGAATTCCCAGATCCCGGGACTCGTCGAAGCCCTCGATCGGGCGTGAAGAGATAAGGGAAGCATGGGGGGAGGTCGGGGCAAGAAGCCGGATGGGGAGGATGGCGGTCCCGAGCGTCATCGCCACCCCCGCCGCGATCGCCTCGAGGGTGTCGAACTCGATCACCCTCGAGGGACGGAGCTCCCTTCTCCGGAGAACCCGGTCGATCAGAAGACGGGTCGTCGACCCGAAGGGAGGAAGGAGAAGGGGGCCTGCCGCCAGATCCCCGAGGGCGACGCGTTCCTGTCTGGCGAGGGGGAACTCCGCTGGAATGGCGGCCACGAAAGTGTCGGTCCAAAGCCGGATCCGGCGGAGACCCTCCGATCTTCCGGGCAGTGTGACGACCGCGAGATCGAGAGAGCCCTCCCGGACCCGTTCGGTCATCGCTTCGGAGGAGCCGCAGACGAAATCGAACCGCACCTCCGGATGGGCCTTCCGGAAGGCCCGGACGGGGATCACGAGCCCCGTCGCCGCCACATAGTTGCTGCTTCCCAGGGAAAGGGTGAGCCTCTCCCTCTCCTCCACCTCGCGGACGCGCCGCAGACCCTCCTCGACCGTCCGGAAGACAAGGCGGGATTCTTTCAGAAGCGCCTCTCCGGCCTCCGTCAGCATCACTCCCCGCCCGAATCTCCGGAAAAGGGTGGCGCCCACCTCCCGGGAGAGAATGGCCATCTGGCGGGTCACGGCCGGTTGCGTCATGTGTCGAACCTCCGCCGCCCGATGCATGCTGCCGAGCTCCGCCACCGCCTGGAAGGTCCGGAGATAGTCCAGATCGAGATCGAAATTGATCATTTTTACCTATCATTAAAAGAAAAAAATTTCACTATACTTATTATTTCCCATCTATTAGACTTTGACAAGCCGGATAGCCGGATCCCCGGAAAGTCCGTGAGAGAAGAGGAGTGGATGAAAAAAAGGGAAGAGGGGGGCCTGGGGTTGCCCTCCGCAACGCCCGCCAGGATCCGGCTCGGGGTCGTCCTGGTGCTTCTTTCGGCCACGGGTTTCGCGGCCAAGGGAATTCTGGCCAAGATGGCCTACCGGGAGGGGGTCGATCCCGCCACCGTCCTGGACCTGCGCATGCTGTCGGTCCTTCCGGCCTACCTCGCGGGAATCGCCTGGTTCGGGAGAGCGCGGCCGGAGAGCCGTCCGGGGCCCGGGCGGGCCGATTTCTGGAAGATCGTCCTTTTGGGGCTTCTGGGGTTCGATTTCTCCGCCGCCCTGGACTTCGAAGGACTCTTCCGGATCGGAGCCAGCCTCGAGCGCCTCGTCCTTTTTCTCTACCCCACCTTCGTCGTCTTTCTCTCCGCCCTCATCGGCCGCAGACGGGTCGGTCTCCGCGAGATTCTGGCCACCCTCCTGGCCTACGCCGGGCTGGCCGTCATGATGGCTGGAGGATCCCTGTCCGGGCCCGGGGAACGGGAAGGCGTCTTTCTCGTGATCGGGAGCGGACTCTTCTACGCGCTCTATCTCGTGGGCGTGGAGCGGATCGTGCGGCGGGTCGACCCCCTTTATCTGACGTCCATCGTGATGGTGGCGGCCACCCTGGCCCTCCTGTTCCAGTCGCTCCTTTCGGGAAGCTTCCATCCCGCTCGGGCCGACACGCGGGCCCTGCTCCTGATCGCGGCCATGGGCCTTTTTTCGACCGCACTTCCCACCTTTTTCATGACGATGGGGATCGCCGCCATCGGAGCCAGCCGGGCTGCCCTGCTCTCTTTTTTCGGGCCGGTGATCACCCTTCTGATGGCCTGGGGCCTGCTGGGCGAAAGGATGACGCTCCGGTCCGGAATCGGGGCCTTGCTGATACTGGGAGGTGTGGGACTGGTCGCCCTTGGTGGACGAAGAGAGGAAGTCAGGAAGAGCGGATGAGAGAGAGAAGCTCCTGGCGGGTCTTGGCGTTTTTCAGGAAGATTCCTCGGACCGCGCTCGTCACCACGGGAACCCCCGGCTTCTTGAGACCCCGCATCGAGAGGCAGAGGTGTTCCGCCTCCAGGATGACCATGGCTCCCTGGGGCTTCAGTGTTTCCATCACGCAATCGGCGATCTGGCTGGTCATCCTCTCCTGAATCTGCGCACGCCGGGCGAAGATCTCCACCACTCTCCCGAGATCCGAAAGGCCGGTCATCCGCCCGTTCTCGGGGATGTAGGCGATGCTCGCATGGCCGAAGAAGGGCAGGAAATGGTGCTCGCACATCGAGTAGAAGGGGAGGTTCTTCAGGACGACCATTTCATCGAAGCTTTCCCCCCCGATCAGGGAAAGGGTCTCCGAGGGGTTCTGGAAAAGCCCCGAAAAGAGGTCGGCGAAGAGGACTGCCACCCGTCGCGGGGTGTCCCGCAGCCCGGGTCGATCGAGATCTTCCCCGAGACCCTCGAGGACCAGCCGGAACCCTCTCTCGATCTTCTCTGGATCAACCACAGGCGTTCCACCCTTTTTCCGTAATCAGATAGTGGATTGGAACGTCCCCCGCGCCGGCCGGGATCTCCGGGACGACCTGTTCGGAGAAGGCCAGACCTGCCCGGATTCCGGCGATGCCGACCCTGGCGAGAAGGCGGTCGTAATAGCCTCGCCCGTACCCGAGACGGTGGCCGGCCCGGTCGAATCCGACCCCAGGAAGGAGAAAAAGATCGACCTCCTCCGGGGGGACGGCCTCGCGGGTCTCCGGTTCGAGGATGCCGAAGGGACCGGGCGTCAGGGGGGCGTCCTTGTGCCAGGGGCGAAGGACGATCTCTTTCGAGTGCCTGAGGGACGGGAGAAGGATGCGGGTCTCTTCCGGGTTTTCCGCAAAGAGTCCCGAGAGGATGGGTCGGGTGTCGATCTCGCTTCCGAAGGAGAGAAAGAGTGCAAGGGTGAAGAGACCCTCTCGCTCTTTCCGCAGCCTTCGGATCAGGGAGAGGGCGTGATCTCCCGCCGCCTGGGAATGACGTTTGCGTTCTTCTTTCGGAAGCGCGTCGCGACGGGCCACGAGGCCTCTCCGCATCTCCTTCTTCTCCCGGACCAGTCGCGATTCCTGTGTCATGAGACGCTCTTCAGGGCTCACGGGAGGAGAGCTCCTGGTGGGCGAGGCGGGCCGCTGGAATGGGTCTGGTCGCCTCCGGATGAACACTCGCGTAATAGGCCACGATGCCGCGATAGAGGGCCCTGGCCGTTTTTTCCCGGAATCGGGGGGAGTCCATCAGGCGGGCGTCGGTCCGGTTCGAGAGAAAATTGACCTCTGTCAGGACGGCTGGCATCGTCGTCCCCATGATCACGTAGAAGGGAGCCTGGCGGATTCCCAGGTCCCGGACGGGATAGTCCGCTCCCAGGGAACGGGAGAGATTGTCGTCGATCTCCTGCGCCAGCTCCCAGGAGCGCTTCTTCTTGTGATTGATCTTGAGGGTCAGCAGAATGGCCGAGAGATCGCCCCGGGAAACTCCCAGGGCGCTGTTTTCTCTCTGGGCGATGCGCTGGGCCCGGGCATCGCTCGAGTGCAGGTTCAGGAGAAAGGTTTCCAGCCCGCGCACCGACCGGTCCGGATCGGCATTGGCGTGGACGGACAGGAAGAGATCTCCGTGGCTGTCGTTCGCGATGCGTGTCCTCTCGGGAAGGGGAACAAAATGGTCGTCGCTCCGGGTCAGGATGACCAGGAAGCGCGGATCGCGTTGGAGGATCCGCCGGAGCCGCTTCACGATGTCCAGGACCAGGGTCTTTTCACAGACCCCGCTGACGGATGTCGTTCCGCAGTCGCGCCCTCCATGTCCGGCGTCGAGGACGACCCGGAAGGGACGCGCAGCGGGATCGAAGGTCGCCGCCATGATGTGGGGCCCGGGGTTCCCGCCCGACGGGACGATACCGGAAGGAGCGGAATGGGGAGCCGCCGTGGGTGGGGCGGCAGAGGGAGAGGAGGGGGGAAGAGACTTCCCGGGAATGACGATACGTCGTCGCCGGGCGGAGGGAGCCGGGCGCGGGGCGGTGCCTTTTCCGGATCTGACCGCGAAGTCCATCACGATGCGGGGTGGATGGGAGAGCAGGAAGATCCTGGGTGCCGGAACGGGATGGACGAAGCGAATCGAAAGGCGGGTCTCCCGGCCCGAGGGATCGTAGGCGATGTCGATCGAGGACAGATATTTCCGGAACTCGGGAGAGTGGACGACGAGGGAGCGGTGGACGCCGGCCCCGGGCATTACCCCCGGAAGGGTGACCGAAGGCCGGTCAGTCGTCGCCGGCGAGAGCCGTGGTTTCGCCGTGGGGCGGTCCATCGCGAGAACGATCCGGACGGTGTGCCGGTGAAGTCCGACCCGCACCTTCTGGATGAAGGAGAGATCGGCTGCCGGGGAGAAGCCCGCCGAGGCGAGGAGAATCAGGGTCGAGAAAAGGAGCGACCCCGAATGTATGAGGAACTTCCGAAGAAGAAGTTCTGCGCTGTCCTTGCAATCCGGCATCCTGAGGCCCCCGTGTTTGGGATGAATCCGAAGAGAGAAGAGTCCTACTGGATTAATTCTACGAACTTTTCATGAAAGTTCAACTATTTTTTTGAATCGGCAAACGGGTCCCACCTCTGTCCTGATTTTTTGTATAATGGGGGTCTGGGAGCGGCGCGACTGCCGCAATTCTTGACGGGCCATGGACCGTGCTTCATGTCCGGCCGAATCGGGCAGGGAGGCCTATGCAAAAGAAGTCGCCGGGGATCCGGAGATCTCCGGATCCGGAAGACGAGGGGAGCCGATCCCGGGGCAGGGTCATGACCGCGCTCTACGTCGTCCTCATCGTCCTCTGTCTTCCTCCCGCACGGGGGATGCCGGCGACCCCCGGGGGAGTCCCCGCTCCCCCGGCCGCTCCCGCACCGGCCATCTCCCTTCCTGTTCTGCCGGTTCCAGCCCCCGCTCCCCCCCCTCCAGCCACTCCTGCCGCCCTTTCGCTGGCCGCCCTGATTTCCGAAGGCCGGGAGGCTTACCGGTCGGGAGACTACAGGCGGGCATACGACCTCCTCGAAGAGGCACAGCTCGATTCCGGCACGGCGGGACTGCCTCCGGAGGCGGTGGTGGCCCTGGCCTCCTCGAGTCGCCGGATCGGCCATTCGGGGCGGGCCATTGCCCTTCTTCTCCCGCTGGTGGGAGCGCGGGTACCCGCCTCCCTCCCGCCGACCCTCCTGCGACGGGTTCGCTACGAACTGGCGATGGCCGACCGGGACCGGGGCAATTCCGAAGGAGCGGTTCGCCAGCTTCTCCCTATTTACTCCGATCTCGCCCGCTCTTCGAGGTTCCGTCACGCGACGGCCGTTCTCCTCGACCACTGGCGCAGTACGGACCCCGTCGAGGGAGTGATCGGGATGGGCCAGTCCCTCACCCGTCTCGACCCTCCGGACCAGAAGGTCGTCATGACGCGGACGATCGACCTGATCTTCAATGCCGTGAAGGACGAAGCAGGTCTTCTCAAGATCCTTTCCGTATTTCCCAGGGATTTTCCCGGAGACTATGCCGCCTACCGGCTGGCGGTTCTCGACGCGCGCACGAATCACCCCTGGCAGGCCGAGAGGATCCTTCTTCGCATGATCCTCTCCTATCCCGAGTCCCTTTACGTCTCGGAGGCGGAACGCCTGCTCGACCGCCTGTCGATGGAAGGGAAGCCCCCTTCCGTGGGCCTCATCCTTCCCGACCTCTCCCGGGGGCCCCTCCGCCCCTATATGCGCTCCCTCCTGGCGGGGGCGGCCCTGGCCTTCGAACCTCGGGTCTCAGGGACTCCCGGGCTGATCGTCCGCTTCGTCGTCGACCGGGAGACCTATGGCCGCTGGTATCGGGATCTCGTCGATCGGGAAAGGGTGGGGGCCCTGCTCGGACCCTTTTTGGCCCGTGACCTTGCGGCGGTCCGTTCGAGCCTCATAAAGGACCAGATCCTCGCGGTAACCCCCACCCTTCCCGCCGACCCCGGAATCCGGTTCATGATCAGCATGGCCAGCACCCCCGAAATGGTTTCCCGCGCTCTTGCCGCCTTTTCCCTCTCCCTGACCCCCAAGGCCCGGGTTGCGATCCTCTATCCGACCGACTACTACGGACGGTCTGTCCGGGATTCCGTATCGAAGGCCCTCGCCGCAGGGGGGGGGACGGTGACGGCGGCGGTTCCGCTCCCCCGGGCCCGGGGAAAGCGGCAGGAGGCCGTCCTGCGCCTCAGGCGCTTCGGCCGGGATGTGGAGGTTACGGAGAGGGGCTCCTCCGGGGACGGGATCACCTCCCGCTCGGGGGACTTCGTCTCCTACGGGGGCAAGTCCTACTATCTCGTCTATCCTTCCCGACAAACCCCCGGGGATCGTCCTCTCCCTTTCTTTTTCAAGCCGGATTTCGATATCATTGCCTTCCCGAACGACTCGCGTCATCCCTTCAAGGTGCTCGACGAGCTCGTTTACAAGGACATCCAGAACGTGGATGTCCTGGCAAACGAGTCCCTGATGATGGCCCGCCGCCAGTGGGACATGGTTTCCGACATCCACAACCCTCTCTACAGCGTGGCGCCGGTCAACCTGTTCCATGTGGCGCGGGGGAATTCTCGGGAAACGGGGCTCAGGGAAGCCTACGCCCGACTGAAACAGGTCACCGGACGGAGTCCGGACCTTCTGGAGATCGAGTCCTACGATTGCGGGGCCTTTCTGGCCTCCCTCTTCCGTGAAGGGTTCCGGACACGTTACCATCTCGGCGTGACGGCGCTGGCCAAAAAGTCCTACAATGGGCTCTCAGGGCCGGTCTCCTGGGGCCCGGGAGGACTGATGTCACGGGTCTACACCATGTACCGGTTCTCGGGCGGGGACTGGCTGGGTGTCTCGACGCAGCCGGTCTCCGTCGGGGGGGACCGTCACTAGAAACGCGATCGGAGTGTTCAAAGATTGGAACATTTTCACCTGCACGCAGGAATGGACTGGCTTCGCCAGGTCGGATCGGAAGTTCTGGTCGTGGGCTTCCCCCTTCTTTTCGCCGTCATCCTTCACGAAATCGCCCATGGCCTCGTCGCGGACCGGCTAGGCGATTCGACGGCACGCTTCATGGGACGCCTCACCTTGAATCCCCTGGCCCATATCGATCCCTTCGGGACCATCCTGCTGCCCCTGGCCCTGATCCTTCTCCATACCGGCTTCCTTTTCGGGTATGCCAAGCCCGTTCCCATCGTGGAGCGGAATCTTGGCAATCCCCGC
Source organism: Nitrospirota bacterium (assembly GCA_021795275.1). The sequence continues at coordinate 1,480 of JAJYPO010000025.1, read as the reverse complement.
CGCGACATGATGATGGTCGCCGCCGCAGGCCCCCTCTCGAACCTCCTCCAGGCCTTCGTCTACATGTCCTTTCTCCATCTTCTCCTCTCGGGAGGGAATCCGGAGGGACTGATGGGGGGATTTCCCTCCCTTTTGGCCCAGGTCTTCCGGATGGGCGTCGATATCAACATCGTCCTCTTTGTCTTCAACCTGATCCCCCTTCCGCCCCTCGACGGAGGACGCGTCCTGTCGGGGCTCCTGCCGCCCCGGGCCGCAAGGGGACTTTCCCGGGTCGAGCCCTACGGGGTCCTGATCATCATGGGACTCATCTTCCTTGATCCCTGGCTCGGCGTCATGTCCCGCTTCGTATGGCCCGTCATGGGAGCCCTCTCCTCCTGGATTCTCTCCCTGGCCACATCCTGACATCTCACATTCACAAGGAGATTGAGTGGAACATCCTGACCCGTCGATCATCGGCCGAATCGTAAGCGGCATCCAGCCCTCCGGCCGCCTCCATCTTGGAAATTACATGGGAGCGGTCCGCAACTGGATCGAGCTTCAGGACCGTCACGACTGTTTCTTCTTCATTGCCGACTGGCACGCCCTTTCGACGAACTACGAAGACACCGGGCGTCTCCGTAGCCATGTGACGGAGATGCTCATGGACTGGCTCTCGCTGGGGCTGGACCCGGAACGGTGCACCCTTTTCCAGCAGTCCCATGTGGTCGCCCACGCCGAGTTGTACCTTCTTCTCGGAATGATGACCCCCGTGGCCTGGCTTCTCAGGAATCCTACATACAAGGACCAGATGGTCCAGATCGAAAACCGCGATCTCGCCATGTACGGATTCCTGGGCTACCCCGTTCTCCAGACCGCCGACATCGTTCTCTATCGGGCCACACATGTTCCCGTCGGTCAGGACCAGGTCCCGCATCTCGAGCTGGCCCGGGAGATCGTCCGTCGTTTCCACTCCCTCTACGGCGAGGTTTTTCCGGAACCGCTTCCCCTTCTGACGGAGACCCCAAAGCTCCCGGGACTCGACGGCCGGAAGATGAGCAAAAGCTACGACAACTGCATCTTTGTGTCCGACTCTCCCGATGTCGTCTGGGAGAAGCTCCGGACGATGAAGACCGACGAGCGCCGGAAGCGCCGGAACGATCCCGGGAATCCCGAGGACTGTCCTGTCTTTTCCCTCCACGCCTCCTTCACTCCCCTTCCGGTCCGCAGGGAGATCGACCGGGACTGCCGGTCGGCGGCCATCGGATGCATCGACTGCAAGAAGATCCTGGCGGAGGGAGTCGAAGGTCTGTTGGCTCCAGCCCGCGCGAAGCGCAGGGAGATCGAGAGCCGGCCGGGACTTCTTGCGGAGGTTCTCGAAGCCGGTCGCGCGAAGGCGGTCCGGGAGGCGGAGTTGACCATGGAAAAGGTGCGGGAGGCCATGAAAATTTCCTGAAAGGGACGAGGGTCTGCGGGGAGGGGAGATGTCCGGGCGGGGACACCC
>JAJYPO010000203.1 GCA_021795275.1 Nitrospirota bacterium | reverse complement strand
GACCTCTATTCCCTGGCCACCGCAATCTTCATGGCCGGTTCCGTGATCTCCATGATGGCCCACTTCATGCCGGGGATGATGGTGGGCCGGGCCCTCCAGGGCCTCTCCGGCGGGGTGTTGATCCCGTTGTCCATCACCCTCATCAACGAAAGCTTCCCTCCGGAGCGAAGGGAGCGGGCCCTCGCTCTCTTTGCCGTGGGAAACGCCATCGCGGTGAGCATCGGCCCCACCATCGGCGGCCTTCTCGTCGACACCCTGGGATGGCGCTGGACGATGGGCGTCCACCTTCCCGTAGGCTTTCTCACCCTACTCTTCGCGGCCGTCTCCCTCTCCAATCATCCCCGACCCGAAAAGGTCCCCTTCGACCTTTTGGGCTGGATTCTCTTTTTCGGGGCCGCCTTCTTCTGTATGGACACCCTCATGGAGGGCGAACGGTTCGGCTGGCACAGTACGACCCTCCTTTTCATGGCTCTGGCCTGCCTCCTCTTTTTCTTTTCCTACTGGCTCCATGCCGCACGCCATAAGCGTCCCATCATTCCCCTCGAACTCTTTTCCCACGGCGGATACCTGGTCCTCTGTGCCGCCAATTTTCTCCGGTCGACCGCCATTTTCGGGCGTCTCTACCTTCTGCCCCTCTTCCTGGAGATCTTCTACCATTTCCAGAGCCATCAGGCAGGGATGGTGATCTTCATGGGGGCCATCACCGAACTTCTGATTCCGGTCTTTGCCTTTCTGATCTCTCCCGAACGCTCCTTTTTCACCTGGGGCTTCATGGCCGCGGGATCTTTCCTGATCGCACTCTCCAACGTGGCCTACCTGACGCTTCCGGCCAATGCGTATTCCCTTCCTCTCGTCCTTCTTCCCCAGACGGTCTTCGGCGTAGGCGTCGCCCTGACCCAGGTCTCGCTTGCCCCGCTGGTCCTTCGCACCCTTCCGCCCTCCCTTCACCGGGTGGGCCTGGTCGTCCAGCTCGTGATCCAGTTTCTGGGCGGAATGTTCGGAACGGTCTGGGCCCGGCACCTCGTGGACAACATTGCCCCCGCCTTCCACCCCGTCCTCCCGCAGACCTCCGCCCCCCTACCCCCGGCCCTGGCCGGGAAGCTGGCCCGGTCCCTTTCCCAGGCCTTCGCCTACAACGAAACCTTTTTCATTCTGGGAGGCGTCTCTCTCCTGGCCTCCTTTTTCATCCTCCTGCTTCCTCTCAAAGAGGGCTGGACCACCCCACTCGGTCGTCTTGGGTCTTCCCGAAAAGAGTCCGGAAAGACCCCTTGACCCTGGAGTTAGCTCCAGGGTTCATACTTTTGCAAGAAAACTGTCCATGGATCCCCCCCCGCTCACGAAGCCTCACCGGAAGGCTTCGGAGCCCCAATGAAGCCCGGTCTTCTCGCCGAAGCCCTGGCCCAGCGGCGACCTCCCTTCTGGCCGTTCTCTGCTTCGCGGGACTGCCCGCCTCCCTGTCCCTTCTCGGAACACTTGGCCTCGGGATCCTCCTCAAGAAACACCTTCTCTTTCCTCTGATGACGCTCTCCCTCCTGCTCGGGCTCTGGGAAGCCGTCAAAAGCGGAGGAACGGAAGCGGGCGTCCTTTCCTTATGTGAAGCCTGTGGAGAGGAAGGCGCAGGCTCCGCTCGTAAGAGCAGAGCGAAGCCCTCCTCAAGGAAGCAGGAAGTCAGCTTTGTCCCTGTTTGGACAGGAATGAGCAAGTCTGACGGAACGGGTGAGTGTCGACACGATCAGGTTCTACGAAAAAAGCGGCTTCCTCCCGGCCGCTCCCCGCCGGAGCTCGGGAGACCGGGACTATCCGGAAGAGACGGCCCTCCGTCTCGCCTTCATCCGAAATCCCCGGGAGATCGGCTTCCCCCAGTCCGGGATCGGGGAGCTCCTCTCCCTTCGGCAGGAGGCCTAAAGTCCGTGCGGCAAGGTCCGGGAGCTGGCCTTCGCAAAGCTTGGAAGGGTCCGGGAGAGAATCCGAGATCTTAGGGAGATCGAGGGCCAGCTCGAAGCCCTCGTCGACGCCTGTGACGCCCAGGCCCCCCCCGGCATGCCTTCTCCTTGACCGGATCGACAATGGGTCCGGTTGGGCGGGCTAGGCCCGGGGCCTTTGTTGACAGATCCGCCCCGCCTTCCCATAATGGAACCTTGTTCCAAAACCCCGGCAAAGCCCTGAGATCCGATTCGTGCCGGGCCCGGACCATCCTCTAAAAAGCGAGCCTCTCCAAGCATGTCGAACCTGATTGTCCTGGGCACCCAGTGGGGTGACGAAGGCAAAGGAAAGATCGTCGATCTCCTGACCGACCGGGCCGACGTCATTGTCCGCTACCAGGGAGGACACAACGCCGGCCACACGATCGTCTCCCGGGGGGAGAAATTCATCCTCCACCTCATCCCGTCAGGCATCCTCCATCCGGACAAGCTCTGCGTCATCGGCAACGGCGTCGCCCTCGATCCCCACGCCCTGGTCGAGGAACGGGACATGCTGACGAACCGGGGCGTGACGGTGGACAAGAACCTTCGGATCAGCGACGCCTGCCACCTCATCCTCCCCTACCACCGGGCCATCGACAAGGAGTCGGAGTCGTTCCGGGGAACCCGCCGGATCGGGACGACCGGCCGGGGAATCGGCCCGGCCTACGTGGACAAGATGGCCCGCATCGGAATCCGGCTGGGAGACCTGGCCAATCCGGCCCTCTTCCGGGAAAAGCTTGAGCAGAATCTCGCCGAAACGAATTACCTGCTGGAGAAGCTTTACACCACCCACGGACTTGACGCGGAGACGATCTACACCCAGACCATGGCCCTGGCCGACCGCATCCTCCCCTTCATGGACGACACGGCGCTGACCCTCCATCGGGCCATCCGGGACGGAAAGGCCCTCCTCTTCGAAGGGGCCCAGGGGACGCTTCTCGACGTCGACCACGGAACCTATCCCTTCGTGACCAGCTCCAACTCCTCCGCCGGGGGTGCGCTCACCGGAACCGGAGTCGGTCCGACCGCAATCGACCGGGTCCTGGGTGTGACAAAGGCCTATACGACCCGGGTTGGCTCCGGGCCCTTTCCGACCGAGCTCATCAACGAGTCGGGGGAGTATTTAAGAGAGAAGGGACAGGAGTTCGGTGCGACGACCGGCCGGCCGCGCCGGTGCGGATGGTTCGATGCTCCCGGTGTCCGCTACGCCTGCCGGATCAACGGGATTTCGGAAATCGCGCTCACGAAGATCGATGTCCTCGACGCCCTCCCGACCCTCAAGATTGCAACGGGATACGAGATCCGCGGAAAGAAGGTCGACGAGTTTCCCCGACGGGTGGAGCTTCTCGAGGCCGCCCGGCCCATCTATGAAGATCACCCGGGCTGGAGCCAGCCCACAGCGGGAGTCCGGAGCTTTGACGACCTCCCGGACAACGCCAAGCGCTACATCGCCCGCATCGAGGAGCTGATCGAGGTCCCGGTGACCGTCATTTCCACCGGCGTAGGCCGGGAGGACACCGTCATCCGTCAGGACCCGTTCGCCGCCCGATAAAGAGGAACGAGGCTTTCGAGGCGGACGGCCAGCCCTTCGAGCGTGGTCTCAAAATCCAGAATCCATCCCAGATCGCACCCGGCCGTCTTGAGCCCAAGAAGACGCTCCCCGATCTCCCTGGGACTTTTTTGAAGAGGCGGGGCCGCCAGGCCCGTCCCATGGACCTGGTCGTAGTCCTGTACGTCTTTGTGGGACCTAAACCACGCCACAGCCTTCGGATCCTCCCGAAGCCAGCGCCCCAGGACCTTTTTTGGCCCCTCCGCCTCGTCCTTCACCACGAACCTGACCGAACATCCCCCCTTGCCGATGAAGACCCCCATGTGCCCCCAAGCCTTGTACCCCCGTTTGGCGGGCCCCAGCGCCGCCCCGGGTTCACTGGGAG
>JAJYPO010000202.1 GCA_021795275.1 Nitrospirota bacterium | reverse complement strand
CAGGAACAGGAATGCGAGCCCATGAGGGCGACCCTCTCCTCGGTCGAGAGAAAGATGATCCAGAGAGCCCTTGCCGACAATCAGGGCCGCATATCTGAGACCGCAAAGATCCTCTCCATGAGCCGGATCACTCTTTGGCGAAAAATGCAAAAATATGGTCTGGACAAGAGGCATCCTTTCTCTCCCTGACCCTCATGACGTCTCTGGGTTCAGGCCGGCTTGGAACGAAAATCCGGGGCCACTTCTCCGGATCCCGGCCGGCCGAATGCCGTAAGGCTCGCACCCAGCGCTTCTTTCAAACGAACCGGTAAGCTCAAAACGGTACAGGCGAGAGACCTCTGGCGATGATTCAGCGGAGGAAGAAAGCGAAGGGTTTGGAGAGAAAAGGGAAGAATGAGGCGGCGAATGGGTGACAGAAAAATTTGGTTCATTTTTTGTTGCAGTCGATGGAAATGTGTTGGTGCGAGAGGGGGGACTTGAACCCCCACGGGTTACCCCGCCAGATCCTAAGTCTGGTGCGTCTGCCATTTCGCCACTCTCGCTTGGAGAGCTTTCATTCTAGGAGGTTTCGTTCCCTTTGACAATTGCCGGAACGAATGGACGTCGTCTCTTTCTTCGTTTCTTCGCTTTGGGAAATGCGCTTTTCTCCGGCATCCTTTTCGCTGTGACCCGCCCGCCCCTTTCGACCCCCCTGTTCGAGTTTCCCCTGCTCGCCGCCCTCCATGCCCTGGTTGTGGGCACCCTTATCCCGCTTCTCCTCGACAGGTTCAGACAGGACTCCCCATTCTTTCGTGTGTCGGGGCTCTTTATTGCCACCGGCGACCTGGTCTTGATCACGGGATTCCTCCTTCACCCCCGCTCCGCCCTTCCGGAGGAGGGCGGGATGATGGTCACCGCCGGAATCCTGATGGCGGGGGTCACTCTTTTCTCCGGATCGTGGCGATTCCTTTACTGGACAGCTCTTTGCGGTGCGGCCACCCTGGGCATCCTCCTCGGGGGCGTTCTGGCCCGTCCGGCCGTCGACCCTATCCCCTTTTCGATGATAGCCGCCCATGGAGTCCTGGGGGCCGGTCTCGGACTGTTTCCGCTCTTCTGGCTTCGGACGGAGGGAATGATCGCTCGAAAGCTTCCCGTTCTGCTTTTCGCCGCTGGGCTTCTCCTGTTGCTCATCCTCATTCTTCAAAACACCCTCATCTCGGGATCGATGGCCGTCTTCGCGGGGGGAGCGCTTCTCCTGGCCGGCGCGGGAGTCGGCAGGGAGGGGCGACTGCTTGGCCTTTTGTGTCTCTCCGTTGTCGCGGTTCTTCGTATCTCGGGCCTGCTTCTTCCGGGGGAATGGCTTTCTCTTCTGGGAATCCTGCTCCTGGGAGGGTGTTTCTGGGGGTATTTCAGACAGGGGAGGTGATGGTCAGGGCGTTTCCGGCGGAGACTGTGTCGCCGCGACAGTCGGAGTCCCTTCGACGAGTTCGAGGCGATTGTCCTGGATTCCGATCTTGAGGGCCCTGCCGGAGGTCGGAGCGTGAATCTGCCCTTCGAGATTCTTCAGGACGGGCAGAAGCATGGACTGAACCTTCCTTGTCAGTTCGGACGCGGTGATTGTGGATGGATCGACCTGATAGGTGATGAAGGCGGGAATTTCCGGATCGACCTCGATCGTTCCCCTGAAGGGATGTTTCTCGAGAAAGCGGGACAGGGTCTCGTAAAGCGTCCGGCGGGACATATCGGTGATGTCCGAATCGGTGTAGGCGGGGAACGGAACGATCAGGTCGAGCGCTCCAAGGGTCTCCCTGCTGAAGACCGGGAGAAAAGCCAGTCGTCGATTTTTTTGGGAAAGCGTGTCAAGGATCAGGTCCGCACGATTTCCGCGGCGAGCGATCTCCATGTCGTCACCGGAAAACAGTGACGTGGCGAGAATGAGGGTGCTTCTGGGAACGGATAGAGACTTTCCTCCCGAGGTGATGACCCCCGAGCTCAGGTAGTCCGGGAGAAAATCCCAGGCCGACGGGTGGGCCTGTTCGATGTTGTCGAGATAGAGGACGGCGTCCGGCCTCTCCTCAAGAATCGTGCGGAGCCCTTCGGGAACCGGGCTGGATTTTGTCGATCCAAGGGGGCGCTGGAGAATCATGCTGGCAAATAGGCGATCCGCATAAAGCCCCATGTCCCGGACCACAAGTCGTCCTTTGCCGGGATCAAGGTGATGGGTGATGGCCTGCGCCGCCTCCCTTTTTCCGGTTCCCCTCGGTCCGGCAAAGAGGAATGCGCCCATCACGGCCGCTCCTCCCTTTTTGATATTGTAGCCTGCAGCATCGAGAATGGACCGGATCTCGTCCTGAAGCTCGGGACGCCCCGGAAATCCCGGAAGGGATTCAGGTTCGGGCGGAGCCATCAGAAAGGCACCATGCTCCTGGTGTTCTTCTTCGGTCTCTCCCGTCTCCTGCGGAATTTGCGCGGGTTGGTCGAATTCTGAAAAATCGAGCTTTTCGGCCGAAACTCCTTCGAGAATCCGGCCGAGGGCAAATTCTTCGAGCTCCGAGAAAAGGGATCGACCAAGTTCCGCCAGGTCTAGAAGGGAGGAGAAACGGCGTGCGATAAAGGGGTCGATCCTGTTGATGTCTTCGGCCCCGCCGATGAGCCAGACACCTTTGTCCTCATTGGCCTGGGCGAGCTCCATCACCTTCTGGTTGTAGATTTCTCCATGGTACCCGTAGTTGGAGAGCTGAACCTTGGGAAACAATTCCTCGAGAGGGTCCACGAAAATCATCGAGGGACGATTTTTTCGACTTTTCAGAAGCAGATTCCGAAATTCCGTTCCGTCAAGCTTTTTGTCATCCGGGATCATCAGAAATGACACCCCGGCCTGTTGGGCCAGCTTTTCGGCGATCATGCGGCGGATCGGCCTATTCCTTCCGATGATCAGAATCGATTCGTGGGATTTCTTTTGCCGATTTGAAAAGAGTTCGTTGGCCCGGTTGACGAGAATCGGACCCATCGTCTGGTCGGTCAGTCTCGATCGGATCACCTCCATAGGGCCGGCCGTCGGATCTTTCCAGTTCTGGGCCTTGCGCCGGATGGACACATCGATGTCTAGCTGCCGAAGCGAGCGACGCAGCTTCCGCGCATAATCGCTGCTGTGGAGGACAACATCCCGAATGTCTTCCGGCGCAAATCCCTCCATGATGGTGGCCAGCTTACCCAGATCGAACCCTTCGATCATGTCGGGGGTCAGCAGGGGAACGTTTCCGGGTAGGATCTCGTTTTTTCTTGATTCCTCGAGAAGAAAACGGGCCAGGATGGATCTTCGTGTCTCCACATCCGGCAAGGGGACGGAGAGAATCCAGTGGATGATGGGGGGAGAGGCGAACTGTTTCGGAATCTCCTCTGCGTTTTCGGCCGAGGCGATGAGGAGATGAGTCCGGTTGCGGGCGAGTCGTCCCAGGAAAATCTGGATATTGTGAAGCCCCTGCGGATTGGTCTGGGCGGCCGCCGCGATGGTTTTCCCATAGTTTTCGAGGTAGATGACAAGGGGATTGAAGGGCTTGATCTTGAATAGAAAGCCCTTCCAGTAGTTGTCCAGGGCGGATCCGTCGATCGAAAGAAGGGGTTCGAGGGAGAAGTTGTAAAAAGGACGCTTATACTCTCCGGCAAGAGCCCGGGCGAAGATGGTGCGCCCGAGCTGGGAAGGACCGGTCAAAAGGATTCCGTTGGGAACAGCTCCGACCGTTTTCTGGGCGGATGCGACCTGATAGAAAATTTGCGACAGCTCTCCCTTGATCCCCGGATTCCCTGCGATCTGCTTGAAGTCCTCTCCCGGAACCAGAAGCCTTGTTTTTGAAACGGCATTCGCTTCGTCTTCGAGCCCCATGCGAAAGAGCGCGACCAGGGAGAGGATCATGGCGCCCAAAAGCCACCCGGCGCCGGTTCCCATGCTGATCATCGAT
>JAJYPO010000201.1 GCA_021795275.1 Nitrospirota bacterium | reverse complement strand
TCTGCCTGGACGAGAAGCAATGATTTTCCGTCCCACTCTTGTTGTTCTGGAAGAGGAGAGGGAACTCCGGTGGCGCGGCTCCCTGGCCGTTCCCGGTCTTTTCAGCGGGGAGCATGCGTTTATCGTGACGGAACGGGATGGCGGCATCCTGCAATTCGTGCACCGGGAACACTTTCGCGGACTTCTGGTCCCGCTCTTGTCCCGGCGATGGTTCGAACGAGTCCGTCACGGATTCGAGGGGATGAATGAGGCCCTGAAGGCGCGGGCGGAAAAGAACGGCATTGAATTTTTCAAGGAATGAAGAAAAACGGGAGGGGGGAGGGAAAAAGATGTCGGTTCGTCTTTATCCGTTACGGACGGGATCCGTTCGCCTCAAGGCGGCCCAGTGTGCCCGGAAGCCGGGAGGACCGCTTCGTGTCCTCGTCGATCCCCAATGGAGCGATCCTCTCCCCATCTATGCCTGGCTGATCGATCATCCGGAAGGGCCGATCGTGGTGGACACGGGAGAAACATGCCGCGCGATGATCCCCGGGTATTTTCCCACCTGGCATCCCTACTACCGCTGGGCGGTCGAGATGGATGTCGGGGAGGAGGACGAGATCGGTCACCGGCTGTCCCGATTGGGGATCGCTCCCTCCGATGTCCGGACGGTGGTCCTGACGCATTTCCATACCGACCATGCGGGAGGGTTGCCCCATTTTCCGAGGAGCCGGATTTGGGTTTCTTCCGGAGAGCTTGACGTTGCCCAGGGATTCCTCGGTCGGATCCGGGGCTATCTTCCGAATCGGTGGCCTTCCGGACTCGATCTCCGGAAAATCCCTTTCGGACGGGAGTCCTTTGGCCCTTTTCAGGCCGGGTATCCATTGACGCAATCTGGCGATGTGACGATCGTTCCCACCCCGGGACATACGCCCGGACATGTGTCGGTCCTCGTCTCGATCGATGGGGTCGGCTATTTTCTGGCCGGCGATGCAAGCTATTCCGAGAGGGCCTTGCTGGAAAGCCTCCCGGACGGCGTCACGACCGATCCCCGGAAAGCGATTGAAACTCTCGAAAGGATTCTTCTCTTTGCCAGTCAACGCCCGCTCGTCTATCTCCCGGCCCACGATCCGGAATCGGTCCACAGACTCGAGACCCGAAAAACTCTTTCCATCCTGCGAGGAGAAGGGCCAGGGTCTTAAATCGCCATTATCGGAGGACGGAAACCGGTTTCAAGCGGATGACGCGTTCGGGGATCGGAGCCGAATCTCTCCAAAATCCCCCGCTCCCGAGAGTCTGAGCCATCCTTACTCCTCCCGGAGGAGAGTCCTGAGCGACCGGACGAGATCCGGAAGCTCCCGCTCCATCCTCCCGAAAAAATGCCGGTCCGCGGTTTCGACCGCCGGGAGGGAGCGGCCGAGCCGGTCGATGCCCGCTTCCGTCAGCACCGGACTCCGGACGCGTTCGTCCGGCGACCGTTTTCGTTCGATCAGTCCCTTCCTTTCGAGAAATCTCAGAATCTGGGAGGCGGTATTGACGTCCAGTTTCATGTGGCGGGCCACGTCGGCCTGGCTGATCGGGCGTCCCCTCCGTCCGAGCCAGGCGACCGACGCCAGGGCGACGAACTGGGGATGGGTCAGGTCGAACGGTTCGAGGGCTTTCTCTATCGATCGGCGCCATTGGGAACTGACTTGCCAGAGCAGCAATCCCGGACTTTCCTCGGCCTTTTCGAACCGGCTTTTCGTCCAGTCAAACCCGCTCATCGTCAACCCCCATCGCCCGGGCGATGATCGCAAAGTCGGTGGAGGGAATCTCCAGGAATCCGAATCGAAAGACCGCCCCCCAGCAAGCCGGGTCCCGAATGAAGCTCAGGAGGGGAAGGAGGGGCCGGATCGGAGCCTCGACGGTGGCCTGAATGTATGCGGCGCTTCGCCGGAAGGGAACGAATCCCCGGCCCATGTCGAACGGATAGACCTCGCTTCCCGTGATCAGGCCTATGGCCACGAAGCGCTGGCAGGGCGCGCTCTCCCCGAAACGCTCCCGTGGAGCGTAATAGACCAGGACGTCTCCAGCGACCATCCGGCGAAGGGGGGCGGCCTTGCCGTGGCAGAGTTGCGCGAAGCCGCCGACCACTCCCTTCAACGCATGGTCCCGGCTTGCCACCCCGATCCAGAATCCACGGGAGCCTTCCGGCGTCTTCACTGGGCGCCCCTTTCGGCCATACGGGCGAGGGTGTCCATGGCCTTCGGAAGCTCCCTCCTGAAGGAGGGGCCCATGAGAAACGCGTAAAGGAATCCCATCGGGCCATGGAAGCTGACCCGATGGACGAATTCGATCCGCCCGTTCTCCAGGGGGCTCCAACGGTGCTCGAATCTCAGGCGGCCAAACGGAAGCCGCGATTCGTCGGAGAAGCCCCGTTCGGGATCCGCCCACAGGAGAACGAAGGGGACTTCCGGGCCGCCCTTCGGTTTGATGAGGCCGGTAGATCCTTCCTCGAAGGCTCCTTCCAGCCGGATCCACGCGATCCCGTGGTCCCACCGGGGCCAGCTTTCGACGTCGGACCAGATCTTCCAGAGTGCATCCGGCGTAGCGCAGGCGTCCGCGCGGCATTCGATCGGCTTCATCGTTCCTCCTTGCAGTATGTATACATATTATATGTATACGTATTATTATGCCAAGTCAATCTTCATTCCGAATATGCGCCGGGGGGGCCGGAACAGTCCCGTCGTTCAGAGGGAAGAGGGTCGCTTCCCGGACAGCCTGAGGCCGTCGCAGACGTTCAGGGCCATGAGAACCATCTGGACGATTCCGACGGCCAGTTCGACCGACTGGACCGCGAAAAAGGCGGCGTCGAAGCGGCCGGCCGCCGCCATCCCGTTCAGGACCAGGGCGGCGGGGACCAGCACGAGGAGTCCGTTGGCGGCGACGACGCGCATGCGCTTCGTCTTTTTCGCGATCAGGGGCTCTCTCCGGTCCTTCCCGAGCATCGTGCCGGTGAGCCCCGTCAGGATCAGGAGCGGTACGAGGAAAAAAAGACCGAAGACGATCGTCCTTTTGACGAAGGCTATGGCCGGATGGTCGAGGAACAGCTCCGACACGGCGGTCGAAACCCAGAAGGAGGCGATGCAGATCATGGCCAGGGCGCCGGATGCGGCATGAAAGACAGGCTTCATTTTCATTCTCCTTCTTTGGGAAGAGGGGCTTCGAGACGACGATGGAGTTGTCTCAGCAGGTCGAGCGCCCCCTGGAGCTCCGGGCCGGAAAGGCCTTCCGAGAGTTCCTGTGCCCAGAGCGATTCGCGCCGCATGGCCTCGGAATAGATCTGTTGCCCCTTCGGTGTCGGCCAGTAAAGGCTCGATCGTTCGTGGCGGGGGTTCGGACGTTTTTCGAAGAGGTCTTCCTTCGTCATCCGGTCGAGCTGTTTCTGAACGCCCTGCCGGGTGATTCCCATCGCCTCCGCGATCTGGGGGGCGGTCAGGGGCTTTGCCGCCAGAGAGACGGCGCCGAGCACCTGCCACTGAGCGCTGGTGATTCCGAGCGTCCGGACCAGGGCGTCCCCTTTTTCCAGAAGACGTCCGTTGATCCGGAAAATCGTCAGCATGATCTCGGTCAGCGCCCGCGCTTCGGCGGGGGAATTCAAGGCTTCCCGGACCAACAGGCTTTTCGGTTCGTCGATGTGCGTCAGGGGTTCCTCCGGATCCTCTCTGCAGGATAATGACAACCAGTTTACGAATATGGAAACAAGTTGTCAAATGGCGGAGGGCTTCCCGGATTGAAAAAACCTCCCTTGATATCATGATTGCATATAGACAAGTCTGTATAATATAATCGTCTTCATGAAGACGTCCGAGCGCACCTTGAAAAAGGCGAAATCCTCCGTCCGCATGAAGCTCCTCGAAACGGCGGCGGACCTTTTCTATAGGCACGGGATCGAGAATGTCGGGATCAACGAAGTGATCGCACGCTCCGGCGTGGCCCGGATGTC
>JAJYPO010000024.1 GCA_021795275.1 Nitrospirota bacterium | reverse complement strand
GAGTGCGGTGGGCGGAAACCACCCGACATTCGTGCTCCACGGAGAAGGCGTCGAGGATTTCGGAGGCCCCCTTCATCGTCTCCCAGTCGCTCTGGCTTCCCATGATGATTCCGACCCGGGGACGGTTCACGAGACTTCCCGGACCAGGGATTCCCCTGCAAGGATGAAAAGATCGGAGTCCCGCAACCCTCCGATGAAGACCCTGTCCCCTTCGGAGTTTGTCATGACGAGGGTCGGACGGACGGTGACCCCTTCGATGCGGGCTTTTTCCAGATCCTCATCGAGAGCCGCCTTCGCCTTCCCCGAACGAAGGATCTCCCCGAGGACCGGTATATCGAGCCCGAGAGCCTTGGCCGTATCTCCAAGGAGGCCCGGATCGCCGATGTTCCGCCCTTCGAGGAAGGCCAGCTCCCGGACCCGGGAGAGGAAGCGCCCACCTTTTTCGGGATCCGCGAGAAGGGCGGCCTTGGCGAAACGGCAGCACTCCTCGCTTGAGGAAGGGGCCTGACCTGTTTCCCAGACCTTCGGACTCATGGCGACCCCGGTCGCCCGCGAGACCTTTCCGATTCTTGGCGCAAACTCCTGCTGGGTCGCCAGGCCATGTTTTCTGAGAAACTCCTCGATATTGGAATAGAGCGGGAAAAGACGGTGCCGGAAGGAGAGACGCCCCTCGAAGTGACTTTGGAAACGACGTATCGGTTCTTCGGCCGCAAAACTCCAGGAACAGAATGGATCGGTATACCAATCGGCAAAAAGGAGCGGTTCCATGTTATTTCTTACCTCCCGGCGCCGGCGATCCGGATTGTCCCGCCTGACCTTCAAGATGTCTGACTTTTTTCAGCAATTCCTCCGCCTTGAGAATATACTTTTTTGTCTCATCATTGGAAGGGTCGATGGCCAGAGCGGTTTTCCATAGCCGGATGGCCTTTGGAAGATGCTGGTGACGGTAGGCGACAAGGCCTCGGGACACACGGGCATCCCGAATCGCGAGAACGCGCTTCTTGAGAGAGAGGGCGGACTTGTTGGCCGGATCGGCAGAGAGAGACTGGTTGGCGAGCATGAAGGAATCGTGGTAGCGACCCTGCCAGAAACGTCGGAATCCCCAATGGCTGTATGCCGCCGCCATCAGCGGATGGAAAGAGGTGCGTTTGTAGGGTTGAAGGAGAATCATCATGCGGATGGCGAGGCGCTCCTCCCCCTTCTGGACATCATGTCGAATGATCCATGAAAGCGTGTCCGGGCGCAGCGTGAGAAAAATCTCCATCGCCTTTTCGGGGTATTTTTCCTGTAAGGATCTCAGAAGGAGCGCCCCCTCGGTCCGGTGCCCATTGGCGAAATCGAACCGGATGCCCTCGACCTGACGGTCGATGTCCTGCTGCCGGATCAGGGAGAGAAGGGCCTCCCGATCCCGTTTGTTCCGGATCGCCTGGGCGAGAGCCAACGCCTTTTTGTCTTCGCCCAGAAGAAGTGCCCGGACGGCCAACGAGGCAGGAGTGTCTACCAGAATCTTGCGCGGAGCCGGAGGAGGAGCGGGCGATTCCGGAGCCGGTGGCGGAACGCATCCTGATGCGAGGAGGAGAAGCAGCGCAGCGGAAACCGGCAGAAGGCCAATCTTTCCCATAGACCCGCAAATGCCCGCTTCAGGTAATGGTATCTTCGGCAAGGTGCAATCTTTCTCTGAGATTAAAGGACATGAACAAGAACCGCGTCTTCCAGCCCTTTTGGTGTCACGATACGGGTAGAGTGCCGAAGGCTTTCGTAATTTCCGGACAGACGTTTCCAGAGGTTGTCGGAGACGAGAATTTCTCCTG
The DNA here is from genome assembly GCA_021795275.1 of Nitrospirota bacterium. The sequence continues at coordinate 15,426 of JAJYPO010000024.1, read as the reverse complement.
GACCCGCCGCCTCCTGGATCCTGTAGGCGATATTCACCGGACCTCCCACGACAGTATACTCCATGCGCGTCTTGGATCCTATGTGTCCGACCACCCCTTCTCCGATGTGAAGGCCGAGACCGAACTGGACAGAGGGCATTCCCTGCTCCTTTCTCATGTCCGAGAGATCCTTGATCCTTTTTCGGATCGAAAGCGCACAGGCCAGGGCGCTTTCCGGATGGGACTCCGAAAACTGCGGGATGCCGAAGACGATCATGATTCCGTCGCCCATGATGTTGTTGACCGATCCCTGATGAAGAAAGATCTCGTCGATGAAGGAGTTGAAGTAGTCGTTCAGGATCTGGACCACCTCCTCGGAAGGAAGCTGGCTCGAAAGCCGGGTGAAGTTGCGGATGTCGGCGAAGATGAGCACCACCTCCTGCCGGATCCCTCCCAGATGGATCAGCTCGGGATGGTTGATCAGGTGTTCGGCAACATCGGGAGAGACGTACCGGATCAGTGCCTTTTCCAGACGTTCCTTGTGCTCCATTTCGCGAGCCATCCGGTTGAAGGCGACGACGAGATCCCCCGTTTCGTCCCGAAGGGCCGGGGGGCTGACCCGGATGTAGTCCCCCTCGAGAATTCTTTCTGTCGCATTACTGAGCGAGCGTATGGGCCGGGAGATGTAGGCGGACAGAAAAAGAGATCCCAGAAGAGCCAGAAGGAGGCTCCCCCCTCCCAAAATCAGGAAGGATCGGGCGATTTTGGCCCTGACAATCTCGTAGGGGGCGTCCGACAGAAAAAGGACCACCTGTCCCACACCCACCCCCTGAAATTGGATTGGATCGGAAAGTCGATACAGATGGTGTTTCTTCAGGTGCCGGAGGACGAGACCCTCTTTTTCTTCCGGCCGGGAGAGCGGCAGGAGGGGGGAGGCGACGAGACCTCGGCTTCCGGAAGAGGGGATGGTATCATTTTCGATGCGCCCCTGAAGAACCCCCTGCCGGTCGAAGACATAGACGCCGAGGACACCGGGAGAGTGTTCGAACACGCCCAGATTGTCCTCGAGGGCCATCCGGTCGTTCTTGAGGAGTGGAAGAGAGAGGGAGCGTGTCAACTCAAGAAGAAGGAGCCGGTTGTCTTTTGCGATCTGGTCCTTAGTCTGGTGAAGAATCTGGTGTTCCAGAAGGATATATCCGAATCCCAGGGAGATCGAAAGGACCAGGACCGAAAGAAACAGGATCTTGTTGAAGAGGGAAATTCTCAAAAATTCTCCGTCCGGCAACTCCCGGGAGCGCTCCGTCGATCGGTCATGAAATTCGGCAAAATGCCGATGAGTCGAAGGAAAGAATCAGTTCATTCTATGGAAGGTGGAGCGGAGTTGTCAAAAATTCGAGTCGGCCCGATTCTGTTGGCTGGAGGCATTCTTCTGGCGATTCTTTGTGGCCTCCGATCCGGACCCCCATTCGACCCGCGTCCCGCACCTTCTCTTTCGGGCGCTCCCGAAAGCAGGCTGGTCAGCGTCGAGGATCTCAGGCGTTCAGAAGAATTTCTTCGAAAAGATCTGGGACTGGAGAATGGCACCCGACCCTCCACCATGCCCCTCTGGGAACACTCTCTCCGCGCTCATCCCTTTCTCGTCCTTGGAAGCTCCCTCCTGTTTCTTGGGGGAATTGTGGCTTCCGTCATCATCTTCAGACGCCAGAACCGATTGCTCGAGGAGGGGCTTGCGAAGCTCCGGGAGCAGGAGGCGGGAAGAGGATCAGGCGTCCCGGGGCCGGCTAAGGCCCCGGCCTCCCTTCAAAGCATCCTCGAAAAAGAAAGGAATGAGATCGAAAAACTTCCCGCTATTCTACCGGAAAAAGCCTTGAGAAAGGTGGACACCGTCCTGGACACCCTTCGTCAGGCCCTGGGAGCGGGATTGAGAAACAGCCGGATTTCGCTTTTCCGGTACGATGAAAAAGAGGCCCAGTTCCGGATCTGCGGGTTCAGCAACGGCCCCGAATTCCAGATTCTCAACACGGCCGTCTTCTTTCCGGCCGAGATTATGGGGCTTCCGCTGCGTGTCCTGTCCCCTTTTCAAAAAAAGGAAGGAAGCTGGATTTTCCCCTTCGTCGTCGATTCGGGAGCATTTTGCGCGATTCTGCTTGAAATGGGATCGGGTGTCCCTCCGAATGCCTGGACTGAATCGATCCAGGAGTCGATGCCGCTGATCAAGGCGTTGATCGCACGCCAGGAAAGCGAACGTGAGGACGCTTCGCTCACCACCCGTGATTCCTCGGGTTCGCTGGACTATCGGGCCACAATGAACCGGCTGCTGGAAGAGTGGAGCCGGACCCGGAGACTCGGGGTTCCCTTTTCCGTGATCGCCCTCCAGATCGACAATCTTCCGGAGGTCGAACGATATTATGGCACGGGCCCCCTGGAGCGCGCGTGGAGCCGGATCACCGGAAGCATCGCTGCCATATTGAGAGCCACCGACTGGATCATGAGGCCTCAGGAAGACCTCCTCATGATCCAGATTCTGGAGGCCGGACCCACCGAAGGCCGCGCCGTCATGGGACGCATCGCGAAGGAGCTCTCCCGCCACGGGCAATCCGAAAACCTTGAAAAGGGACTCCATTACCGGGGAATCCTGATCTCCTATTCTCCCGAATCCGCCCCTTCGATCCATACCTTTCTCGATCAGATCCAGGCGCGTCTGTCCGAGCGGACCGACTTTGAAGGAACCTTTTTTCACGCCTGAAGGTGATGCCTAATCGGCATCGAACCAATGGCCAAGGATCTCCCGGAAGCGCCCGGACTCAGGTGTCCGTATGCTCTTGAAAAGGGTCCGAACGAAGGCCACGTCTCTCCGGGACATCTCCATTCGGCCGAGCCCCATTTCAACCCCGGACGCTTCCATCATCGTACGGGCTGCCTCCCGATAGTCCCCAATTCCTGCCTTTGCAAGAGAGATCCCTTCCAGGTCAAAGGCGATCCCGGCATGGTTTCGAAGCCTTTCATCTCCGGAAAGAGCCATTCCAAAGTGGCGAAGAGCCTCCTTGTAGTCTCCGGAAAGATAATAGTTCCGGCCAAGGCTGGCATGGTCGGTGGCGACAGACAGGGGGTCCTTTCTCCCATGGTCGAGAGCCAGGGCTTTCCTGAAAAGGGGTATCGCCCCCCGGTAGTCCTTTCGGGCCGAGGCCCTCATTCCTTCGACCTGGAAGAGCCGGGCTTCGAGACGCTCTTTTTCCCCGGAGCCGGAGGGCATGGCGTCCGCGATGCGGTGGGCCTCTTCGATCCATACCCCGGCCTGTCCCGGAGGGGCAATTTCCGCGGACAGGATATAGGTCTCAACCCTCTTCCCGGGGTATTCGCTCACCCTTTCCAGGAGAAGGGCCCTGTCGATCCACTGTCTGGAGGCGTCGACCCGTCCGAGATAGAAAGAGAGGCTCGCCAGACGGTTCATGTCATCGATCGTCCCCGGAAGGTCGTCGGAAAGGCGGTGCATCCGCAGGGCTTTCCTGATGGATGAAAGCGCCTGGGCCGGATGGTTCTGCATCAGAAGTTGCTGTGCCCCGGAGAGATTTTCCCGAGCCTTCACCCTGTTTGGATGGGCCACGGGGGCTCCCGCGCACCCGGAGAGAAGTGCGAGGACAAGGAGCCCTCCCCCCACAGCCTTGCAGACGCCGGACTTCATTTTCCACCCCCTTCGGGAAGGGAGGGAACCGGACTCGCCCCCCGGTCGACAGGACCCAGCGCCGGAAGGGGAGGGGGAGGGGGAGAGATGAGATTCCGGACCGGCCAGCTCTGCTTGATCCCGTTCAGGATCGACTGCGTCGTATCGAGCGTCTCCCCGGTGGTCGAGAGGATCGTGGTCGTCTTGCCGGTGATTTCAGGAAGGGCCGGAGTGGCCTTCTTGATGTCGTCGACGATCGACTGCAGCTGCGTGACGAGATGGGGTAGATCGCCGGCCATCACCTTGATGTTTTCGGAGGTCTTGCGGATGTTGACCGCCGTCCCCTGGAGTTCGTCGTAAATCTCCTGCTTTTTGAGGATGGCACCGACCGTGCCTTTTCCGCGATCGATCGAGCTCGAGAGATCGGCGATGTTCCGGACGATTCTCTGGAGATCGATGATCGTCGGGTTCAGTTTTGCCATGATCTGCTCCATGGTCAGCGGGGGTTCCGCCCGGAGACGGGTATTGTTCTTCACTTCGGGAAGCCAGGGCGTTCCGATGCTGATCCGGAGGGAGACGTCGCCGGAGATGATTCCGGACTTCTTGATGGTGACGAAGGAGTCCTTGCGGATCATCTCCTGGTATTTTCTGAGGACTTTCATCGATACCTTGATCTGGTTCAGCTTTGTGAAATCCAGCCTGTCCACCTCTCCGACATCGAGACCAGCGAGCCTCACCGGGGTTCCCGGAACGATTCCGTAGGACTGGTCCAGGATGGTGTAGAGATGGAAGCGCCGGTCGAAGACGTGCTGGTGCACGGCGATCTCGTAAAGACCGAAGATGAAGCCGACGAGTGGAACCAGAAGAAAAAGTCCCGCCAGCTGTTCTATTCTTTTTTCCCCTGCCCGGTGCACATAGTGAAGTTTCATTCGGCCTCGTGAACGCCATCGGTCGTCAGACGATAGCGATGGCTGAAAAAGGATTGTTGGTCCATGCTCTTTCTTGTCAGCGCGAGAACGGTTATTTCTTTCTCCGATTCGATCCGGGCGAGCCGATTCCAGAATGTCGCCACCCCTTCGTCGTCGAGCCCCTCGAAGGGATCGTCGAGAATCAGGAGGTCCGGGTTGTTGATCAGAGACCGGACGAATCCGACCTTCTTGATCTGGTCTAGGTTCAGGGAAGACGGGTAGAGGTTGAGGATGTCCCCGAGGCGAAACTCCTCCAGAAACGGGTCGAGAAGCGCCGTTACCCGCTCCAGGGACTCGAAATGTCCGAACCGGAGGGGCAGGGCGATGTTCTGGAAGACCGTCAGATGCTGGAGAAGCACCCCCCTGTCCGGAAGAACGCCGATCTTTTTCCGGACATACGAGAGCAGGGGGGCGGAAGGTACGGTCATGTCGCGCCCGAAGGCGGTGTACTCCCCTTCCCAGAGCGTGAGAAGACCCAGGATTGTCTTGACGATGGCCGATTTCCCGATCCCGCAGGAACCCGAAATGAGGACGTTGTCCCCGCGGGAGATCCGGAGGTTGAGAGCAGGAAAAAGGGGGCGCTCCGCCTCGTAGCCGATTCTGGCATCCTGGAAGTCAAGCAATGTTTCCAAAAAACACCGCTCCTCTCGCTGGTCAGGCCAGCGCAGAAAAGATGAGATAGATGCTGAGCATCACCACACACAGGGACAAGGAACTGACGAGAGCCAGGGTCGTCTCCCGGGGAACCTCGACCGGAGAGTTTTTCACCCGCAATCCGTGATAGACGCTGACGGAGGCGATGATCGTCCCGTAGGCGAGGCCTTCGAGAACGGGGAGAACGAGGTCGGAGAGCTTGATGCTGGTCTCGATCATCCGGGCGAGCGTGGCGATCGGCATCGAAAGGCCCATCAGGGCCATGGCGAACCCTCCCCCCATCGCGATCAGCCCGAAGTAAAAGGTCAGGGCCACATTGGACACGACGATGCCAACGAGACGGGGGGTCACGAGGAAATTGGACAGGTTGACTCCCAGCATCTCGATCGTATCGAGTTCTCCTGCGACGCGCATGTTCCCGATCTCGACCGCCAGTCCGGATGTCGAGCGGGCGATGACGATGAGCGCGGTCGCGAAGGGGCCGACGATCCCGAAAATGACATGAAGGACGATGGGTCCCATGAGGTTCTGGATCCCAAGTCGGGGAAGCTCGATCCCAGTCTCCGCGACGATTCCGGCTCCCACTAGAAGCGCGACGATGGTAATGATGGGGAGGGCCGAAGATCCCGCAGCCACGATGGGTTGAAGGAAGCTGTGCAGAATCAGCCGCCGGGTCAGGACGAGGCGAATGAGATCGTAAAGGCTGGTGAGAACGATCTGCCCCAGGTCCCGGAAATAATGAAAAAGCCTGACAGGACTGATTACCTGAAGGATATTGATGGCAAACCTCGGCGCGTCGTTTGTGGAAGGAAGGCGTCGATTCGCCTCCCTCCCTGATGGTATCAGGGCTGGCTCATCTCTTTCTTCGTCTCTCCGGACAAAGCCCTGAGAAAGGCCACGAGGTCCCTTTTCTCGGAAGCTTTCAGGTGAAGAGGAACCAGCAGGGCATCTTTCGTGGCAAAGCGGGATTTTCCGCCGCCCCGGTCGTAGAAGTCAACCACCTGTGCAAGTGTCCGGAAGGTTCCGTCATGCATGTAGGGGGCCGTCAGCGCCACGTTCCGGAGCGGGGGGGTCCGGAACTTCCCTTTGTCCAGGGGATCGTGGGTCACCGCATACCGGCCGACATCGACCGGCAGTGTTCCTGTCTGGGGGACGCCGAGATTATGGTAGGCCTGATCGGAGAGCAGGGCCCCCGAATGGCACAGGACGCAGCGGCCTTTGCCCCTGAAGAGCGCGAACCCCCGTTTTTGCGAGGGAGAAAGGGCCTTCGCCTCGCCCATCAGAAAGCGATCATAGGGCGTGTTCGGCGTGACCAGGGTCCGCTCGTAGGCGGCGATCGCCTCCGCGATGCGGTCTATGGAGACCGATCCGCCGAAGACCTCCCGGAAGGAATGCCGATAGGCCGGAATTTTCCGGAGACGGTCCACCACGCTCTGGTTGGAGGGGTTTTCCATCTCGACGGGATTGGTCAGGGGCCCGATGGCTTGCTCCTCAAGGCTTCCGGCCCGTCCGTCCCAGAACTGGAGATTCAGAAATGCTGCGTTCAGGACCGGAGGCGCGTTGCGTCCGCCCCTCTTGCCTCCGACCCCGAGGGAAACGGGCCGTGGATCGGCGAACCCCGCCTTCGGCATGTGGCAGAAGGCGCAGCTGATGGAGCCGTTCACGGACAACTTCGGATCGAAGAACAGCTTCTTTCCCAGAGCGACCTTGGCCGGGGTTTCAAGATTCGAAAGAGGAACGGGAGGGGACGGGGGGAGGGGCACAAGAGGTTGCGCCTGCGCCAGAGACACTGAAAAAATCACGGACAATAATGGCACGATATGGGAGAGTTTCATCCTTAGGCGCGCATTGGAAACTTCGACGTTTACGCCGAGAAGGAATGCGCCTTCTCCTTTCTGTCAGAGTGGATATTCATTTCGGCCGGCCCGTTGATACGGACGGAACCACCGTCCGGAACCCGAATACTGTATTGTCAACCCGAGATTTCCGAATCATCTTTCACTCTCTGCCGTTTACGGCGGGGTGGCTGACGTGGTTCCTTCTGCGGGAGAAAGAATCGCGATGACACTAGAAATCCTAGCATAGATTTCGGGGGGAACCCAACGAGAAACCGGATAGACCACTCAGAAATTCAATATTTGGGTGCTGACTCATCCCAAGGCGGCCAGGGAGGTACGACAACGATTCTTTTTCGGGAGCCCGGAAGGGGGGGCAAGGCGCGCAAGAGGTCGGAATGAGGGTTGAACAGGGTCAGGGAAGCGGAGTGGCTGAGTCGATACGTTGGGCTTGACTGCGATAAAAACCCGACCCTAAAATAGAACCATGAAAGTTCATGGAATGTTCAGGCTCGATTCCTTTCTCATTCTTTTTTTTGCCGGGTTGCTCTGTCTCCTTCCGGGAGTTCCGCAATCGGTCAACGCCAAGACTGCTCTTTCCACCGAAAGAGCGGTCCAGACAAAAGCCGGAATGATCCCCCGAGCCTGTCCCATGAAGGGCATGAAGGGAACCCTTCCCTGTTGCGGACACGTGGCGAAGGCCGCGTTCTGCCGGACTTCGCTTTGCGACTTGTGTCTCCTTTCCGATCACCGTCAGGCGGAAACACCTCTCCGGATCCTTCGGGTGCCCCCGCCGGCGTTCTCCCCTCTCTTTTCAGTGTTCGCCGCACTTTCCGGAGGAACTCCCCCGATCCGTTCCCCCCTGTCAGATCCGCCTTTCCCTTCGAAATCTCTCCACCTGCAGGTCAATGCCCCCCTTCTGATTTGAGATCCTCCCTGTTCTAGCCATATTCGGGATTTTTCCGAAAATGCCGGTTTTTTTGCCGCATCGAACAGGAGAGGAGCCATCATGTCATTTCCCGAATTGTTTTTTTGCCGGAGACGGGGACCGGACGCCCACTTTTCCGGTCCTCCTCTTTCGACGGGACGTGTCGACCATTCGATCGTCCGTCCATTGCTTGCTTCGCTGATTCTCATATCGCTTCCCGGGATTCCCTCCTTTGCGGGAGGAGTACAGCCTCTCTGGGCCGAATCCGGACCACACTTCCGAGAACTCAAGCCTTCCGTCTCCCGAGTCCTCACTCTCGAGCAGGCCATCCGGCTGGCACTGGAAAGAAACCCGGGATTGGCGAAAGAGCGTGCGATCCTCGCCCGGTCCTCCGCTTTTTCCGTCCGCGCGGGGGAACTCTCCGATCCGAAAATCATTTTGGGGGAACAGTACTTTCCCATTGATCTCGGAATGGGAGAAAGTGCCCTGGCCATGACGACTGTGGGTATCCGGCAATCCTTTCCCCCCTGGGGGAAGCGCTCCCTGCTCCGCCAGAGCGCCGTTTTTGAGGCGACCGCGGCACGCTGGAGGCTCGAGGACAAAAAAAACCGTCTCGTCCGCGATGTCCGCATGGCTTGGGTCGACCTCTACCGGGCCCGGGAGAAGGAGGTCATCCTCCGGTCGGCCGGGTCTCTCCGGGAGCAAGCGTTCCGGTCGGCCCTGGCGCGCTACCGCCAAGGGACCGGTTCGGAATCCGATGTCCTGTTGGCCCAGTTTCAAAAAGACCGGATCCGGGACAGGAAGGAGCAGGTCCGCATCCGGGAGGAGAAGAGCCTCTACCGCCTGATGGACCTCATGCATGTCTCGCGATCGTTCCGGATTCCTCCGGAAAAGCCCCATTTTCCGGATCCGCTTCCCGAATCCGTTCTTCTGGGACGGCTCGACCGACATCCGGAACTCGAGTCCCGGAACGAAAAGAATTCCGCTCAAGAACTCCTTGTCCGTGCCGCCGAGAAAGACAAAATTCCCGCCGTATCGGTCGAAGGAGACTACAGCTATTTCATGGGACCGAACCTGATCACTGCAACGCCCAACCTGTTTTCGCTTCTGCTGAGCTTCAATCTCCCGGTTCGTCCCGGGGAACGCCAGGATCAGAGGGTCGCGGAAAAAAGGCATGAACTCGAAATCCTCGAATCCGATCGTGATGCGGCGCGCCAACGGCTTATCGAGGAGGTCCGAAACTCCGAAGGAACCTACCGACATCTCCTTCGCCGAACCGACCTTCTCGAACACGTCCTCATGCCCGAAGCCAAGAGAAGCGTGGACGCAGCCCTTGCAGGCTATGCGACCGGAACGCTGGAAATGGAACGCGTTCTGTCCACGATGCAAAAAGCCGAAAAAGTCGAACTTCAGGCCTTGTCCGTCGAGGCGGACCGATTGAAAACGGATGCCGAGCTTTCCTATCTGTCCGGCAGGCTTCAGGGAGGACCCCATGAACCGTAAGCTCTTTTCTTTGATTCTCCTTTCCCTCGCGGTCGGAGCCCTTGTCGGCATCGGAAGCGCGCGGTGGATTCTTTTTTCGAAAGAGGTCCGGTCGAAACCCCCTATCCAATCGGGGCCTGCGGAAACACAGATCCTTTACTGGCGGAACCCCATGAACCCTTCCATCCATTCGGACCGCCCGATGAAGGACAACATGGGCATGGACTACATTCCTGTCCATGCAAAATCGCAGGGTTCCCCGGAACGTTCAGGGCGAACCGTCCTTTACTGGCGGAACCCCATGAACCCTTCCATCCATTCGGACCGCCCGATGAAGGACAACATGGGCATGGACTACATTCCCGTGTATGTCGAACCGAACGCGTCCCTCAAGAATGCCATATCGGTGGATCCCCGTGTCCGGCAAATGTTGGGGATAAAAGTCGTTCCGGTCGTGCGCCGGACTTTCTCGCGCACGATCCGGACGGCCGCGACGGTCACGATCGACCGGAGGGGGAGCCAGACCGTAACGACGCGATTCGGGGGATGGATCCGGGATCTGACGGTCCTGGCACCCGGTGACGTCATTCGGAAGGGGTCTCTTCTTGCCCGGGTCTATTCCCCCGAACTGGCGAGTTCCGAAAAGGAAGCCCTGATCGCCCTTGAGGCGACCCGGTCCGATCCGGAATCAAAAGACAATCGAAGCCTCTGGGAAGCGTCCCGTGAGCGCCTGCGACTCCTCGGCCTCCCGAATCGGGAAATCGATCGTCTCGAAAAAACCGGCGAGAGCCGAACGGTCCTGCCTGTCTATTCTCCCTATTCGGGAATCGTGACATCGATCACCGCCCGCCCGGGGGACGGGATCATTCCGGGGAAGCCTTTGATGGTCCTGTCCGACCTTTCACGGGTATGGGTCGATGTCGCCCTGTACTCCGACCAGTTGACCTGGGTCAAGCCGGGAGATCCGGTGATGCTCCGGCTTCCCGACATTCCCGGACGCGTCTATCGGGGACGCCTTCACTTTGTGGACCCCCGGCTCAACAAAAGGAGCCGGACCGTCCGGGCCCGGGTGCCCGTCGAAAACCCGGACGGTTTTCTGAAGCCAGGAATGTACCTCGAAGGGACTTTGCATCCCGACCCTCGTCCGATGGTCCTGGTTGTCCCTCGATCGGCCCTGATCCGCACGGGAACGAAGACAGTCGTCATCACTGAAGTCGGACACGGGCATTTCCGGCCGGTACGCGTGACCGCCGGAGTCCGGTCGGAACATTGGGTCGAAGTCATTTCCGGCCTCCATGAAGGCGATCGGGTCGTGGTCAGCGGACAGTTCCTGCTGGACGCCGAATCCCGGTTCGAGAACGTCTCCGCACGGATGGAAAAAGGAGACCGGCCATGATTAACCGCATCATCTCCGGATCCATCCAGAGACGATATTGGGTCCTCGCGTTCTCCCTGCTCCTGATCGCCTGGGGAGTTTTTTCCTTGTTCAGGAGTCCCCTGGATGCGATTCCCGACCTGTCCGACACGCAGGTCATCGTCAAGGCCGTCTACCATGGACAGCCTCCGTCGGTCGTCGAGAATCAGGTGACGTATCCCCTGACGACCGCGTTCCTGACAATCCCCGGAGTTCGTCACGTCCGCGGTTATTCGGACTTCGGGAACTCCCTCATTTACATTCTTTTCAAGGACGGAACCGACCAATATTGGGCCCGTTCCCGGGTCCTGGAATATCTGAACCAGGTCGAAAGCCGCCTTCCCGCCGGAGTCACGGCCACATTGGGGCCGGATGCCACCGGCCTCGGGTGGGTCTATGAATATGCCCTGGTCGACCGCACGCACCGTTACGACCTGTCCCGGCTCCGGGCCCTTCAGGACTGGTTCCTGAAATTCGAGCTTCAGAGCATCCATGGAGTGGCGGAAGTGGCGTCGGTCGGCGGGATGGTCAAGGAATTCCAGGTCGACGTGGACCCCAGGAAACTTCTGGCCTACCACGTGAGCCTGTCCCGGGTGGAAAGGGCGATCCGGGCGTCGAACGGGGACGTGGGCGGGTCGGTCGTTGACATGGGGGAGGCCCAGTACATGGTCCGGACCCGGGGGTATATCCATTCGCTTCCGGACATCCGGAGCATCCCCCTTGCGGTGGGTCCGGAGGGGAATCCGGTCCGGCTTTCAGACGTGGCCTCCGTCCATCTCGGTCCGGAGCTGAGACAAGGGGTGGCGGAACTCGACGGCAAAGGCGAGGTCGCGGGGGGAATCGTCATCGCCCGCGGGGGGACCAACGCGCTCGACGTCATCCGGGCGGTGAAAGAGAAGATCCGCTCCCTTTCTCCGATGCTGCCGCCCGGGGTCGAGGTAGTCACGACCTACGACCGTTCCCGGCTGATCCTGAAAAGCATCCGGAATCTTCTGGAAAAACTCCTGGAAGAATCGATCGCGGTTTCCCTTGTCTGCCTTCTGTTCCTGTCACGGGTCCGCTCCTCCCTTGTGGCCATCCTGAGTCTTCCGGTCGGCATCCTTGCGGCATTTGTCCTGATGGCGCGACAGGGGCTCACCGCCAATATCATGTCTCTCGGGGGAATCGCGGTCTCGATCGGTGTGATGGTGGATGCGGCCATCGTGATGATCGAGAACATGCACAAACACCGGGAGCGTTCCGGCGACACGGAAAGCTCCTGGAAAACCGCTCTCGCCTCTGCGAAGGAAGTCGGTCCGTCCCTCTTTTTCTCGCTTCTGGTGATCACTGTCTCTTTCCTCCCGATCTTTGCCCTTCAGGAACAGGAAGGCCGGCTTTTCAAGCCGTTGGCTTTCACAAAAACTTGGTCCATCGCCATTTCCGCCGCCCTGTCGATCACTCTGGTGCCCGTTCTGATGGGATTTCTGATCCGCGGCAAGATCACACCGGAACAGAACAACCCCCTCAATCGCGTCCTCGTTGCTTTCTACCGACCGGTCATCGGATGGGTGCTCCGCCATCGGAAGGTTACGGTTGCTTTGTCTGCCGGGTTCCTGCTGACGGCGGCAATTCCGCTCACCCGTCTGGGAACGGAATTCATGCCGCCCCTGTATGAAGGGGATCTTCTGTACATGCCGACCCTGACGCCCGGCGTTTCCGTGGGAGAATCGGCCCACCTGCTCCAGATCACAGACCGCCTCATCCGTACCGTTCCGGAGGTGGAGCGTGTTTTCGGACAATCCGGCCGGGCGGAAACCGCGACCGATTCCGCGCATCTCACCATGTTCGACACGGTCGTCACGCTGAAACCCCGAAACGAGTGGCGACACGGAATGACCTTGTCCCGGCTCAAGGAAGACCTCGACCGTGCCGTCTCGCTCCCGGGGGTGTCCAATATCTGGACGATGCCCATCATCAACCGGGTCAACATGCTGTCGACCGGCATCAAATCTCCTCTCGGCCTCAAGGTGACGGCCCCGTCGCTCGAGACGATCGACCGGATCGACCGCCAGATCCGCGAGGTGTTGGCCAAACTTCCGAAGACAGCTTCGGTCTACGCCGACAGGCTTACCGGAGGGCGGTATATTTCTATCGACATCCACCGCTTCAGGGCGGCCCGCTACGGATTGAACGTCGCGGACGTCAACCGCATGGTGCGGACCGCCATCGGGGGAGAGACGCTGACCACGGTGGTCCAGGGCCGGGAACGTTTCCCCGTGAACCTTCGGTATCCGCGAGACGAGAGAGGGTCTCTCGAAGCCCTCGGATCCTTGCCGGTTTCCGTCCCGGGAGGAGCGCTCGTTCCTCTTTCCCGGCTGGCCTCGCTCTCGATCGAGGACGGACCCACGATGATCAAGACAGAAAATGCCCGGCTGACCGGATGGATCTATATCGACATCAAGGGAGGCGATCTGGGCGGCTATGTCGCGCGGGCCAAAAAGGCGATCGCCCGTTCCGTAAAACTTCCTCCGGGAACCACACTTTCCTGGTCGGGCCAGTACGCGGCGATCGAGAGAGCCCGCAAAAGACTGGCGCTCGTCCTCCCGCTGACACTCCTGATCATCGTGGCGCTCCTGTATGTCCACTTCAGGAATTTCGCCAAGACAGGACTGGTCCTTCTCTCCTTGCCGTTCGCGATCCTTGGAAGCCTGTGGTTTCTTTACGGCCTGCACTACCGGCTGTCCGTGGCGGTGGTCACGGGGATGATCGCGCTGGCCGGCATCGCGGTGGAATTCGGCATTGTGATGATCCTCTACCTTGATCGTTCCATAGAACGGCACAGGACCGAGGGAACGCTTTCGACACCGGAAGACCTCGACCGCGCCATCGTCGAAGGAACGCTCTATCGCCTGAGGCCGATCGCCATGACGGGATCCGTGATCCTTGCGGGGCTCCTTCCGATCATGACGAGCCACGGGACCGGTTCGGACGTCATGAAACGGATCGCCGCTCCGATGGTCGGCGGAATGACGACGGCCATCGTATTGAGTCTTCTCGTGATCCCCGTTCTTTACAGGATGTGGAGGGAGGCAGATGTCCGTCGAAACGATCCTGACGGCGGGCGTGGTCCGGAACCTCTACCGCGGAAGGGAATGGGTTCCCTTCGATCATAGTCCAACCTCTGAAAGGGGTGCAGTTATGAATCAGTTGGCAAAAGGAATGACGGCGGTATTCGGGATGCTCTTTGGAGTGCTTCTTGCCAGTGAGATGGCCTTGGCCGACGACATGGGAGGCATGAACGGGATGCCCGACATGTCGTCCGGGATGGGCGGAATGTCCGCCGCGGCGACGGTCGGTCATGGCCGGGGGATCGTCAAGGCGATCGACCGGAAGGCCGGGACGGTCACCCTAAAGCACGGACCTGTCAAGGAGTTCGGTTGGAGCGGAATGACCATGACGTTCTCCTTGCGCCACCCATCGGAACTGAAGTCCCTCAAAAAGGGTGAACACGTCTATTTCGACGTGGCGAAAGACGGCCAGGGTTCGGCCGTGATCACGAAGATCCGTCCGGTACCTTGAAGGACTCTAACGGGAGGGTTGCGTGATGGACAGGAGAGAGGCAATAAAAACGATGTTCGCAACGTTTGTCGCGGGTCTTTTGTACCCTCTGCTGACGAACGGAGGCCGGAACAGGGCTTGGGCGACCCCATCGCCCAGCAAGGTCGACAAAAAAACGGCCCATTACCGAGGCCATCCCAAGGACGGAAAAATGTGCATGAACTGCCGATACTTCATCCCGCCGGAAGGAATGCGGTCCATGATGGAGGGAATGGGGCAGGGGATGGGAGGCATGAACGGCGGAAGGGGGATGGGACAGATGATGGCGGGAGAATGCAAGGTTGTGGCCGGCCCCGTCAGTCCGATGGGATACTGCCGGTTTTACGAAAGGAAAGGCTAGCGGTTCAAGCCGGGGCAAGGCGGAATAGGAAGTCCGTCCCGGAATCTCCCGGGAGGGCAAGAAGGGCATTTCTTTCAGTGCCCTTTCAGCATGGGGGAGATGGACCGCCAAATGAAAACCATGATCCGGAAATACAAAAGCGAACATCACCGTCATATGGCCACCCTCATGCAGGCAATGGTCCAGGAACATATCTATGTCCTTAAGGTCCTGAACCAGATGGTGGAGAGAAGAGAAATTAGGAACGAAATTCTGCTCAAGCATTCTGGGAAATAGATCCTGGGGATACCGGGCGGCGGTGAGTTCCCCGCCGCTGTTATAACCCCCGGTGGGATGGGCGATAAGGCCCTACATCTTTTTTTGGCTATTTGCAAAATTTGGTTGGAATCAACCCTAGATTGCACAGAACAGAGCGTTTAGGGCTATTGACGCGAACAGAATTATGCAATACTCTATTTACTACAAATGTAGTAAAGGAGAAAAAATGAGTATGCCTGTAAGAATTGAAGATGATCTGTATCAGCAAGCGAAGGCCGCATCGCAAGGAGAATGTCGCACAATTGCCGGA
>JAJYPO010000200.1 GCA_021795275.1 Nitrospirota bacterium | reverse complement strand
CTCCATGACCTCCTTGTCCCCCCGACCCGAAAGATTGATGACGACAATCTGGTCAGGAGTCATGGCTCTTGCGAGACGGACCCCATAGGCAATGGCATGGGAACTTTCCAGGGCCGGAATGATCCCTTCAGTCCGGGAGAGTCTCTGAAAAGCCTCGAGAGCCTCGTCGTCCCCGACCCAGTCAAAAGTCATTCGCCCCGTTTCTCTGTAATAGGCCAATTCAGGGCCCACCGCCGAATAATCGAGACCTGCCGAAACAGAATGGGTATTTTCGATCTGTCCGTCAGGGTTTTGAAGGACAAAGGTCCTGGTCCCCTGCAGGACCCCAATGCTCCCTCCGGCAAAACGGGCCGCATGTTCACCGGGTGTGATGGAGCGTCCGCCGGCTTCCACTCCGAACATGTTGACCGATTCGTCTCCGATAAAAGGATGAAAAAGGCCCATGGCATTGCTCCCTCCCCCCACACAAGCCACCAGCATATCCGGAAGACGGCCTTTTTTGGCAAGAATCTGACGACGGACCTCCTGACCGATGACCGACTGGAATGAGCGGACAATGAGGGGAAAGGGATGGGGGCCAAAGGCAGTCCCCAAAAGATAATGCGTGGTTCGAACGGTGCGTGACCAGTCCCGGAGAGCTTCGCTGATGGCATCCTTGAGAGTCTTTCCCCCAGTGTCAACCGGACAGACACTGGAACCGAGAAGCTTCATGCGAAAGACATTCAGGGCCTGCCTCCGGACATCTTCCGATCCCATGTAAATCTGGCACTCGAACCCGAGACGAGCCGCAACGGTGGCTGTTGCGACCCCATGTTGCCCGGCCCCTGTCTCGGCGATCAGGCGGCTTTTTCCCATTCGTCGTGCCAGCAGGGCCTGGCCAATGGCATTTGTGATCTTGTGGGCACCCGTGTGGTTAAGATCCTCCCGCTTGAGCCAGATCTCCGCCCCCCCTGTTTCTCTTGTGAGGGATTCTGCGAAATAAAGAGGAGTCGGCCTTCCCGAATAGTCGGCAAGAGTCTCACGGAACTCATCACGGAAGGCCTTTTCCCGCCAGGCGGCCCGGAAGGATTTCTCGAGTTCGAGCAGAGCTGACATCAGGGTTTCCGAAACGAATCGCCCACCGAACTCTCCAAAGTACCCCCTCATGTCCGGAAGCACCGGAGAGCCCTTCCGTTTCATTGATTCTCGCGTCAATCCTCCCTTCATGCCCTTCTCTCCCACTCCCTCACACTTTGGACAAAATCCATGATTTTCCGTTCATCCTTGATTCCCGGACTCTTTTCCACACCAGTGGAGACGTCGACTCCCGCCAGGGGAGTCTCCTTGAGCCTCTCAAGAAGCGTTCCAACCGTTCCGGGAGACAGACCTCCCGACAGGATCAACGGAAGTGGGGAGGTCACCTTTGAGAGACGCCCATAATCCCAGGACTTCCCTGTTCCGCCGGGGGCCGTTTCCGACCGTCCTTCCACAAGGATCCTGAAGGCCGTCGGCGGATTGGGGAGGGGTCCCTCTCCCGACCACCGGACGGCGTAAATCCAGGGCAATCCGAAATCCGACAATCTCTCAAACCCTTCCGTGTCCAGAAGACCGCCGTGCCACTGAATCACATCGAGCGGGACCTGGTCTAGGATCTCCTTTATTTTTGTCCAGTCCGGCACGACAAAGACACCCACTTTTTGGACTGTGTCCGGAAGGGAGAGGCAGATCGCTTTCGCCGTCTTTGGGGTCACAAATCGGGGGGATTTTTCCGAAAAAACCAATCCGACCGCATCTGCGCCTGACTGTTCGACAAAACGGGCATCCCCCTCCTGGGTGATGCCGCAAATTTTAATCCAGAGTCCCACGAAACTCCTCGAGCGCCCGCAAGGGATCCGACGACAGGAGAAACCCTTCTCCCACGAGAACGGCCGAAAACCCGATTTCTCCCATGCGCCGATAATCGGCATTTGTCCGGAGACCGCTTTCGGCGACCTTTCCGATTCCCCCGGGAATCATCCGGGCCAGTCTCTCTCCCCTGTCGCGATCGATCGAAAGCGTATCGAGATCGCGGTGGTTGACCCCAATGAGATCGGCCCCTGCCTCAAGAGCCCGGGAGACCTCTTCTTCCGTGTGTGTTTCCACAAGCGCCACCATCCCGAGGGCCCGGGCAAGGTCCAGGAATTCCACAAGCTCCGGCTGAGTCAGGATCCTGACGATCAGAAGAACAATATCGGCTCCGGCACACCGGCTTTCCCACACCTGGTAGGGATCGATGATGAAATCCTTCCGGAGAAGGGGGAGTATTTCCCCTGCCGGAGACATTCTGACCCGTCCCAGATCCTCCAGACTTCCCCCAAAGAAGGTGGCATCTGTCAGGATCGAAAGGGCGGAGGCACCCCCCTTCCTGTATGTCTCTGCCAATCCTTCCGGATCATAGGGATCCCGGATGAGTCCCCTCGAGGGGCTTCTCCTTTTCATTTCCGCAATAATGCGCGGCCTCCCTTGATCAGGAGAAGGATTCGGAGCAAAGGTCCTGACAGAGGGTGCCCGGGAGACCTCCCTCTCAAGCGAGGAAAGAGGCCGTTTCCGGGAGGCCGACGCTACCTCGAGCCGCTTTGCATCAACGATTTGCCCAAGAAGAGTCATGTTGCGGAAAACTCCTTCCAGCGCCGGTAAACAGCCAATGCCGATCCCGAATCGATGGCCCGCCTGGCAGCGTCGACTCCCTCCTTAAGGGTCGAGACCTTCCCAGCAACAAGAAAGGCGGGAGCCGCCCCTGCCAGGACCCAGTTCCGGAGGGGAAAACGGTCTCCTTCGAGGACTCTGACGATCAGGGCGGCGTTTTGATCCCTGTCTCCCCCAATGGCTTCGGAGAGCGGGGAGGGATCAAGGCCAAAATCCCTGGCGGACAATTCGGCCCAGGTTTTTTTCCCACCTGAAAGGTGAAGCATTGTCGTCGTCGACGAAAGGTTCACCTCATCGAGCCCGTTCCCAAAAAGCGCAAGGACCTCCTCGCTTCCGGTACTGGATAGGACATCAACCACGGTCTCGAGCCGATCCCGTTCATAAACACCCACCACTTGTCTGGGAACCCGGGCAGGATTGGCCAGGGGACCCAGAAGGTTGAAAAAGGTCCTGATCCCAAGCTCCCGCCGGACCTTTGCGACAATCCGGAGAGCCGGGTGATAAAGGGGAGCAAAGAGAAAGGTCAGGCCTGTTTCCCTGTAAAGCCGTGCCGCCTCCTCCGGGGTCATCTCAATCCTGAGCCCCATCGCCTCAAGGACGTCGGCCGAACCGGCCCGACTCGAAATAGCCCGATTCCCGTGCTTTATGACCCTGATACCGCCTCCTGCCAGGGCAAAGGATATGGCTGTGGAAAGATTCACTGTTCCAGACCTGTCTCCTCCGGTTCCGCAGACATCGATCGCATCCTCTCCGTTTTCCGGAAAGTGGCACTGACGGGCCCGGAGAGCGTCAACAGCTCCAGAAATCTCCTGGGATGTTTCACCCTTGGAAAGAAGGGCCACAGTGATTCCGGCGAGCAGGGCCTCTTCAACCTTGCCGTCCATTATCTCTCCCATGATTCCGCTCATCTCCTTGCGAGACAGGGATTCCCGCTTCACGAGCGAAAGGAGGGCGTCTCTGGGCGTCATGCCGATTTCCCTTTTCTGGAGTCGTTGAAGGATCGTGCGAGAGAGATGAAGTTTGCAAGAAGGGTTTTACCGTGAAGGGTGAGAATCGATTCCGGATGAAACTGGACTCCCCGGGTCGGATAACGACGGTGGGCCAGTGCCATGACTTCCCCCTCTTCCGTCCTTGCCGTGACCTCGATCTCCGGTGGCAGGGTGCTTTCAAGAACAATCAGGGAATGATACCGGGTGGCCTCAAAAGGGCTCGGAATGCCCGCAAAGATGTCGGAGCCGTCATGAAGGACTGGCGAAGTTTTTCCATGCATGAGACGGGGGGCCCTGACCACAGAACCACCGAAGACTTCCCCGATCGTCTGGTGGCCCAGGCATACTCCAAGGATAGGCAAATCCGGTGCGAGCTCCCTTA
>JAJYPO010000199.1 GCA_021795275.1 Nitrospirota bacterium | reverse complement strand
CTTCTCGCGGGGTTCCTCCTCCTGATGGGCGGTCTGAGCTTCGTCCTTGCGCGCTGGCTGATCGATCCGATCCGGAGCCTGGAACGCTCCATGAGAGCCGTGGGCGAGGGAAACCTGACCGGGGAGTTCGGGACTTCGGGATCCTCCGAGGTTCAGCGGACAGGGGATTCCTTCAACAGGATGGTGGAGATGCTCCGGGAAAGGACCCGGGAGAAGGAGTCCCTTCTTGACGAGGTCAAGCGTCTGAACGAGGGTCTTCAGGACAGGATCCTGGAGAAGACCCGGGAGCTCCGGGACAAGAACCAGGCCCTGGCCCAGACCAACGAGGCCATGTATTTCATTCAGAGGCGCCTGTCGGAGCTCGAACGCAGGGCGGCGATCGGGGAGGGGATGGCGGTTGTGGCCCACGAACTCGGAAATCCTCTCCACTCCATCGCAGGCCACCTCGAGCTCCTTTTGGAAGAGCCTGACCTCCCCCCCCGGGTCGCCGGACCCCTGCGTATTGTCTCGGGCCAGACGGAACGGATGATCAAGGTCATCAAAAAGCTCCTCTCCCTCTCCCGCCGATCGGAGAATCCCCGGGACAGGGTCATGATCGAACCCCTTCTCCGGGACATCGTGAGCCTGGTGGAACCGAGGCTCCGCTCGACCGGGGCGGAGATATCCCTGGAGATGGAGTCCGCCGGACCCCCTCTCTGGGTCAGGGGGGATGCGGACGCCCTGCAGAGTCTCTTTCTGAACCTTCTGGAAAATGCCATGGATGCCGCGGGGGCCGGGGGCCGGATTCTTGTCCGGGCGGACTGGGCGGACCAGAGGGTCCGGATCCGGGTCCGGGATTCCGGGCCTGGCATTCCCCCGGCCTTGAGGTCCCGCGTCTTCGACCCATTCTTTACGACAAAGCCGTCCGGAACCGGGCTGGGACTGGCGGTTTGCAAGAAGATCGCCGAGGATCTCGGGGGGACGGTCCATCTCGGCCCGGGGCCGGGGGGAGATGTGGTCGTCCTTTTTCCGGGGGAGGAGCCGGAAGGGGGAGTCTCCCCTGTGTCCGTCCCCGGACAGGAAGCCTCTTCACGCACTTGAACAGCCATCCTCTTTTTGGTAGTGTTGGCTATGTACTCGAGCAGAAAAAAAAGTTCAAATATCCATCTGGTCTCCGGAAAAGAGGGGGCCGGAAGGTCGATCCTGGTCGTCGAGGACGATGCCGTCGCGCTCGACCTTCTGGCAGAAATCCTTCGCCGGAACCAATTCCGGGTGTGGGTGGCTTCCTCCGTCGACATGGCGATCGGCCTTCTTGAAAAAACGGCTGTCGATCTCGTCCTCTCGGATTTGCGGATGCCCGACCGGGATGGAATGGATCTCCTCAGACATATCAGGGAAAACAATTCCGATCTTCCCGTCGTCCTCCTGTCGGCCTTCGGAGATGAGCATCTCTGGGTGGAAGCCCTGTCCGCCGGGGCCGTCGATCTCATTCCGAAACCGTTCAAAAAACAGGAAATCATCGATGTCATCAACCGGACATTGTCCGGCCGCGGATAACTCTCCCGCTTAAAACGATAACCGTGTTCCCAAGGGGTGGTCCTGATCATGAGCGAAAAAGTAAAGAATTTATCCGGCAAGAGACTTCTGGCCCTTGGCGTGCTTTGGGCAGGACTGTTCATGGGAGTTCCGTCCATGCCGGGAACGGCTGTGGCGGCCCCGGCCTCCGGAGGGGATCCCGTGGTTTCGGAAAAGGCTGTGGCGGCCGGCCTTGCGCTCCAGAAAAGCTTTGAAGCTGTCTCCCGGGCCGTCCTTCCGGCGGTCGTGAACATTTCCACGACCTCGCTCGTCTCGACCTCTCCTCACCTGCCGCCCATGTTCGACGATCCTTTCTTCAAGCGCTTCTTCGGGAACCCCTTCGGCCCCGGGGGGGGACAGGCTCCCCAGAAGCACGTGGAGCGGAGTCTCGGATCAGGATTCATCATCAGTTCCGACGGGACAATCGTGACCAACAACCATGTGGTCAAGAACGCCACGAAGGTCACCGTCCTTCTGAGCAACAAGAAATCCTATCAGGCAAAGGTGATCGGAACAGATCCGATGACCGACATCGCCGTGATCAAGATCAATGCCCGGTCCCCCCTTCCGGTGGTCACCTGGGGAGATTCCAGGAATGTGGATGTGGGGACGATCGTCCTGGCGATGGGATCGCCTTTCGGGCTGACCCAGTCGGTGACCATGGGGATTGTGTCCGCCCTCAAGCGGAGCAACATGGGAATCGAGCAGTACGAAAACTTCATCCAGACCGATGCGGCCATCAATCCGGGAAACTCCGGCGGACCCCTCGTCAATCTGATGGGGGAGGTCGTGGGAATGAACACCGCCATCTACACCACCAATGGCGGCTATGAAGGGATCGGGTTCGCCATTCCCGTGACGATGGTCCGGCAGGTTGTGCAGGATCTGGTCACGAAGGGCAAGGTCGTCCGCGGATGGCTCGGCATCTCGATCCAGAACGTGACCCCGGTCATAGCCAAACAGTTCGGCCTGAAGAAGAACTCCGGCGTTCTGGTGAGCGATGTCCTTCCGGGCAGTCCCGCCGAATCAGCCCGTCTCAAGCGGGGGGATGTCATCACCGCCTTGAACGGCATGGCCGTGGAGGACGCCAACGATCTCCGGATGCATGTGGCCCGGATCCCTCCCGGAAAGGACGCGAGGCTTACGATCGTCCGGGCCGGCCGGACCCGGACCATCGACGTGAAGGTCGGCGAACTTCCCAGAAAGCTCGCGATGAACAACCGCCGCATGGAAGAGGGGGCGGGGAACTTCAAGAATGTCCTGAAAGGCCTTCGCATCCTGGACTTGAACGGTGAAATCCGGCAACAGCTCGGACTTTCATCCCGGATCCACGGGGTCGTGATCCAGGCCGTCCAGCCCGGATCCGCGGTCGAGGCGGCCGGACTCAGGCGGGGGGACATCATCGTGGAAGTTGACAGAAAGACCGTCCAATCGGTGGCCGACTTCGTCCGGATTGCCCGTCGGATCCCCCCGGATGCGGAAGTTCTCCTGACCATCCTTCACGATGGACGGCACAGCTATGTCTCCGTGTCCCCCTAGGGAAGAGACGCTCCGCCCCTCTCCTCCTCCCACTCCGGGAAAGGGGAGGGCCCCGGTTTCTGTCATGGGGGTTGATCCCGGCCTTGCGCGGACCGGATGGGCCGTGGTGAGGGGAGATTCCTTCCAGAAGCTGACATTCCGGGGAGGGGGGACGATCAAGACCTTCCCGGGGGAGCCTCTGTCTGACCGCATCGGGGCGATCTGCGACGCCCTGGAAACCCAGATCCGGGACCATTCCGTCTCGGCCCTCTGCCTCGAAGACCATTTTTCCCGGCGCAATGCTCCGGGAGTTGGCCATATCCTGGGGCCGGTCATCGGGGCGGTGGCCTATCTGGCCTATCGCCACCGCCTGTCCTTTCTTGCCATTCCGCCAAGAGAGCTTAAACACCGGGTCACGGGAACAGGGGGATCCTCCAAGGAGGAGCTGATTCGCGCCCTCTCCTTCTGGTTCGGGCCGGATCTCTCGGTCGGCACGACCCACGAGGGCGATGCCCTGGGCCTCGCCTTTCTGGGGTTCGGGAGGCTCGGACATCCGTGATTGCCCGCCTGTGGGGATCCGTCGAGGAGTCCGGGACCGAATCCGTCATCATCCGGGCCGGATCGGTGGGATACAGGGTTCTTCTCTCTCCCTATTCCCTCGCCCATCTTTCGGGGTCTTCGGGGCCCGTCTCGCTCCGGACCGTCCTGCTCTGGAGCGAACATCAGGAATCGCCCCTTCTGGTCGGCTTTATCGATGCGGCGGAAGAGGAGCTGTTCCATGAAATCCGGGGGATCGGGGGCCTCGGGGCGACGAAGGCGATCCGGATGATATCGGTGGCTCCTCAGGAAATCTGGCAGTCCATCGCCGCGGGAGATGTCTCAAGGCTCAAGAAGCTCAAGGGGGTGGGGGAGACGACGGCCCGAAAGCTCGTCTCCGAGCTCCGGGACCGTCTTCCCCCTTCGCTCCTT
>JAJYPO010000198.1 GCA_021795275.1 Nitrospirota bacterium | reverse complement strand
ATTCCTTCTCCCCGGAAGAACAGGAGATTGTCTTTTCGTGTCTTCTTCGGATGAGGGGGTTTCTGGCCGAACACAAAATTCTTGACGAGAAGGGCCGGTCATTCGGAACCGGGACCTCTGAGCCGGTCGTAACCTCCGAACAGAAGGCCTGAGAGATCCGAAGACAAGGCCGATCAAGGAATCTGTCTTCATTTTCAATGTGTGGGGGGAGGAGACTCATCCAAATTCAAGATCAGGAGGGGATCCTTCGGGAGGATGGGTTCCTCGGTCTCCAGGGCCTTCCGGAGTCCCCCCGGTGACCCCGTCTTCAGGAAGGGAGCGGGCTTATTTTTTCGGGGACCCGGAGTCTTTGATCTTGTCCAGTTTCCGGCCCACCCAGTTTCCGGCGTTGGTGATTGCCTCTGCGGCCCGGGTGGTGATCCGATGCATCTGCTGGTGAAAGGCATCGCTCTTCAGGTAATCCCCTGTCTTGTGGATCCCCTTCTCCACAGAGTCCGAAATGCTCCCTCCCGCCGCTCGGGCCTTGTCGGTCAAATCATCCGAGGCCCGGGCGGTTTGGGAGAGCAAGGTGATCCCCAGGGCAAGGCCCCAGACGATTCCCGGTGTGAAGGGGGAGTTCGGCGTTCTCTTCAATCTCGGCCTCCTTCCCGATCCTCTTTGTCTGACGTCATGGCTGATCTCCTGTCATGTCTTTTTGTCCCTTCCGCAAAAGGGCTTCTTCTGGTGAGGCTGAGGCCTCCCGGGTTTTCTCTTTTCAATGTTTTTTCTGGAAAAACCTCATGGCTTCCCGGGGCGTTTCGTTGGAGATGGCCACGGCATGGATGGCCTTGCAGAGACTGATGGCCTCTTCGAGGGACCGCTGGTGGACATTGCGGCCGGTCGCACATCCGACGGTGCCCCCTTCATGGATCTGTTCATGAAGTCGGGAAAGAAAGGCATCCGGAGTGGTTTCGTGGCCCCCCGCGCAGACCACGCCCGTCCTTCCGGCGGCCTTGACGGCTTCGGCGAGCAGGTGCCCCTCCGGGACCCCCTCCGGGGAAAGCGGGGGATTGACCTTGACGAAATCGGCCCCCAGACAGGCGGCAACCCCGGCGGCCCCGGCCACTAAATGGGGATCCTGTTCGCGGGTGACGGCCTTCCCGCGGGGATAGGCCCAGATCACCGCAACCATCCCCATCCTGTGGGCATCATTGATCAGCCGGGAGGCCTCGGACAGCATCTCGGGTTCGAAATCGCTTCCGGGATAGATGGTATATCCCACTCCGACGATGTGGAGCCCCGAGGACTGGACGAATCCGGCCACCTGCTCCATTGTTTGCCACTGTCGCGAGACCGGATCGCGCTGGGCGGTCTTGACCAGATGGCTCTTCGAATTGATCTTGACAAGGTAGGGAATGTCGGGATAAGTCGCCCCGTACCGGGCGATCAGACCGAGCTGGGTTGCAAAACAGCCCACCGGGGAGGCGGCCGCGATCCGGAAGAGATGCTCCGGGGAGGCATCCTCCGGATCGATCCCGTGTCCATGGAAGTCGTCGTTCAAATGTTCGACCTTCTGGTCCCCCGCCATCAGAAAGAGGCGTCCACTGTTGCGGGTCATCAGACGGTAGTTTTCTGTCCAGGTGTTCCGGCGGTCAGCCGGAACGTCGAGGGGAGCCTTCACTGACGCTTGATCCATTCGATCCTCCCGGTTTCAAGGGGACATGGCCGCATTCTCCCATCCCAAGGAGAGAGCCTCATGACGAAGAGGCCGGATGAGAGAGCCCCTGTCGTCAGTTCGTGGTGGGAAAATCCCTGAAATATTCAAGCCGGCTCACAGAGACATCGGAGACGAACATCACCCCCGGGTACCGGCTGAAAAGGGGGGTCAATCCCGAAAGGACCGGTTTCACCTTTTCCTGGGGAACCACGGTGATAATCATGACCAGGCTTTCCATGTCATTGAACATCGCATGGGAGGTATGGAATCCGTGGTGACCCTTCCCGGAGATGTTACTGATGATCGTATATCCTGTTGCCTTGACGGTGTCAAGCAAATCGGTGGCAAACTTCGCATGCTCTCCGGGAATGATGATCCGGATCTCTTTCATGGGATGAAGGACGAGGTCGTTCATGGCATTCCTCTTTCTGGTGGGGGGGTGGGAGGCTCGCCCGGGTCCAGGGGGATCCACCCCGTCTTCGGGAGATAGAGGCGGAGGGTTCCATCTTCAGGGTCGAGGGAGGTCAGGCGAACCCATTCGTTGTCGTAGAATTGCTGGAGGATCAGGTGACGGAGAATGATCTCGCCGATCCGTTCGGGCGGGGCTTCGATCAGGGTCAGGAGGCGCATCGGTTCGTGATAGGGCCGGTCTCCCCTCCGGACCGTCTGTCTGGCAAGTCCAGTCCTCAAGTCGCTCTGGGGCCCGGTCATGAGCCCGAAACGACCGACGACATTATGGTAGATCTTGCTTCCCCCTCCGTAAACCTCATTGTCGACCGTCGAAAAATAGTGCTCCATGCTGATCCACTCCCCGACGACCTGGGGCCCTGTCATGATCCCTTCGAGAAGCCGGCCCGACGGGTCTTCCCGGGTATCGTAGGAGTGGAGAAAGGCCCGGCCTCCGAGATCAAGGCCTCGGGTCAGGTCCCGGCGGCCGATAATGAAGGAGGCGTTTCCCGAGAGTCCCCACTCCGGGCGGACCTGGCTCCAGTCGGCACTTCGCCTCCTCGCCTCAAGGAAGGGCCGACGGGGGGAGTCTCTCCCCGAAAACTCCGGGAATCGGGACGATCGCTCCCTGGCGTTTCGAAGGCCGGCTTCCCGGAGGTCGGCGCTCAACCGGAGAAGATCGTCGTTGTGGGTATGGGGAAGATCCTCGAGGTCGAAAAGGGTCACGGTGTCGGTGGCCGTGTCATGTTCCCCGGCAATGAAGAAGGTGTCGGAGGGGACCGTGATTCCGCGTTTTTCGAGCCCCTCCCGCACATGGGGCCGGTTGGCCATGGTGGCCAGGATCCGGGCATTGGGTTTTCCCTTGTTTCCTCCGCAGGCGCCGCAGTCCAGGGCCGACTCGAAGGGATTGTTGTCCGAGGTGCTCCCGTGGCCGCAAAAGAGGACGAGACGGGCGAAGTTTCTCGTCATCCCCATCATCCTGAGGGCGGTCTCCACGGTCAGGATCTGTTCGCTTATCGAAAATCCGATCCGGGTCATCTTCTCCATCCGGGCAAAGGCCCATCCGGGGGTGATCCGGTAACGGCTCCTCAAGATCCCGACGAAGGATTCCTCCTCCAAAGGCGAAAGGGCCGCCGCCTGAGTCCGGCGGGCCATTCCGGCCTGGTCGGGGGTGATCATCTCCAGAGCCCTCTGCCGCAGAAATTCCAGGCGCTCAAGGGAGAGATTGAGCTCCCGGTCTCCGAACTCCTCCTTCAGGGCCCGGCGTATGACCGCCCGCTGCTCGCCTGCCAGCATCTCGTTCACCTCGTCCCGCGAAAGCTTGTCCACGGTCAAGGTCGTCGAGACCCGGGGGACGAAGAGGCGCCGGATGGCGGAGGCCAGGCGGCTTTGGAGGACAGGGAAGAGGGTCTTGCCAACCAGAGGCAGCCCGTAGAACCAGCCTAGGGTTTCGACGGCGACATAGGGGGTCACCACATTTTCCTTCAGGTCGTGGAGAAGGGCGTGGCCCGCTTGGAGAACCCTGTTTCCCGACCGGTGCCGGTCCAGAAGGCCTCCATGGTAGGAACGGAGGACCTCCCGGACGTTGTTCCGGGCCTTCATGATGACGGGGAACTGGTCTGTTTCGTGGGGGCTCTCCAGGGCGCGGTAGCGGACAAAGACCGAAAAGAATCCGGCGAAACCGAAAGTTTCATAGTCTCCGGAGGACTCGAGGTGGCGGCGGAAGGGCTCGGAGCGGACGTCGATGCAGAAGACGGCCTGGGCCTGCGGTCGGACCTTTTCCATGGAGGTCCCTGATCCGGCCACGCCGCCTGTTGTCCCTTGAAGGGCGGAAAAAGAGCCTCTGACAGAGGCGAGCAGAGGATCCCGGTACCCCCTCTCATACGCCTCAAGCCAGAC
>JAJYPO010000197.1 GCA_021795275.1 Nitrospirota bacterium | reverse complement strand
CACTCATGACAATCCCAGGACGGCGAGAACCTCTTCCTTTCTGGCGGGAACGCGAATCTCGGAGGTCTGGGTCCGGAAGACCGCATCGGGATCCTTGAGGCCATGGCCCGTCAGAGTCAGGACAACGCGCTCCCCCCCGGAAAAGGCACCGGAGCGGGCCTTCTTCAGAAATCCCGCCAGGGAGGCGGCCGAAGCCGGCTCGCAGAAGACCCCCTCGCGGGAGGCAAGGAGATGGTAGGCTTCAAGGATTTCCTCGTCGGAGACCGAAAAGATCGTTCCTCCGGAGTCGCGGGAGGCCGAGAGGGCTCCCTGCCAGGAGGCCGGATTGCCGATGCGGATGGCCGATGCCAAGGTTTCGGGCTTCTCCACCACATGGCCCAGGACGATAGGCGCCGCCCCTTCCGCCTGGACTCCCATCATGCGGGGAAGGGCCGTAAGCCTTCCGGCGTCCCTGTAGGCCTTGTAGCCGGCCCAGCTGGCCGTGATGTTGCCGGCATTGCCCACCGGAAGAAAATGATAGTCCGGAGCCGATCCCAGCTGGTCCACGATCTCGAAGGCCACAGAGCGCTGGCCTTCAAGACGATCCGGATTGACGGAGTTCACCAGGGCGATGGGGTGGGTGCTGGCCACCTCCCGCACGATTGACAGGGCCTGGTCGAAGAGCCCCTCCACCTGAATGACCGTCGCATGGTGAACGATGGCCTGGGCCAGCTTGCCCCGGGAGATCTTCCCGTCGGGAATCACCACAAAAACGCGGAGTCCCGCCCGGACTCCGTAGGCCGCCGCAGAGGCGGAGGTGTTGCCGGTGGAGGCGCAGATGAGGGCGCGGGCGCCCCGGGCCGCCGCCCGGCTGACCGCCAGGGTCATCCCCCGGTCCTTGAAGCTGCCCGTGGGGTTGGCCCCCTCGAACTTGGCGTGAAGGGAGACCGGCACGGGAATCTCCCGGGCAATCCGGTCGAGGGGGATGAGGGGGGTCCCCCCCTCCTGCAGGGTGACGATGGAGTCAGGGTCGGGAGACCCGAAAAAGGGGGCGTACTCGGCCATAATGCCGCGCCAGGAGGTCTTCATCACGAAAGAGCCCCTTCCATGGGTGCGGATTCGATGCGGATGACAACGGTCTTCTCTGTCACATGAGGAGAGCCGTCAATGATGGACAGGGCTTCCCGAACGCGGGACTCGGTCGCCCGATGGGTGGTGACCACCACCGGAACGGATCCTCCCTTCTGGCGGCCCTTCTGGATGACCGATTCGATGCTGATGCCCCGCTCCCCCAAAACGCCCGAAAGGTAGGAGAGGGTTCCGGGCTGGTCATGGGCCATGAAGCGAAGGTAGTACTCCGAGGAGATGGTGTCGAGGGCGCACAGGGGGCGAGGAACGCGAAGCGCAAAGGGGAACCCCAGGGCAGGAACCTGCCCCCGGGAACCGTGGGAGATCCCCCGGGCACACTCCATCACATCGCCCATGACGGCCGTCGCGGTCGGATCGCCTCCGGCGCCGCGACCGAAGAGAAGAAGGGGCCCCAGGGCCTCCCCCAGAAGTTCGATGGCATTGAAGACCCCGTCCACCTCTGCGAGCATGCTGGACTCCTCCGGCAGAAAGCAGGGGTGGACCCGCACATCGATGGTGTCCCCCTGATCCGAGGCGATCCCCAGAAGCTTCAGGACATACCCGAACTCCCGGCCGAAATCGAGGTCGATGGGCTGGATATGGCGGATGCCCTCCACGGGAACGGCGGGGAGGGAGACCGGAGATCCGAAGGCCATGGCGGCCAGGATCGAAATCTTGTGGGCGGAGTCGATCCCGTCGATGTCGAAGGTGGGATCGGCCTCGGCATACCCCAGACGCTGGGCCTCCTTGAGGGCGGTTCCGAAGTCCACCCGATCCCGGCTCATGGAGGAAAGGATGTAGTTGCAGGTGCCGTTGATGATCCCGGAGACCTTGAGGATCCGGTCTCCGGCCAGGCTCTCCCGAAGGGTGCGGAGGATGGGAATTCCTCCCCCGACGGAGGCTTCAAAGCCCAGGTCGACCCCATGGCGAGCCACCGCGCCGAAAACCTCCTCCCCATGATGGGCCAGGAGTGCCTTGTTGGCTGTCACGACGGACTTTCCTGCGGAGATGGCCTCAAGGATGAAGGTTCTGGCGGGCTCGAGTCCGCCCATGAGCTCCACCACCAGAGGAATCTCCGGGTCGGAAAGGATCTCCCGGGCCTCGGAGGTCTTCCGGCATCCGGACGGGACCTTCAGGGCCGCCAGGGCCTCAGGATTTCTGTCGCAGACGGCGCCAAGCTCCAGAGGAAATCCCAGGCGCTGGGCCAGGAGGGAGGACTCCCGCAGGAAGAGGCGCACAAATCCCTGTCCCACCGTTCCGAGTCCGATGACGCCGACCTTCACGGCATTCTTGTGTTCATGGGGCGTTGTCAAGGAATCATTCCTTCCGGATCGTCACTGTTTCATGAAAGGGTTGGAGAGGGGAAGCGGGATGGTCTTCCCCTCGTCAAGAAGGACATCTCTGTAGGCCCGGAGATAGGCCGCCACCGGGGCATCGGGGAGATAGTCGGGGGAAAAGTCGGCATTGTAGACCAGGACCTGAAGCTCCCGCTCCCGCCCGTCCTTCCCCTTGTAGTCCCAGATGAGAACGGCGTCCTTGGGGAGGTTGATCCCCTTGGCCTGAGAGAGCACATCGGCATGGATCACGCGGGGGGGAACCCCCTGGAGCGGTTCGGGGAGGATGTCCCGAAGTCGCCAGGTGGGAGGGGCACCGACCCCTCCGAAGGAGGCCGTCACGAGAACCGCCTGCAGGGAGCGGTCCCGGAACTCGAACTGAAACTCCGGGGTCATCTTCCCATGTCCCAGGGATGTGGGGGAGTAAAAGAGAAAGCGGTCGGACGGGCGGGCATCGTAGTCGGTGTAGATCCCGCAGGGAAGCTCGGTCGAGCTCCCCCGGCGGGGCACAAGAGTGGGATCGCCCTTCTTGAAGATCGACAGGATTGTCTCCGGTGAGTCCCCGAGATTCCAGCTCCAGGCAGAGGCGGTCCCGGGGAGAAGAAGGACGGAGGCCAGAAGGGAGCCGGTCAGGACAACCGGAACGGACGACTTTCGGAAAAGATCTGAGAGGATCATTGGGGGACTCCCACCATACCCGGACGGCTCTTTGAGAGAAAGCGCCGGATGTTCATCGTGGCCTGCCGGATGCGGCTCTCGTTTTCCACGAGGGCGAACCGGACGTGATCGTCTCCCATGGAGCCAAAGCCGATCCCCGGGGAGACCCCGACCTGGGCCTCGCTCATGAGGAGCTTCGAAAACTCGAGGGAGCCTCTTTCCTCGAACTGCGGGGGGATCTTGGCCCAGACGAACATGGACCCCTTGGGCATGGCCACGTCCCATCCGGAGCGGAGAAGGCCATCCACCAGGACATGGCAGCGGCGTTCGTAGACCTTGGCGATCTGGGCGGGAAAGTCGTCCATCTGGTTCAGCGCGATGATGCTCGCGATCTGGATCGGCTGAAAGGTCCCGTAGTCGAGATAGCTCTTGAGACGGGTCAGGGCGTTGACGATCTCCCGGTTGCCGACGCAGAAGCCGACGCGCCAGCCCGGCATGTTGTAGCTCTTGGAGAGGGTGTAGAACTCGACTCCCACATCCTTGGCTCCGGGGGTCGAAAGGAAGGAGGGGGCGCGATATCCGTCGAAGGTGATGTCCGCATAGGCCAGATCGTGGATGACGTAGAAGTTACGCTCTTTGGCCAGCGCCACGACCTTTTCGAAGAGCCCCTCGGGAGCCGTCATGGCCGTGGGATTGTGAGGAAAGCACAGAAGAAGCGCCTTCACCGGTCCACCGGCGCGATCGAGGGCCTCCACAATGTCTTCCAACACGTCCCGTCCGGGAATCATCGGGTAATGGGTCACCGAGGCCCCGGCGAGAACGAAGCTGAAGGAGTGGATCGGATAGCTCGGATTGGGCACAACCACCCGGTCGCCCGGATCGATGGTGGCCAGGGACAGGTGGGCCAACCCCTCCTTGGAACCGATTGTCACGACCGTCTCGGTGTCCGGATCGAGAGTGACCCCATGGCGCCGGGCATACCAGGCCGCAATGGCCTCGCGGAGCCGGGGAATTCCCCGGGAAGCGGAGTA
>JAJYPO010000023.1 GCA_021795275.1 Nitrospirota bacterium | reverse complement strand
CTACTTGCTACTAACAGGTTCCGGGGGAAATGGCCGAATGCGCAAAGGAGCGGATGTGATCAACATGCATGCCGAATCGCTTCCTCTCATGAGACCGGGGGTGCGGGAAATACTGGAAAAGTCTTTAGGAAATCCTGTTCTGGCAACAGCAAGGCACCGGGACGGGCTCCATGCTTTTGAACGGCTTGAAAACTCCCGGAAAGAAATCTCCGAATACTTGGGGTGCGAACCGTCAGAGGTCTGTTTCGTGTCCTCGGCCTCGGAAGCCAATTCCTGGGCCCTGACCGGGGTCCGTTTCCCCGGAGGGGCTTTTCCGGACCATATTCTTATTTCTCCCCTCGAACATGTTTCGGTCATCAATGCCGCACAGTTTCTGGGCAATCAAAGGGGATGCCATGTGACCTTTTTGCCTCTCGACAAGGCCGGCCATGTCGATTGCGAGGCCATTGAAAAAATGTGGCCCCGGGGGAGGGTGGTTGTCTCCGTCCAGCGATCCAACCCGGAAACAGGCATCCTGCAGCCGATTGACAGGATCGGAAGTTTTGTTCGATCGCGGGGAGGCATCTTTCATACCGACTTTGTGGCAGCAGAGGGGTGGGAAGAACCCAATTTCTCAGATCGTCCGATCGATCTTGTGTCATTGTCCTCGCCCTCCATCGGAGGTCCCGCAGGCATCGGTGTCCTCTGCATCCGGAGGGGGATCCGAATGCTTCCCCTGGTCCATGGAGGAGCCCAGGAGGAGGGTCGGAGGGGGGGGACCCAACCGGTCTTTCTCGCCGAAGGTCTGGCAGGCGCGGTGAATCATGCCCGCCATCACCTTGGGCGCGAACGGAAACTGCTCGATGAGCTTGATGCCCTTCTCGTCCGGAAGATCCGGTCCGAGTTTTCCCATTTGATTTTTGTCGGAGAGAAAAGTCTTCGAAGACCGGGAATCATCAACCTTCTTCATCCCGGATCGGACGGCCAGGCTCTCCTGTCGTTGATGGATCGCGAAAAGGTCGTCGTGGGGACGGGGTCAAGCTGTTCGTCGCAGTCGCTCAAGGTTTCCCATGTCCTGTCGGCGCTGGGGTACTCCTCCCGCGAGGGACAGGGATCGGTCGTTCTTTCCCTGGGATGGTGGAATGATCCCTCCGAAATCGACCCCTGGGCTCATGCCCTTGCCAGAGGACTCAGGTCGCTGGCAGGACTGGGAGGGGTTCTTAGACAATGAAGGGAGTCTGAATGGATTCGGTGGCGATTGTCGGTGGCACAGGGTTTGTGGGGCGCTATCTGATTTCAGCCATGAAATCGGGGAATCCCTCAAGGGACATACGGCTTCTCTCCCGGAATCCTCCACCGGAGAAGATCGAGGGGGTTGTCTGGAGGAAGGCCGATGTGACCCGTCCCGAATCTCTGGGGAATGCCCTGGAGGGGTGTTCGTCAATTTATTACCTCCCGGGGATCCTGGCGGAGACGAAAGACCAGAATTACGAAGATGTCCATTATAATGGGGTGATCGGGGTCCTCAGGGCCCTCTCGAAAAGCGCTTCTCCGGGAAGATTTGTTCATGTCAGCGCGATAGGGGCGTCGGCCAATGCGCCCAGTGCCTACCACAGGACCAAGAAAAAGGCCGAGGAGGCCGTGGCTGCCTCCGCGATCCCCTTTACAGTCGTCCGCCCATCCCTGGTCTTTGGCCAGGGGGACCGTTCGATCAACCAGTTTCTGGCCTTTGGGCGCTCCCTCCATGTCCTTCCCATGATCGGTCCAGGGACGGCGAGGATCCAGCCGGTCTTTGCCGGTGACCTTGCGAAAGTCCTGGCAAAGATCCCTGATCACCCCGAGATGGGGGGGAGGGTGATCGAGGTGGGGGGGCCCCGTATATACACCTATCGGGAAATGATGGAATCCATCCGGAAAAGTGCCAAACTGAAAGCTTTCATCATCCCGGCTCCGGTCGCGGTGATGATGGCCTCGGCAGTCCTTCAGAAACTCCTTCTTCCCAAACCCTTTCTGACGCCGGATGTCATCCGGATGGCCCTTGCCGACAATGTCGCCCAAAGGAACTCGCCTGTGGCCGATTTCGGAATGAATCTTGTCTCTCTTGAATCCTGGCTTGAGTCGGAGGCGGTCTGATGGCGGGCCTTCCAGTGGCCTTTGTCTCCCACGGGGCACCCCTGTCACTTGAGGATTCCGCATGGGTGGAAAATCTTGGACGATGGGGAAAAAGCCTGGGAGAGGTCCGTTCCATTTTGGTCGTTTCGGCGCACTGGGTGACAAAGTCCCTCAAGATGGGTCCGCTCAGGCCGGTCCCCCTGATTTATGATTTCTGGGGTTTTCCCGACCGCTTTTACCGGATGACCTATGGATCCCCGGCGGCTCCCGATCTTGGAGACCGCCTCTCTTCCCTCATCGGAACCGGAAAGCTCCTCTCCGATCCCGACCGGGGTCTCGACCACGGGATGTGGGTTCCCCTCAGGGGCATGTTTCCCGAGGCCAGGATCCCCGTCCTGGGATTGTCCCTTCCTGACCTTTCCCCGCAGGGGCTATACCATCTGGGCCAGCTGTTAGCCCCCCTGAGGCATGAGGGAGTTCTTGTGCTTTCCAGCGGAGGAATGACCCATAACCTTTCGGAACTTGATCCCGATCGGCTCTCCGCCCCCCTCCCCTGGGCGTCAGAATTCGACCAGTGGATGGCGAAGGCTCTTGTGGAAAAAGATATAGAGGCCCTTTGCCAGTTTGAGTCCCGAGCCCCTTACGCCCATCGATCACATCCCTCCACCGAACATCTGGCCCCCCTCTTTGTTGCCCTGGGAGCAGCGGAAGGATACATTCGGGCGTCATTTCCTGTGACGGGTTTCCAATGGGGAAGTCTGTCGCTTCGTTCGGTCCAGTTCGACGGCTGAAAGACTCGCCTTGATGCAGGTTGGGGAATCGGATAGAATAAGGCATCCTGACACTCGTCGGGAGAGAAGTCTGTCGGTCCTAATTAACGGACGGAAAGGAAAATTCATGAGTATTGATAAAAAAATCACAATCCAAGCCTATCTCAAGCCCTCCTGTGGCTGGAGCCGTGGGGTACGTGCGGTTTTTGCAAAATATCAGCTTCCCTTTGAGGACATCAATATCATCGCCAATATGGATGCTTATGGGGAAATGGTCCGGAAATCAGGTCAGCGTCTGTCTCCCTGCGTGGAAATTGAAGGCGTGATGCTGGCAGATGTCAGTGGAGAGGAAGTTGAATCCTATCTTCTCTCCAAGGGCTTGGTTTCGCCAGTGGCTTCAGGGGATGACACTCCGCTGGACCGGGGATGCCATGACGGGGAGCCTGTCGAAATGGGGTCGTGGAAGGGGAGCAGGGGGAGCTGATTGGTTTCTCCTGAGATCATTAACAAGGGCGAAAGGTTTAAATGATGAGTGACGCAAAGGTTGAGACGATTGTTGGAGCAGAGACTGTTTCCGGATCCGGAGTGGCTTGGTGGCAGGTCGTTGCGGTGCTCGGATTTTTCTTGTGGATTCCCGTGACTCTATATCTTCTGCTTTTCGCCCCGCTGCCGATGGTTCATGACATGGTCCATCCGGTCCGACATGCCTTCAGCTTTGTGATGTGCCACTAGACGTCATTCAAAAATTGAAAACGGTGGTTCTTGAAAAGAGAATCACCGTTTTTTGTGATTTATCGCGCCCGTAGCTCAATCGGATAGAGCAACAGCCTTCTAAGCTGTGGGTTGGGCGTTCAATTCGCCCCGGGCGCACCACTGCTAAGGCGATTCTTAATCCTCTCGTCGTGCCGTAACCGTGACGTTCGGATTCGTTAAATAATAAACATAACAATTTCTTCGTCCATGAAGTCGTGGCCGTTCACCTCCCCGGGATTTTTCGTGGGTTCCCGACTCCGGCCGGGGTTCTTGAACTTCCCGATTCATTCCTTCTTTTTCGTGTCGACCGACAGGACCGGCACGTTCTCTTTCAAAGCCGTCTCGGTCCGACGGTTGATGGAGTCGAACGGGGCATCCCGGTCCGGATTGTCGGCCGAGATCCCTTCCTTGACCTTGGCATTCGCCTGCAGGCTGTATCCGAGGGTTCCGAAAAGCTTTTCCACCGACCCATGGCTGATCACGTATTCCCGGACGGAAAGCTCCTCCGTCAAGATCGGAGATTCTTCTGCGTCTAGCGGAGCGGCGACATCGGGTCGCCCCGCGTCACCGGGCTCCACCAGGGACTCGACCACCTCCAATATGTCGGGGTATTTTTCGACCATCGTCGGAGGTCCCACGCCCGGCTGCCGGATCCGGGGCCGGCCCGCCTCCGGCCCTGAACACTCCAGCTCTTCGATCTCCCGAAGCCCCACGTAAATCGCCCGGTGAGATTCCCACGGCTTTGAAAACGGCCATCACTCCCCCGTGGCCCAGCGCCTCGGCTTCGGCCGCCGTCCACAGACGCCGCATCCGTTCGTCCAGCGTCCAGGAGAGGGCCTTAGACCGAGCCTTGATATCTGCGATCACGCTTTCCGAGTTCTTCATGCCCCCGATCGGATCATCGACTGATCCAAAGTGTTCAGCCTCTCGGGATGAACAGATAAATCCTTGAATAAGTAAGGTTTATTTCCTGACAAATCCTTAGGCCAAAAACACCTCCAGGACGGCACACTGGTGCTCTGCGACGTCTCATCGGGCACCTATACGGGGGAACTCTGCGTGCTGGCCAGGTACGGCCACAACCTAGACGGCAAGAAGCGCTTTCCACAGATCGTCTACGGGCTTCTGTGCGCCTCCGACGGATGTCCGGTGGTCCTCGAGGTTTTTGAGGGCAATACAGCCGATCCCATCACGCTTCAAAGCCGGATCCGGAAGCTGCGGGAGCGCTTCGGGCTCGTGCGGGTGGGGCTCGTCACCGACCGGAGGAGGAGCGCCAGGACATCGTCAGCCCGGCCTTTCCCTCGGAGGCGACCCGGAAAAA
Source organism: Nitrospirota bacterium (assembly GCA_021795275.1). Next base: position 13,110 of record JAJYPO010000023.1, on the reverse strand, counting down.
AGCTGGCAGCCACCGGACCTCAGAGGCTCTTTCGGTGCAGACCTTCGGAGGTCTGCTCGAAGACCTGGGAACTCTCGTCAATATCGTGGAGCAGACGGGAAAGGACGAGGCGGCGCGGGTCCCCATGCTGACGGCAAGCACGCCCCTCCAGCAGAAAGACCCGGAACTCCTGGGGGTCAGCCCGAATCTCTGAATGTAGTCTGACACTGCAAGACAAAAAAAGGCAGAATCGCCAGATCTGCCGCCTTCTTTGGCCATTTTTTCCTTAGGAAGTTCAGATGAACAGTTCAAGCCCCTTCCGGGAAAGGGCTTCGACGGCATGATCTCGCTCCAGCGCAAAGAAAGAATGCAGGGGACGGACTTCGGCACCCAGAGACATTCCTTCCTGACGGACCGATTCGACCTGTTGCCCTCAACCATGGCTTCCGGTCCCAAATCGAAATTTGGGAAATCAAGAACAGACATTTTCTCAAGGATTCTAACGATGAACCCAATTTTTGGAACGAACAAATCAGGTATTGACAGCATCTTTTATGAAAATTTTTAAAATTGTGATACGCATCAATGATTAATAATATAAAAATCACGGAGCTCCTTGCCTGGCGTCACATCAATCATATTGGGGATGAGCTATCCTGACTGCGTGCTGAAAACGCTCCGGCAATACCGCCTCATCAAGGAGGCGAAATCGGGAGTCTCGAACGGACGTTCTTCGGCATGGCCCATCATGGCCCATCCACAATATTTTTACTGCCAAGGAGGCAACGATGAAGACAAGAACAATGAATCCATTCCTTTCGATCACTGTCGCCGGAACGGTCTCGGCCCTCTGCGGGCTCATGGGCTCCGGAGCGGCGATGGCGGCGACCTCGTCTCCGACCGTGTCCACCTCGGGAAGCGGATCCGTTTCGACGTCCACCTCTCCCTCGCCGGATGTCGCCGCCGACAAGAAAGCCATCAGCGCCATCCTCGCGAAACTGAAAGGCGAGAAGACGCTCGTCGCGTCGCTCAAATCCCAGATTGCGAAGGAGGTCGCCAATCAAAAGGTCATTGCGTCCGACATCTCGAAAAACGTCTCGGACATAAAGTCGGATAGTCCCGCTTCTTCTTCCTCCTCTTCAACGACCTCGCCGACCACCTCCGGGACGTCCACCACGACCGCCAAGACGGGGAGTGGGAGCTCCTCAACTTCATCCCCATCCTCAACGACAGGGACATCGACCAGAGTCGCCAAGACGGGGAGTGGGAGTTCCTCAACTTCATCCCCATCCTCAACGGCAGGGACACCGACCACAGTCGCCAAGACGGGGAGCGGAAGTTCCTCCTCTTCATCGGCTCCCTCCACGACAACTGGGACAAGCACCACGGCCACAGCCTCCACCACGGACCTGGCGTCCGACGAGAAGGATCTGGCGGCAGAGCGGAAAATCGAGTCCCATGCTCGCATCACGCTTCTCAGGGAGAGGCTGGCGCTCCAAAAAGCCCTCATTCTCGAGGACAAGTACCGCGACATGCTCCGTGCCTACCGGGTTGAGCTGAAGGCCGATTTGGTCAAGGCCCCCTCGACGGACAAGAATGCGCCCGGCGATCTCGCCTCGGACAAGAAGGCCATCAAGATGCTCGTCGCCGAAGTGGCCAAGGACCGGAAGGCTCTCTCGGGAGATCTCACGGCGATGAAGGACAGCGACGACATGTCCTCGTCAAAGATTTCCTCGGAAAAATCCGCCATCAAGAGCCTGAGAACAAAGCTCTCCAGCGCGGTCAAGTCTCTCAGGCTCGCCCGGGCGGACCTTCGCCTGGATGAAACGAGCCGAAATACCCCCGCCGCCTCTTCCTCTCATGCTCATGGAAGTTCAGGCACCCATCCCATCGTCCATCAAAACGTGGACAAGAAGTAATCCTCCCGCCCAGGGGAGGGAGCCTGGCTCCCTCCCCATTTCCGATACTCAAGGAGAGATCATTCCATGACTCCATGTTCCAGTGGGATTATCCGAACTTTCCAAGGATTCCGTGAATAAACGCCGGAACTCTTTTTCTGGACACGGACAGGATCAGATTTCCCGTTCCACCATTTTTGGGCCGGCGACCCCGGAAGAGACGACTCCATGAAAGGAAAAACACATGAATATCCTGCGCACCCTTCGCTTTGGTCCACGATTCTTTGGACAACTCTCGCACTCTTTTGTCTGTGCCCGGACATTCCCTTGGCGCATGCAGAGGGCAGCAGTCCGGATTCCTCGGTCGGACCTTCGGATATCGGGAAAAGCCTCTCCCATACAATGGCCGAGAAAAGGGAAGTGAACGAAATCATCCGGTTGGTGCGCGATCATCGCCTTCCAATGGCCTACCGACTCGCCAGAGCTTACGTGGATCGGCATCCCCGGGACCTGACCGGAATCTATCTCAAGGCCTACATCGAGAAAAAATCCAATTTCTTAAAACAAGGACAGATTACCCTGGAACAGGGACTTAAGATCGATCCCGAAAGCCTCGACCTGAACATTCTGATGGCCGAGATCCTGATCGATGAAGGGCACAGGAGGAAGGCCCGACGCATTCTGAAGTCTATCGCAAAAAAACATCCCGGAAACGCTCTGGTGAGACGGGATCTTCTGTCCACTTATTCCTATTCCGAAAATCGTCTTCCGAATCAGGTTCCCATGGACCAGCATCTCTTTTCGTTGGGCGAGATCCAGGCACCCTTTGCCCCCGAGCCTCTCCTGCCGGCAATCCTGCCCAGCTGGGAGGCAGGATTGTCGGTCCTGGGGATTGGCTACCAAGGCGGCGCGGCCTTTGCCGGAGACGCCCAGATCAAAACTCCCATGGCCGATAATCTCCAATTCCTCGCCGGATCCACCGAATACGAAGGACTCTCATCCGGAAGACCCGCCGGATCCGCCAACTGGACCTATGGAGGCTTCGATACGCGATTGGGACGCCACTTGGCCCTTCTCTTCGAAGGCGGAGACAGCTCCTTGAACCGGGGAGGATTCTACGGACACGTCCTCTTCGAATCCCAAAGCCTGACAGTCGATCTCCAGGGAATGGACAACATGATCTGGGGGGATTTCGGCCAGTCGATCCAGCTGGGAGGACTGGAGAGCGGAGGGAGCCTGTCGGCGGTTCTCCAGATCACTAAACGCATTTCCGCGGGGCTCAACGGCTGGCTCTACGACCTCTCGCTCGAGAACGGAGCCACACCCTACGGGTTTTTCCACAATACCTTCGGGTACATGGACTTCCAGTTGACTCAGGATCCGTCTCTTGACCTGATGGCGGGATACGACGACTGGACGATTGATGCCAAACCGTCCGTCGCCGCTCTTGTCCCCGAAATCATGCGTCAGCAATATGTCATGGTCGCCCTGAACGCCGCCAAGACCTACGACAACGGTCTTTCCTTGAATGGACAGATCGGAGGATTCAACGACTTCTACAATCATGTGGTCTCCTACGATGGAGTCCTGGGATTCCGGTATCCCGTCTCTCCGCGCTGGTCCTTTTTCGCGAGCGGGCTCTATTTCGGAGAGTCCACCCTCTATTCCGGCCCTTCGGAAGAGTTCACCCTGGGCCTCAACATCTATTTCTGAGAAAGGATTATGGATGATGCAACGCCCGTTTCCGAAATTCGGATTTTTCCTGATTCTGAATACACTCCTTTTCGCAATCCTCCTTTTGACTGGAGGGTGTGGCGGAAGCCTTCCACCGCCCGCCGAATTCCTTTTAGGAAAAAGCGTTCTCGTTCTTCCTTTCCAGAATCTCAGCCAAACCCCGGAAGCGGGACGGACAATCTCCTCCCTTTTCATCTCTTCCCTGGGACTCCATCGGGCCATGGCTCTGGTCTCCGCCAGCCCTCGGACCATGAAAGACATTTCCGACGTCTCCCAGAGCGGCGCGCTGCCCCCGCCTCTCCTCGAGGAGCTCTCTCGAGAAAAGATCGATGCCGTTCTTTTCGGGGTCGTCACGGAATACGAATACCGGCGCGGACTCTCGACCGAACCGGTCGTCGGCTTCACCTGGAAGATGGTGTCGACCCTGACAGGAAGAACCCTTTGGGCCGGGGCCGTCAGTCAGGTGGACTCCTGTTTCTGGGTCTGCAGGGATACGTTGTCTTCCTTCGGAAGGAGCCTGGTGGACCAAGCTGTCGAACAGATGATGCAGAAAAGTGGATAGGGGGCCAGCCAGCCCTCTTCTGGCCATCGAGAGCCATCTCCTGTTGCACGTCACCCTGGCGCGCAACACAACGGTGGCAGGGTTGGCGATCCTACGAATCTTCAGTCGGCACCCGGACGACTTCTAGGCGGGGATCGAGAATCTGGCGTTAGGGATTGCGGCCCTCATTCTGGCAAAAGGGGTCCGGGCCGACATCCGGTCCGGAAAGATCCTGAAAGGGATTCCTCCGGAGGTCTGTGATCCAGGATGAGGCGGCCCTCAGTAAAGTGCTGGGGGAGGGAAGGCGCGAAAATCGGCAACCCCTGACCTGAGGGAGAAGCCCCAGGCGAGGAGATTAAGGGAAAAACAAACGGGAGGATTGGGAAATGAAGGTCAAGTCTTTCGGCGAAGCCCGGAATGAAGCAGAAAAGAAGCGGCTCGATCCAGTCGAATGCGAAATTTGCGGACGGTGCGGCTGGCTGACCGTCGATCATCCTGGCGTGTACATCTGCGCCAGGTGTCATCGGGACATCGTGTCCCCTCACCTCGACTACTGAAAGGAGAAAAGCCTTGCCAAACTTCAATCGCAGGGTCCTCGTCGGGAACCTGACGACGACCCCGGAAATTCCGGTCATGGAGTCCATTCCAATCAGATCTCCGCTGGAAGAAACAGGCGACCGACGGAATGGCTGCGCTGTTTTCCCTCTCTCCAGCCAGGAAAGCTCGGGCCGAAGAAGAGCTCCGGTCGCGACTCTATCAGGAGATCGGCCAGCTCAAGGTCGACGTGGACTGGCTTAAAAAGTGCCTGCTCTCCTGAATGAGAAACGATCACTTGTGAAGATCGGCCATCCGCTATATCCTCTCCACCTTTCTACCTTGTGCCGTCATTGTGTCGTGGATCCAAAATCAGGACAGGGAAAAGGGGAATTTCCGGAACTACGACACGGCCTATTTTCAGCCTATAGCTCATTTCCCCTGATGATTCCCTCCCTCTACCGTCAGCCTTCTAAGCTGGGGGTTGGGCGTCCATTCGCCCCGGGCGCACCATCCTCGACAGTCGGGTTCAAAACCAATTTTCTAGGCTTTACCGGCCTTCATGGCTTCTGGAACCTCGATCAGCTTGCCTTTCTTGACATCGTAATAAAATCCGAAGATTGGAATCCGGGAAGGGACGAGAGGGGACCTCCGGATCCTCTGCACATCTTCCACGACGGATCGCTCCAGCTCCTTGAAGCTCAGAAAATTCACATACGAGGCCTCTTGTGACCCGGGTCCCTTTCCGTGGTCCTCCCAACCCTTTGCCCCTATTGTTGCGGTTTCCAGGCTTTTTGCGAGAAGATTTCGCATGGTCTCATCGTCAAAGAGCATCATGCCGCAATCTGAATGGTGGATGACAAACCATTCTTTCGTTCCAAGGAGTTTGTAGGAGATGACAAGACTACGGATGGCGTCGTCACTGGCCCGGCCTCCGGCGTTTCGTATGACATGGGCGTCTCCTTCCGAAAGACCGGCCATCTTGGCCGGATCGATTCTCGCATCCATGCAGGTCAAAATGGCGAAGTGTCGACTAGGGGGAAGGGGAAGGTCTCCTTTTTTTCCAAAGTTTTGGGAATAGATTTTGTTTGCCGACAGGACTTCCTCAAGAATTTTGCTCATGCGTCCTCCAATGGTTGGGATTTTCTGATTCTCAAAAAATCTCTGGAAACAAGGTCCGATGACAAAATCGTCCTAAGCTTACATCCTTGGACCTAACGAGTCTATGAAACGGAACACCTTTCAGCGAATCTGATTGTGTCCCGCAGCCAAGGCTGAAATCATTGACTACGATTTGAGTGCGAACTATAATTATAGCACCTACGTGACATAACCTGGGTGTCATTTGAGCTTCCAGATATTTCTGGATATGTGGTTGACGGAAGTGGAGCAAAGGAGTCTCAGATGGGTAAAGATAAGAAACTTCGCATTCTCTTTGTGCAGCCCACCCTGATGCGCTTGTCAGGAACTCCTGTCCAATCAAAGAAAAGACTGATCATGACGATGGTGACGGCCTACCTGGCAGGATTGACCCCGGAGACCAATCAGGTGACCATCGTGGATGACAAGGTCCAGAACGTCCCCTTTGACGGAGACTTTGATTTGGTGGCGATCACGACGACAACGGGTTCCGCCCAGAGAGCCTATGAAATTTCAAAGAAATTTCGTGACCGGAAGATTCCTGTCGTGATGGGGGGATTCCATGCCACGCTTCATCCTGCTGACACACTGGTCCATGCCGACAGTGTGGTCGTGGGGGAAGCCGAGCATGTCTGGCAGCCCCTTCTGGACGATCTGCGCGCAGGAAGGCTGAAATCGATTTACAAGGCTGACCAGCCCTGTGACATGAAGTCCCTCCCCCGACCTCGTTACGAGTTGCTCGACCTGTCGCGGTACCGGATTCACATGATGCCGATCCAGGCAACCCGTGGGTGCAATTACCATTGCGATTTCTGCGAGGTGCCGGTGGTCTATGACGGGGCTTACCGGATGAGGCCAATCGAGGATATCGTTGAGGAGATTGCGACCCAGAAACGGGTCATGGGAATCAACCAGTTCCAGTTCATCGACGACCAGCTGACGGGAAAGCATACCTTTGCCCGCGAACTTTTCAGGGCACTGAAGCCCCTCGGGATCAAATGGAGCTGTCTGTGGACACTGAATACGAATCATGACGAAGAGCTTTTGGATCTGGCGATCGATGCCGGATGTATTCATGTCAACATCGGGATGGAAAGCATCAATCAGGAAAACCTGAATGCCATCCACAAAAAACAGAATCATGTGAAGGACTACATCGATCTTTTAAAGGCGATGGAAAAAAGAGGACTTTTCTATTCCCTGAACCTGATGTTCGGACTCGATCATGATACAAAGGATGTCTTCCCGGCGACCCTCGAGTTTCTTGAAAAAGTTCGAGCTCCTCTTGCCTTTTTCAGTATCGTTTCCCCGCGGGAAGGAACGCCTCTCCGGGAGAGGCTCAATTTGGAGAATCGCGTTGTGGATCCGACCGCTGACCAGTATTCCTCTGGCCATGTCTGCATGTTTGTTCCCAAAAACATGACGAAGGAGGATGTAGAAAAGGGGATTGATTGGGTCCAGAGATCCTTTTATTCCCCCCGCTCGATCATGAAGCGGCTTGTCTTCCCGAAGAGCCCCTATACCTTCCACAGAGACGGGCTTCCTTCAAATCTGTTCTTCAATTATGTGTCCCGACAAGGTATCGATACCGTCGAGTATTACTGAGGTCTCCCCTGTCAACAAAAAAGGCAACCTTTTTCGAGGTTGCCTTTTTTGTTTCCTCTCTTTTTGCCTTTGCCCCAGAGTCTGAGTGGAGGTCCGGTCTTCCGATGTCAGACTCCGGTTCGAATCCGGCTCCTGTTCAAATACCAAAAGAGAACAAGAAGTCCCACCAGAACGAAGGCTCCAATTCCGGAGAGAGCCCCGATCGAAGATTTGATTCCATAGGTAGGGGTTCTGGCCGGATTGTAGATAACAAAGAGCATGGCATAGACCGTATAGGCGGTTGAAATTGAGAAAACAAAGGAAAGAAGAGTGACCCATCCCAGCCTTTTGTGAACGAGGGGGTTCTTCTTGAGAACCCGTTGGCCGTTGGCCACCTCCGTCGACATAAAGCCATTGAAGACGACCACGCCCGTAAGGATTAGGGCTGCGGTTGAAACGAGAGAGTGGAAGATGATGATGGGGTAGTAGACCATGTATTTGACCATCTGGGGACCGCCAAAACCGACGATTCCCACGATATACTGCTGGGCCAGATACATGAGAAACCACCCGGCGACAAGGATGGTGGATAGGAGCATGGAATTGTGGTGGGCTGTTCCCCGGTGTTTCCGGCCGAGATAGGCCCCGAAGAAGAGGCAAGAAAAAACGATGGTTTCACTGGTGATCGTAAGGTCCCACCAGAAGTCAGCCTTTGTTCCAAGAAATCCATGCATGATCTAGCCATTTCCCGTATTTGACGTCGATTCGTCTCCGCTTTCGAGAGCCTTGCATACAAAATACCAAAGCCCGAAAGGAACAATGCCTGCAAAAAGGAAAACCATGAAAAAAAGGGCCCCGAAACCGAGAAAAACCTTGGATGGATTGCTTCCAACGGCATGAAAGAAAGCCGAAAGAAAACGCCCCCCAAGAAAGTTCGGAACCATGAAGGTATATCCGAATCCCCAGAACCCAAAAACGGATGTCAGCAGGGGATGCCGTTTTGCAAGGCCTAAAAGTGAACCATCTTTTTTGGCCATTAAGCGTTATCCCTCGTCAACGGGACGGTTCATATCCAATCTGTCCCTCTCTAAGAAGAGTAAGGGAGACGGGGGCTGAAGGCAAGTGTCAGGCTGTCCGTTTTTCAAGGGTCTGGAGACGACCTATTTCCTCAAGCAGCTCCTGGACCTGTTCGGGTGGAAGCGAGCGGCGCCTCAGAGTGGCCTGGACTCTTCTCTTGTCGACCGTTTGTCCCCAGATCCCGAGGATTGTCCGACTTCCGTGACACTGGATCTTGCGGACGAGTTCGTCGGCATCCCCGTTTTTCCATTCCAGGACTACCGAATTTCCGGTTGTCCGGATGGCCTTGAGAGAACGGGGGGCGAGAAGGAGGCACTGGTTGAAGATGGAGGTGAACCCTGAAAAAAGGACAAGCCAGAAAGCTCCGAAAAAGAGATAAAACCAGAGGGAGGAGGTCTGGTGGTGGGCAATGTAGCCATAGGAGAGAATGCCGGAGAGCACGAGGGCTGAGCCATGAAAGAGACCGCTTGTCAGCGCGCCTTTTGTGTCCGGGGTAAGGGAATACCGTTTGTCTACCATGGGTGCAGAAAATAGCATATAATCGGACAACATTCAATCGGGGAGGAGTCATGATCGTCTGGAAGGGGCGCAGGATCGGAGTGGATCTCATGAATGTTCCGGGGGAACGGACGACCCGCTCTTTCGAAATTGTCCGGTTTGGCCAGGGTGTCGCCATCCTCCCCATTCTTGATGACGGAAGGATTGTCCTTATACGCCAGTACCGCCCGGCTGTGGAGGACTCCATTCTTGAGATCCCTGCCGGAAAAATTGAGGAAGGGGAAGATATTCTGTCCGCCGCTGAAAGAGAGCTCCATGAGGAAGCCGGGATTTCGGGGGCGTCCCTTCAGAGGATGATGTCGATCTGGACGACCCCCGGTTTCTGTGACGAAGTCATACACCTTGTCCTGGCCCGAGGGGGAACCCTTGGCAAGGCCCAGCCAGAAGAGGACGAGTGGATAGACCCTCCGATTTTTTATTCCGGAAAAGATATCGCCCATCTGGTCAGGACGGGGGCGATCCGCGATTCCAAAACCCTTGTGGCGCTGGGATGGGCGGGAGTCTTTCAGGAAGATTTCAGGATCCCGGACTGAATCCCTGATCGATTTGGGTTTATCGGAGACGAATGATATGATGAATGTTCCGGGTCGATTTAAGGTGGCAAAGGGGGCCATTTTCTGGAGTGCCTCTTCGTGCCTTGAGGCCGGACCTTGCGGAAGTTGCGAGGAGCTTTGTCCGACCGGTGTTCTTGATCTGGGACTTTTTGAGAGAGACCTCCTGTCGACGGAAGCCCCCGTCTGTATCCGATGCAGGCTTTGTCTTTTAACCTGTCCAACCGGAGCTTTGGCATTTTCTCCGGAGGGTAGCGTCCCCGGTTAGCAACAGTGTGAAAACCGGGGGGTTCGTACAGCGCGAGTACCGGAGTTCTGCGGATATGTCTAATCCAAATCCCTCATTTCTCCCTGTCCTGTCATCCTGGGCTGATTCTGAGTCCTCCGGAGTCTCTCCGGCCCTCGACCTGCCAAAGGGCTCCCTGTCAGCCCTGGGTCCTGCCATCATTCTGGACTCTCTTGAGGAAGGTGTTGTGGCCATAGGGCTGGACAAGAAAATTCTCTACATGAACCGGGCCGCAAGAGAAATTCTGGGCATTCCGGAAGGGGATTTTTCCGGTATGGATTGTCAGAAGGCCATGCGGACGTCCGTTTGCAGCGCACGGTGTCTTCTGGAAAAAACCCTCGAAACGGGAGAGCCCTTCCGGAACTATGAAATTACGCTCACCGACCACCACCGTCGCACCCGCCTCGTGAGAGTCAACACGGCTCTACTTAGGGACGCAGAGGACCATGTCGTCGGCGGTGTGGAGATCTTCCACGATGTCACACAGATCGCCGAACTCCGGAACGAACTGAAAGGTCGATACTCCTTTGGCCGGATCATCGGCCAGAGTGAAAGAATGAAAGAGCTTTTTGATCTTTTGCCGGTTGTGGCCCAGAGCAAGTCGACGGTCCTGATCGAAGGCGAAAGCGGAACCGGCAAGGAGCTGGTCGCCCATGCCATCCATGAAAACAGCCCCCGGAAAGAGGGGCCTTTCATCAAGGTCAATTGTGCGGCCTTGTCAGAAGGGGTCCTCGAGTCGGAGCTCTTTGGCCATGTGCGTGGCGCTTTTACAGGGGCAGTGTCGAGCAAGCCGGGTCGATTTGAGATGGCCTCGGGTGGGACCCTCTTCCTCGACGAAATCGGGGAAATTTCGGCGGCGATGCAGGTCAAACTCCTGAGGGTTCTTCAGGAGGAGGAATTCGAGCGTGTCGGGGGAACGAAAACGCTGAAGGTTGATGTCCGGGTCATTGCAGCCACAAACCGGGATCTGAAGAAGGCGATCGAAGCGGGGGAATTCCGGAAAGATCTTTATTACAGGCTCCGGGTTGTCCCCCTTTTCCTGCCTCCTCTCAGGGAGAGACGGGAGGACATCCCGCTTCTGGTTTCGGCCTTCCTGGCGCGCTACAATGCCGAATTCGGGAAAAACATCGAAGGCCTGACCCAGCCTGCCCTGGATGTGCTTCTCAACCACACCTACCCGGGAAATATCCGGGAGTTACAGAATATCATGGAGCATGCCGTGCTTCTGGCGGCGGGACGCATGATCGATATCAAGGATCTTCCACGGGATCTTTGGACTCCGACCGGAGAACGTCCTTTCCTTGACTCGGCCCTCTCGCTTCCCCAGCCTCTCAAGAATGTGGAAGATGCCCTGATTCAGAAAGCGATGGAGCGGACGAACGGAAATATGTCCGAGGCGGCGCGTCTTCTCGGCATAGGCCGTTCGACCCTCTGGAGACGATTGCGGGAAAAGGGAGGAGCTCCATGATCATATCCACAACGGCAGGAGAATTCCGGTCGCTGATCTCCACCCATAGGCTTGTCCCTGTGGCGGGCGAAGCCCTGTCGGACTTTCTGACTCCCCCGGGAATCTATGCGGCCCTTCCCTCGGCCGAGCCACGTTTTCTGCTGGAGAGCGCGACAGGGGGAGACCGGTGGGGACGCTATTCTTTTGTCGGATCAGGAATGCAGTTTTCCTTCAAGGGGACGCTGAAGGAAGGATTGACGGTCGGGAAGTACCGGGATGGACAATTGGCATTTTCGGTCCGACATGAAGGGGATCTCCTCGATAGTTTTTCCAGGGCAATGGCCGACCTGAATGCCTTTGTCGATAGCAGATTCCCGGTCTTTGCCCAAGGAGTGGTGGGATATTTCTCTTACGACATGGTCCGGTGTTTCGAGGAACTCCCGGAAACTCTTCCCCGGGCGGACGATTTCCCTGATCTCGACTTTGTCATTCCAGAAATTATGGTCATTCTGGATCATGCCCTTCAGAAAATTCGGATCATGACCTGGGTAGATCGTCAGGACGGTGATCCCGTGAAATTGTATGACGAAGCCGTGGTGCGGCTTCAGACCTTCTGGGAGTCTCTTTTCCTCTCCCGTCCCCTCCGCAAGCCGACCATGTCTGAACGGCACGGACCGTTCTCGGTCAGGGAGGTGACTGATTCTGAAAGCTTCAAGGGGGCGGTGGAAAGGGCAAAGGAGCATATCAGGGCCGGAGACATCTTCCAGGTTGTTCTCTCACGCCGTTTTGAATTCCCCTGGGAGGGGTCCCCGTTGACCCTGTACCGGGTGCTTCGCTCAATCAACCCTTCCCCCTATCTTTATCTGATTGAAAACGGACCTTTTGCCCTCGTCGGATCTTCTCCCGAGCTCTTTGTCAGGGTGACAGGAAAAATCGTGGATCTGAGACCCATTGCAGGAACTATCCGCCGTTCGGGAGATCCCCTTGAAGATAAAAGGCGCTCGGAACGCCTTCTTGCAGATCCGAAGGAAAGAGCGGAACACGTCATGCTCGTCGATCTGGGACGAAACGATGTGGGGCGCATTGCTGAAAAAGGAGGTGTCCGGGTCAGCGAAATGATGGTCCTTGAACACTATTCCCATGTCATTCATATCGTGAGCCATGTGACCGGTGTCCTGGCTGAAGGAAAGACGGGCTATGATGTCATCCGGGCGACCCATCCGGCCGGAACTCTTTCTGGGGCTCCCAAGATCCGTGCCATGGAAATTATCGAGGATCTGGAGCCGATTCGCCGTGGGCCCTATGCCGGGTGCGTGGGGGTGATCTCCTTTTCGGGAGATGTGGATCTGGCGATCGCGATACGTTCCGTATTCATTTCGGGCTCCCGGGGATTTTTTCAGGCTGGCGCCGGAATCGTGGCCGACAGCGATCCCGAGCGGGAGAATCAGGAAATCCTGGCCAAGGCCCAGGCCATGGTCCGGGCCCTGGAGATCACCCACGGGAGCGAGGGACCATGGCTTTTTTGATGATCGACAACTATGACTCCTTCACCTACAATCTCGTCCAGTATTTTTGGGAGCTTGGAGTAGAGATGGAGGTCTTCAGGAACGACCGGATCCGTCTTGCCGACATTGATGTGGGCCTTCTGGAAGGAATTGTGCTTTCACCCGGACCGGGAACTCCGGCCGATTCCGGGATCTGTCCTGAAATCGTAAGGGAGCTCGCACCGGATTTGCCTATCCTTGGTGTATGCCTGGGCCACCAGACGATCGGGGAAGTCT
>JAJYPO010000196.1 GCA_021795275.1 Nitrospirota bacterium | reverse complement strand
GAAGATCAAGGAACTCATGATCCGTCTCGCCGCCATCGAATCCCATCGGCCGAATCCCTTCTTTCAGGTTCGCCCTGTGGCCACTGTCGGCATTATCCTGGTTTCGACCGACCGGGGACTGTGCGGGCCGATCAATTCCAACGTCTTCAAGATGGTGAACCGTTTCATGGCCGACCGTCCGGGGGTCAAGTTCGAGTTTGTGGTGATCGGGAAGAAGGGTCAGGACTTTGTCCGTCGGTCCGGATTAAAGGCGGTCGGGTCGATTTCCGGCGTCAAGGATCGGGGTCAGATCGAAGAGATCCTTCCCGCGACACAGGTGGCGATCGAGGAGTTCTCCGATGGCCGCTGGGATGAGGCCTGGATTTTCTATACGGAATTTGTGTCGACTCTTTCCCAGAAGCCGAGATCGGAGCAACTGCTTCCGATTCTTCCTGAAATGTCCGAGAATGGCGCGAAAAAACCTTCGCCTTTCCTTGGCGAGTATCTCTACGAACCCGATACGGCCGATATCCTCGATGTGCTGATTCCACGCTATTTCGAGACCCTTGTCTTCCAGAGGGTTATGGAGAACTTCGCCAGTGAGTACAGTGCCCGCATGATGGCGATGAGAAACGCGACCTCCAATGCCAAGGAAGTGATCTACCAGATGACCCTCATCTACAATAAACTCCGCCAGGCAGCGATTACCCGGGAAATTTCCGAAATCGCCTCAGGTGCCGATGCGGTTCAGCAGGGATAAAGAAAACGCCCCACTCACAGTCTGGACCTTTTGGGGACAGACTTGGCAATACGGTAAAAAGAGGAGCCTTTGAGAATGCAGACGGGTGAAATTGTTCAGGTGATCGGACCGGTTGTCGATGTTCGCTTCGAGGGTGAGCTTCCGGGAACGTATGTGGCCCTTGTGGTCGAAGGAACGGGGCTCATTCTTGAGACCCAGCAGCAGCTGGGGGAGAGCACCGTCAGGACCATCGCCATGGGATCGACAGACGGACTGGTTCGCGGCACCAAGGTCACCAGCACCGGCAAGCCCATTATGGTTCCTGTCGGCCAGAAGGTGCTTGGCCGGATGATGGATGTTCTGGGAGCGCCCATTGATGACGGTGGGCCGATCTCCACGGAACACATGCGTCCCATTCATGTCGATCCTCCGGCCTTCGACGAGCTGGCCTCAGCGACCGAGGTTTTTGAAACGGGCATCAAGGTCGTTGATCTCATCGCTCCCTTCGCCAAAGGCGGAAAGACAGGACTCTTCGGCGGCGCCGGTGTCGGCAAGACCGTCATCATCATGGAGCTCATCCGGAACATCGCCATGGAGCACGGGGGATTTTCGGTCTTTGCCGGTGTGGGAGAAAGAACCCGTGAAGGAAATGACCTCTGGAACGAAATGAACGAGTCCAAGGTCATCGACAAGACGAGCCTCGTCTACGGGCAGATGAATGAGCCTCCGGGCGTTCGCCTTCGGGTGGCCCTTACGGGACTGGCCCAGGCCGAGTTTTTCCGGGATGAAGAAAACCGCGATGTTCTCTTTTTTGTGGACAATATCTTCCGCTTCACCCTGGCTGGAGCCGAAGTGTCGGCCCTTCTCGGCCGCATGCCCTCCGCCGTGGGCTATCAGCCGACGCTCGCTGTGGAGATGGGACAGCTCCAGGAGCGGATCACCTCCACCAAAAAAGGCTCCATCACTTCCGTTCAGGCCGTCTATGTTCCGGCTGACGACCTCACCGATCCGGCCCCGGCAACCACATTCACGCACCTCGACGCCACGGTGGTTCTTTCCCGTCAAATCGCCGAGCTTGGAATTTATCCGGCCGTCGATCCTCTCGACTCCACCTCCCGGATCCTCGATCCCATGATCATTGGCGAGGAGCACTACAATGTGGCCCGCGCGGTCCAGAAGACCCTCCAGAAGTACAAGGATCTCCAGGACATCATCGCGATCCTCGGCATGGACGAGCTCTCCGAGGACGACAAGCAGATCGTGGCCCGTGCCAGAAAGATCCAGCGCTTCCTTTCCCAGCCCTTTTTTGTTGCCGAAGTCTTCACCGGCTCCCCCGGAAAGTTTGTCTCCCGGGAGGACACCGTGAAAGGGTTCAAGGGAATTGTGGAAGGCAAGTACGATCATCTTCCCGAGCAGGCCTTCTATATGGTCGGAACGATTGAAGAGGCCGTCGAAAAAGCCGAGAAGCTCAAAGGAAAGGCCTAGACGATGGCGTTCATGCTTTCGTTGCTGACACAGGAACGGGTTCTCGTCACGGAGGAAGTGGACTTCGTCAAGGCGAAGGGTGTGGATGGAGAGTTTGGCGTTCTCACCGGACATACTCCCTTTATTACCCTCCTCGATCCGGGAGAGCTCGTCGTTCGCAAGGGAGAGACCCTTTACTCCTATTATGTCAGCGGCGGAGTCGCAGAAGTTCTTCCGAAATCAATGATCGTCCTGGCGAATACCGTGGAACGGGCTGAAGAGATCGACATGCAATTGGCCCAGACGGCACGAAAGAATGCCGAAGAAGCCCTGTCGAAGCCCATCTCGGAAATTGAGCGGCGGACCTACCTCCTCGAACTCAAACGGGAAAACGTTCGTCTTTCCATTGCCGCCCGCAGGCACTCGACCCGTCACCCCGGACAGCTTTCCGAGGAATAGACTCTCCTCCCGCCCTTCCCAGAATGTCTCTCCGTTCGACTGAGGGTTCCGTGTCTCTCCCGGAGCCTCGGTCGCATTCGGGGTCTCGTTCTGGACTCTCCCGTTGCGAAAATACCTCTCGAGAGCATCTCCCCCAACATTCCGGAGGGGGGCGACTCGTCTTAGGCCCCTTTTGCAGTTCCACCGGCCGACTGAAAACGGAGAAGAACTCCTGCCTCGCTTTTGGTGGTCCCCGGAGTACCCCCCCTGGTTTTTTTTGCCGGGAATCCGACATGTTTTTTTCATCTGTTTTCCAAGAACCCTTGTGCCATCATGTCGTTTGGCCTTTCGTCCCCGTTCTGCTAAGATGGAAGGTATCGGAAGGGGTGACAGAATGATCTATGACTGGATCTTTCTCTTGGTCGGGGGTTTCGGGGCTCTCTATTCCATTCGCCTGCTTCTCCGCCATGAACGGCGAGAAAAATGGGCGACCTATCTTTTTTCCTCTCTCCTCCTTTTCCTTTGGGGGCTTTTTTCCCTGTCCCCTGCGCGATCCGGGATCCTGAAGGCCCTGAACAGGACCTTTCTGGGAAGCTCCTGACACAACTTCACGGAGGTGCCGATGATGTCCCGGGACAGAGACAACATCCTGACAATCATTTTGGCCGGAGGAGAGGGGAAGAGACTCTTTCCTTTGACGGCCGACCGGGTGAAGTCCGCCGTTCCCTTTGGTGGGGCCTACCGGATCATTGACTTTGTCTTGAGCAATGTCGTGAACTCCGGATACAGCAAGATCAAGGTCCTGACCCAGTACAAGTCCCACTCTCTCAACACCCATCTCTCCCGGGGCTGGAGGCTTTCTCCGCTTCTTGACCAGTATGTCGATCCCGTTCCTGCCCAGATGAGGACAGGCCCCCACTGGTTCCAGGGAACGGCCGATGCCGTCTTTCAGAACCTCAATCTGATTCTGGATGAAAAACCCGACCATGTCTGTATCTTTGGGGGGGACCACATCTTCAAGATGAACATCCGGCAGATGATGGAAGAGCACCAGGCAAGCGGCATGGCCGTGACGGTGGCCGCGATTCCGGTTCCTCTGGCCGAAGCCCATGATTTCGGAGTCATCCGGGTCGATGGAGGGAAGATCCGCGATTTCGTGGAGAAGCCTCCCCAGCCGGAGCCGACCGTTCCAGGCGGAACCACGGCTCTGGCCTCCATGGGGAATTACATCTTCCGGACGGGGGATCTTGTGGAGATTCTCCGTCAGGATGCTGAAATGGCCTCCTCAAAACATGACTTTGGACACAATATTCTTCCCCGGCTCGCGGCCGAGGGTCGTGCCGGGGTCTATGACTTCAGCCGGAACACGATTCCGGGAATGTCCGATGTGGAAAAGGGATATTGGCGGGATATCGGAAACATCGATGCCTACTGGAAGGCCCATTTGGACCTTGTGGCCGTGACTCCCTCCTTCAATCTGTACAACCCCTACTGGGTCATCCGGACCTACCGTCCCCAGGTCCCCCCGGCCAAATTCGTTTTTGCCGACGAGAAAAACAAGCGGGTGGGGGTGGCGACGGACTC
>JAJYPO010000195.1 GCA_021795275.1 Nitrospirota bacterium | reverse complement strand
GTGACAGGGAAGAAACCGTTCAATTGTCGAGGATAACACAGGAGGAGGGTTCGGGAAAGGGAGAAGAGCCGTGTCAAAAGGGGACAAGCGGAAGGCGGGACAGGAAAGGGGTGACTGCTCCTTTGATTGGACCCGTCTACCCTGGCCCAAATTGCCCTTTTGAAAAATTCGGTCTATCCTGTAGGCGGGTTTGGATGCGAAGAGGGAAATGCCACCGGGTTTTCCGGACCACCAACCCTGACAACGCTGATCAAAAGGAGTTGCGCCTTGACCCTTCTTGTCCTGGTTCTTCTGTCAACCATCGTGATTGCGCTGGGAGGCGTCTCGATCTCCCTCGGACTCGGAATCCGCCATCCGGTCAGGGGAGCCGTGGCCCTGACCATCGGCGGACTGGTCGTTCTGGCCGGCATGACCCTCATGTACAAGGCTCTTCAGCACAAAAAGCTAGCCGGCCGGGCGGACAGCGTCATCGTCAATGCGGAGCACTACTTCAACTATCGAAACAGGCATCTAGTTCGGCAGCCGACCAACATCCGGATAAAGGGTTCCGGGGGGCCAGTCAAACCAGGCCAGAAGCCGGTTGTCAAGGGTCCCTAGGCCTCGGTTCCGGTGACGTTTTTCGAGGGCGACCATTTCGCGCTCTTCCCGTTGGGACTGATGGCGGAAATGTCTTGCCCAGCTGATGACGCGAACGACATAGCGTTCGACGGAGTGGGCTCCCCGGCTGTTCACATATCCCCCGTGACGCCACCGGGGCCTTCCGGCATTGTAGGCGGCCACGGCATCGGCCCCGTACGGATGCTTTTGCAGGAGCCAGGAGAGATATCGCACTCCGTAGGTCAGATTCACGGAGGGATCGTAGAGAGTGTTGATCGACCCTCGAAGCCCCATCCAGCGGGCTGTCCGGGTCGTAATCTGCATCAGTCCCAGCGAGACATCATTAATGCGTTCCTCAAAGCGGCTTTTCCTTGGATCGAAGCTTGACTCCTGGGCGACGATCCCGGCCACGAGAACGGGATTGATATGATGTCTGCATGAAATTTGTGTGATAAGGTGCGAATAGGGAACGGTCGGAGAGAGAAGATGGGCACTTAGGCACCAAGCCACGGATTGATGAATCATCCAGTTCAATGCGCAACCTCCTGATGAGGGTAGCTGATCCGTTCCCGCGCAGGCGTGATCTTTATCCCCGGACAGGGGAAGCGAAATCATGCCTTGGTCTCCATCGAGCCGGTGATCCGACCGGATTCCGGCGCTCCCTGCGGGGTGCATGGCCCCACGGAAGTGTAAAAAAAATCCTGATTCGATGGCAGGAACGATTGATGGGTTTAGTATAGCTCCTGACTTGTCTGAAGTCAAGAAAAATGTTATTTGATGCTAATATGTTGATATGAAAAGAAATGTTTTTTTTCGTACTGTGATCACCGTCACAAAATGCTGAGGTTGTTGATTTATAAGGATTTTAATCAAATTAAATGATTCATACTCCGGATCGCTGGTTATCGAAGGCAGGATTGGCCTCTCGCCGCGAGGTTCTTGAATGGATCACTGCCGGCCGTCTCACCCTGAATGCCCGCCCTGTGGTCTCCGACCGACCCGTTTCCTCCCCCGGCTCTCGGCCGGAATGCATGCTTCTCCCTCCTTTCTTTCTCGACGGCCAACCTCTTGTTCCCCCGCCTCCTTTGCTCCTGGCCTTGAACAAGCCCAGAGGAATTCTGGTAACCCGGACCGATCCCCGGGGCCGTCCCGTGATCGGGGATATTGTCGGGGCGAGTTCATGGGGAGCTCCGGGTTACGGGTCTATCCGGCCGATTGGGCGTCTTGACCAGGCCTCGGCGGGCCTGATTCTCCTTTCGAACTATCCTGAACTTTTCAGTGATTTTCTCGATCCCTCCTCACGCGTTCAACGGATCTACCGAGTTCAGATCTCTCCGGTACTCCGGGATGAGCACCAGACACTGTTTTTCTCGGGAAGGGCAGGGGAGGCTCCCGGATACGGGAAGATCGAGGTCTTTCCGGAACGGAGATCCCTCCGTTCGGAATGGATTCACGTCTGCCTTTCGGAGGGCCGGAACAGGGAGATAAGAAACTTCCTCGCCTGGTATGGATACCGGGTCCTTCATCTGATCCGGCTGGCTTTCGGGCCCTACGTTCTGGGCGAAATTCCTCCAGGCACAATCTCGGATATCTCCGATCGGGCCGGGGAGGCCGGGGTCCGGTGGGTGATATGGAGAAGGGCCGACTGACACGGGCGGAGCCTTGACAGGCCAAAAATCCAAGATATATTTTGAATTGAAAGGAAACACAGACTATGAAAGATCACGGACAATCACTGTTGCCGGGTTTCAGACCGGCCTCGAAAAAGGAGAAAGCCATGGCGACTCTACTGCGTTGGGATCCCGTCAAGGAGTTTGACGATCTTGCCCGCCGTTTTACCCCTTTCATGCTTCGGAATCCGGAGGCCCGTTTGGAAGAGCGGCAGGCAAGGAAAGCGGTCGAATGGGCCCCGAGTGTTGATATCTCCGAAGAAGAGGGAGCCTATGTTGTCAAGGCCGAACTGCCCGAAGTTCAAAAGGAAGCGGTCAAGGTTGTGATCGAGAACGGCGTCCTGACCATCTCGGGAGAAAGAACGCGGAGTACTGAAAAAACGGGTGTCAGGTATCATCGGGTAGAAAGGGAATATGGCGCATTTTTGCGCTCCTTCACCCTTCCCGAGGATGCCGATCCCAAAAAGATCTCCGCCAACATGAAAGACGGGGTTCTGACAGTCCGGATCGAAAAGCTGGCGGAGGCGAAACCCCTTGCCGTCGAAATCAACGTCGAATGACGGCGGGGACAAAAAGCTTGGTTCGGGTTTGAGCCCGTGCATGATCCCTTTTTGAAGGGACCAGAAATCCTGTAAGGATGGAGGGGGACCGAGTGTCCCCCTTTTTTTTGGGGACCAAGGTTATTTTGTGCGATAATCTCCCCTGAGTAACGGCTCCTCCGTGTGAGGGGGGTGCCTTATCGGCCAATGCCGGAAATTTACGGGAGGTTTTTTGTACAATTTTCCAGAGGATACAGAGACGTTTTCTCCCGGATTTGCCCTCTTCGACTCCGGTATGGGGGGGCTGTCCGTCCTTCGACATTTTCTTGACCAATTCCCCCAGGATGATTTCCTCTACTTAGGCGACATGGCACGCTTTCCCTACGGGTCAAAGTCCCGGGAGACCATCCGGAGATTTGCGCTCGAGGATGCCGCCACCCTGATGGCATTCCGGCCGAAGACCCTTGTGGCCGCCTGTTTTACCGTTTCCAGTCAGGCCCTTGATGACCTCGTCGAGTTCTGTGCTCCTGTGCGGGTCGTCGGCATGGTGGAGGCGGGGGCACGCGCGGCCTTGTCCAGAACGAGAACAGGACGTGTCGGGGTCCTCGGGACGGAAGGAACAATTCAGAGCGGGGCGTATCCGGCCGTGTTTCGCCGCCTTTCGGGGCAGGAGCCGGAGGTCTTTGGAGTGGCGTGTCCCCTCTTTGCCCCCATGGTTGAGGAAGGGTGGATCGACGGGGATATCCCGGAGAGTATTGCCAGGGAATACCTGTCCGTATTTCTGGAGAGCCGGACGTCCGGAGTTGATACCGTCATCCTGGGCTGCACCCATTATCCACCCCTCCTTCCTCTTCTGACCCGCCTCTTTCCTGAGATGGCCTTCATCGATCCGGGGCTCGAGCTTGCAAAATCTGAAGTCGAGGCCCATAACGTAAAGGAGCGGAAGGGAAAGGGACAGGTCTCCTATCTGGTGACCGATGGCCGTGAGCGATTCCAGCGTGTCGGCCAACACCTTCTGGGAAGACATATCGAGAATGTGCATGAGGTCACCATCAATTCGGGTGACCTTTCCATGGTTTACAGTCAGGGAGGTCTGAGTGAGAAGTGACGGAAGAAGTCAGGAGCAGTTGAGGACGCTTGTCATCGAGCCCGCACCGAACAGATATGCCGAAGGATCGGCCGTAGTCAAGATGGGTTTCACTCATGTTCTGACCACTGTCAGCATGGAAGAAAAGGTTCCGCCGTTTCTCAAGGATCAGGGCCGGGGTTGGGTGACGGCCGAGTATGGAATGCTGCCACGGTCCACCCACGAGCGATCTCCGAGGGAGGCAGCCCGCGGCAAGCAGAGCGGTCGGACCCAGGAAATCCAGCGTCTGATCGGGCGTAGTCTTCGATCGGTGAGA
>JAJYPO010000194.1 GCA_021795275.1 Nitrospirota bacterium | reverse complement strand
TCTCGAGAAGGATCGCTCCGCGGGTTTCGGCGAGCCTGAGATCCAGGCGGGCCTTTTTTTCCTTCATGAAACTGGCGTAAGCCTGACGGATATCCTTTTTGGCCACCTCGACCATCACATAGGCCACATATCCGTTTCCCGCCTTCCGCACGGCATTGTGGACCACCCGCTGGCCGAAAAGGTTTCCCGAGGCGGCCGCATCGAAGAAGTCGTGGACGGAGGCGGAGGTCGAGAATCCCTGGCGCTCTCCCTCCTTCCGGTAACGGTACCGGACCGACTCTCCGAATGAGCTTTCGACGATCTGGAGAAGGGCATTTTTCCGGGCGGCCTGGACCGCCTCGGGAATCTCATCCCCCTGGCCGAACCCGACCGCCCGGTAGACCCCCTTCGGAGCGTGAAGGGAGGCGACCCAGGCAGGAAGACTCCCCGTCTCTCCCGGTTTCGATCCTCCCCCCGCACAGGCCCCCAAGGCCAGCGCCGAGACACACACCACCGCGACCAGGAATCTCCTCAAGCCATCCTCCCCCTCATGTCTTTGATCCGGGAACCGCCTCCGTCCCCCTCTCTGCGATTTTCCAGCCTAACACAGAGACGAGGCAAAAATGGTATCCTTCCCCCATCCGTTCCTCCGGTTTCCTTTTTTCCGGGAGATTCATGCCGATCATCGTCGTCACGTCCCTGACTTTCTTTGTCATCGTTTTTCTGTCGATGCGCCTCCTTCCGCTTGAGATCGTGGTGCTCGGGGTCCCGGTGGTCCTCTCTCTGACGGGCGTCCTCTCCCTCGAAAAGGCCTTCGCGGGATTCTCGGAACCGGCCGTGATCGCCATCGTCTCCCTTTTCATCCTCTCGGAAGGCCTGTCCAGGACCAAGGTGGTCCGGAAGGTGGCGCTCCTGCTCGACTCCCTCAGGAGACGGCATCCGGTCCTTCTGGTTCCGGCAATCCTGGGAACGGTGGGGCTTTTTTCGATGTTTCTAAACGACACGGGAACCACCGCCCTCTTTCTTCCGGTGGTTCTCTCCCTCCTCAAGGAATCCCGCCTCCCGGAAAAACCCCTTCTCCTTCCCCTGGGCTACGCCGCCATCCTGGGGGGATCGGCCACCCTGATCGGAACTTCCTCCAACATCGTGGTCTCCGGATATCTCGAGGGACAGGGGTATCATCCCTTCCGGATGTTCGACTTTTTTCCCATTGGAGCCGGAGCCTTTATTCTGGGGCTTGTCTATCTGGGCCTCACCGGCAAACGCTTCTTTCGCTGGACGGAAGGCAAGTCCACTCCCGCCATCCCGGAAGAGGAACGAACCTTCGA
This sequence comes from Nitrospirota bacterium, assembly GCA_021795275.1. The sequence continues at coordinate 2,903 of JAJYPO010000194.1, read as the reverse complement.
TCTCGAACTTGTCCTTGGAGCCGACTTTCCTTACCTGGGGAAACGGTTTTCCGAATCTCCCCTCAAAACACAAACAGGACTTTCTCTCCGCATTGCCCATCCCTCGGGAATCCTCTCCGCCCGGGCCCGGGCCCAGTCCTTTCTCCGGGCCTCCTGGGACTGGTCGAGAAAGATTGGTCCGCCCAACGCTCCCCCCGCTCCCCACTCTCCCAGGGCCGCCAACCCTGAAGGGGAGGTCATGGTCCAGGGTCTCCACCTCCACGTGGTGGCCACCCTCTCCCAGCTTCACAAGCTGGGAGATCTCCGGGGACTCTCCCTCCTTCCGGTCCAGCACTCCCTTCCGGCTCCGGGGGAGGAGCTCAAACGGCCTCCCCTCGACCGGCTTCTGGAGTCGGAGGACTGGATCCTGGCCCAGGCCATGCTTTCCCCCCGGTCCGGAATGATCGGACGCAAGATCTCCTCGCTCCATTTTCTGCTTCCGCCCGATGTGGACATCGTGGGAATCCACCGGGAAGAGGGGCGCCGGATCCCGGGAGAGCTCTCCGACCTGACCCTCGAGGCGGGAGACCTCCTCCTGATCCAGGGTCCAACGCGGGCGGTGGAGGAGCTCTCCGGCCGCAATCTCTTTCTCTACCTCGATCTCTTCGAGAGGGAGACCTTCCGCTCGGACAAGGCCGTCATCGCTCTGGCAATCCTTGCCGGGGTGGTTCTCTCCAATGTCTTCGCCTGGCTCCCCCTGACTCTCTCGGCGGTGTCGGGGGCCATCCTCATGGTCCTCTCCGGATGCCTCACCATCGAGGAGGCAAAAAACGCCATCGAGTGGCGGGTAGTCATGCTCCTGGGTGGCCTCTTTCCCCTGGGGTGGGCGATCTCGCAGACGGGACTGGGCCAGTTGATCGCCGGCCTCCTCACCTCCCAGGGGCACACCCTCTCCCCGACCCTTCTTCTGGCCCTCCTCATGGGAACGACCGCCCTCATGGTGCAATTTCTCTCTCACAACCTCGTGGCGCTCATCATGGCCCCGATCGCGATCGATCTCTCCCGGGTCCTCCACCTCTCCCCCTATCCGCTTATGATGGGGGTGGCCTTCTCCGCAACGATGGCCTTTCTCACGCCCTTCTCCCACCCGGTGAACACCATGACCTGGGGGCCTGGGGAGTACCGCTTCTCGGACTATGCCCGCACCGGGGCCCCCCTTCTCCTGATTGCCTTCCTCTGGGGGCTCTTCGAGATTCCCAGACGCTTTCCTTTTGGGTTACACTAGGGGAAACATCGTCTTCGACCGGAGGGATCTTCATGGGATTTCGATCTTCCCCTGTTGCCCCGATCGCAGCGCTAACCGCGGGAGGCAGACTGTTCCTTGCGCTCTCTTCCCCGGCTTGCGCTGCGATCGGGCGAGTCAAAAATCGCCTCTCAGAGCGTCTCGCCCCCCTGAGGAATCATTCCCTCGTGCCTATCGGCCCCAGCCACGGGATCCTCCCATGACACACCGAACGGAAGGATCAGTCCGGAGCCAAAAAAGACCTCCGGTTTTTTTATCCTTAGGACTCGCGATGACCCTCACTCTTTTGGCCTGGGCCCATCCCGCCCCGGCTTTGGCCGGTCTCGGAGACCTTCGTCCCGAGGTGATGGCCAAAGCCCAGTCCCTCAGGTTGAGGCTCATCCGGACCGACCAGCGGGAGGGCTACTCGGCCCTGAACTTCGAACGTTCTGAACAGCAAGCCATTCCGGGACGCCCGCCCCGGACCCTCATTGTCCGGGAGTTCCTGGATTCCGGCGGACGCTCCTTCGCCGTCACCTGGAAGGGTTCGGTCCATCCCGACCTCTCCCTTCTTCTGGGGGAGCTATACAGCCACATTCCCCCGGTCAACCGATCCCCCGCCCGCCACCGCCTGTTCTTCCAGGACGACCGCCTGGTGATTTCGGTCGTCGGAAGCTCCCTCTTCCAGTCCGGGGCGGCCTGGGACAAAACCAGGCTTCCCCAGGGCTTCTCTCCCGCCAGGATCCGGATCGCCCCATGACGCTCACCCGGATGGGGGGTATGGCCCTTCTCTTCTTCTCCCTGGTTCTACTTCCCGGGTGCGGCGGAGGCTCCCAGTCCTCCTCCGCCCCGACGGCGGTCTGCACAGGAACCACCCCGACGGGACTTCCCCTACCGACCCCCAACACCATGGCGGTCTACCAGTCGACCTGCGCCGGGGCGATCAATACGCCGGCGGTCACGCTCAGGATCTGCGTTCCCGGCACCTCCACCTGCGAGGATGTTCCCAACATCCTTCTCGACTATGGCTCAACCGGGCTCAGGCTCTCCCATACACTTGCCATTGCCGGTGAGCTCCCGCAGGAGCAGGTCAACGGTCAGGGGCTGTTCGAATGCTACCTGTTTGTCTCGGGGTACAATTTCGGACCGGTCGTGACAGCCCAGATCACCCTGGGAACATCCTCCGTCACGGTTCCGGTCCAGATTTCGAACTCCTCCCTTTCCGCTCCCTCCTCCTGTTCGAGCGGAATCAGCTCCGCCCCCTTTCAGCCTTTCTACAACGGCATCCTGGGGGTCTTGTTTCCCCAATATGACATTGGCAGCGCCTATTATTATGAAGGAAGCGGATATTTGCCTGTGAATGGGAATGGGGTTCCCTCGTCTTCCAACGAATCTCTTGAAGTCCAAAACCCCGTCTACCGGCTTTCATCCAATACCGATAATGACGGAGTGCTCCTCTCCATGCCACCAGTCTCCCCTTCCCAAGGGGCTCCCAGTATTACGGGCACCTTGTCCTTTGGCGCTCCCACCAGCGGCACCTCCTTACAGACAAACCAAAATGGAATGATCAACGCCACCTATCCCTCATCAGGGGGTACCACCTCCCCCGCCTTCTTCGATACGGGATCGAATGGCTTCTTCA
>JAJYPO010000193.1 GCA_021795275.1 Nitrospirota bacterium | reverse complement strand
GCCTGTTTGAGGAGGCCCTGTCTTCCGTTTCCCGGAAGTCCTCGCCGATCTTTCAGGATCCCGACGAGGCCCCGCTCCGGGCCATCGTGACGGCGGCCCTCGAGGCCAACAGGCCGGAGAACAGGGTCAAGGGACGCAAGCGCAAGGCCGGGGTTCCCCGACCTCGGGGCGTGGCCGTTCTCGATCCGGCCACGATCGAGACGGAAGAGTCCCGCTCCCTGGGGGCGGAGCTTCTCGGCCACCAGTCCTGGACCCGCATGGAGTTCGATGCCGTTCTGACGGAAGAAGGCTTCTCGCTCAAGGAGCGGGCCCTGGCGGAAGCCCTCGTCGTGGGCCGACTCGTCTCTCCCGGAAGCGAGCTCCACACCCACCGCTGGCTCTCGGGCCGGACGGCCCTGGGCGATCTCCTTGGCAAGGAGCTTCTGGACGTCGGCAAGGACGCCCTCTACACGATCACCGATCGCCTGTGGGAGAAGAAGGACCGGATCGAGTCGGCCCTGGCCCGGACTACCCGCGAACTGTTTCCTCACGACCGGTTTGTCTTTCTCTACGATCTCAGCAACACCTACTTCGAAGGAACCGCCCTCGGGAACGATCTGGCAAAAAGAGGCCATTCCAAGGAGAAGCGGAGCGACTGTCCTCTGGTGACCTTCTCTCTGGTCGTGGACGACCGGGGCCATCCCGTCGCAAGCCGGATCGATCCGGGCAACCAGTCCGAACCGGAAACGCTTCCTGCCGTGCTGGACCGTCTGGAAAAACTGGAACCCCTTTCCCTGTTTCCCGCGGCAAAGCCCACGATCGTCATGGACCGGGGCATCGCCACCCGGGCAAACGTGGCCCTTCTACGGGGCCGGAACTTCCCTTACTGCATCGTCGAGCGCCGGCCGGCCGCGAAAGCGTACCAAAGCCTGTTTGCGACCGCCCGGGAGACCTTCGATTGGTTCGCCCCGCGTCCGGAGACGCCAGCCGAGGGAGTTTTCCTCAAGAAGATCCCTGTCGACGGCTCTCCGGAAATCGTTCGGATCCTTGTGCTCTCCTGCGGCCGGAAAGAAAAGGAAGAGGGCATGGACACCCTCAAGGAAACCCGCTTCCTCGAGGCCCTTACGCGCCTTCAGACCTCCATCCGCAAAAAAACGGTGACCTCCTGCGAAACGGCGGTCAAGCGTCTCGGACGCCTGGAAGGGCGCTTCCCGACCGTGGCCAGGGACTACACGATCACGGCCGTTCCCAGTCTCCCCGCCGGGGAGACCTCCCCGTCAAAAGGCAAAAAGACAGGCCGACCCTCTCTTGGAATCTCGGACCTTACCTGGGTCAAGAACGAACGGCGCGAGGAACGAAAAAACCTCACGGGCGCCTATGTGATCGAAACGACCCATACCGGCCTGTCGGCCTCCGATATCTGGTCGCTCTACACGGTTCTCACGCAGGTGGAGGGAGCGTTCCGGGCGCTGAAGTCCGACCTTGGAATCCGGCCCGTCTTTCATCAAAAAGCCGACCGGACCCGGGCCCACCTCTTCGTCTCCGTCCTCGCCTATTATCTCCTGTCCGACATTGAATCCCGCCTTCGGGCCCAGGGCGACACGCGCTCCTGGAGCCTGATCCGGGACATTCTTTCCACCCATGCCCGGGTGACGACGACCGGGGTCGATCCCCATACGGGCGTCGTCCACAGGATTCGCCATACCATGAAGCCGGAGCCGGCTCACAAGGAGATCTTTTCCTGCCTGGAGGTCACGGACAGGACCAGACGGGTCCATGCCCGGATCCTCCTCGAAAAGGCGGCCCTTCACCCGGCGGTTTTCCCCCAAATGTAGCAACGAATTTGTGCACATCGAAATTCATAACAGACTGGTACGCCTTGATTTGTCTAAAAAAAATAGAAAGTTGGGTTAGCGCCTTCCTCTCCCCCTCTCCTGCCTCACCCCCCCCTTCCCTCCCCATTCTCTCCCCTGTATCATTGAGATGATGCTTTTTTTCGACCTTCTCAATAGACGATAAGGACAGGACGTGTCCGTTCTCCTCGAATTTTCCATGAGCCCCCTCGACAAGGGCGAATCGGTGGGGGACTATGTCTCCCGCTCGATCGACATCATCGACAAAAGCGGCATCGACTATCGGCTCAACCCCATGGGCACTGTCCTCGAAGGGGAATGGGACGAAGTGATGGACGTGGTCCGGAAATGCTACGAACGCATGAGCCAGGACTGCAGCCGCATCAGCGTCTCCATCAAGATCGACGCCCGGCGGAATCAGTCCGGACGTCTCGAGGGAAAGATCGCCTCTGTCGAGAAACGTCTGGGAAGACCGGTCAGGAAGTCCTGACCGAACATCCGGGAGACCCCTTGCATGGATCTGGCCTTTTTCTGGATGGTCCTCTTCGTCTTCGCCTTGACCCTTCTTCTCGAGGCGGCCTCGATCCTTCCCCACCATTCCAGAAGACACCGGGTGACGGTGGGCGCCCTCATTCTCCTCGTGGCCGGAGCTTTCGCCGTAACGACCGGCATGATGGTGGACCACCAGCTCCCCTCCTTCTCCTCGGCCCTCCCCACTTTCTTTCTTTCGTGTCCCTCCTGAGCGGGGGGTCAAAGCCATGACACCGCCCGATCACGCACCGATAAGAAGAGGCCCCTCCGGTGGATCCGTCTCGTCCGGACGACGGATTAAAAAGAAGAATCCGTCGCCATGACCCGGGCCCGCATCCGGAATTTCCTGTCGGGATTCGACCTCCGCTCCCCCGGCATGGTCCTCTTCACCGTGATTCTGGGAACCACTCTCCCCCTCGCCGACACCACCAGCATGAACGTGGGTCGCCTCTTCATCGCCCGCGACCTGGACTCCTCCCCCGACGAGACCCGCTGGCTGACCGCCGGCTACAGCCTTTTTGTCGCCCTGGGGATCCCGCTTTCCTACCGCCTCCGGGGTCTCTTCGAGGAGCGGGATCTCTACTCCCTGGCCACCGCGGTCTTCATGGGAGGCTCCGTCGTCTCCATGCTCGCCCATTTCATGCCGGCCATGATGGTGGGGCGGGCCCTCCAGGGGCTGTCGGGGGGCGTGCTGATCCCCCTCTCGATCGCGCTCATCAACGAGAGCTTTCCCCCGGAGCGGCGCGCCCGGGCCCTTTCTCTCTTTGCCGTGGGAAACGCCCTCGCGGTGAGCATCGGACCGACCATCGGAGGGCTCCTGGTCGACACCCTGGGATGGCGCTGGACCATGGGAATCCATCTCCCCGTCGGCTTTTTGACCCTCCTTCTCGCCGCAGTCTCCCTCTCCAACCACCCCCGCTCCGAAAAAGTCCCCTTCGATCTCCTGGGATGGCTTCTCTTCTTCGGGGCCGGATTCTTCTGCATGGATACCCTCATGGAGGGAGAGCGCTTCGGCTGGCACAGCACGACCCTTTTCCTGATGGCCTTCTCCTTCCTGATCTTTTTCTTTTCCTACCTGCTCCACGCCGTCCGCCATCCCCGGCCCATCATTCCTCCCGAACTTTTCCTCCACGGGGGCTTTCTGCTTTTGTCCGTGGCCAACTTCCTCCGCTCGACGGCCATCTTCGGACGCCTCTACCTTCTTCCCCTTTTCCTGGAGATCTTCTATCGCTTCCAGAGCCACCAGGCGGGAATGGTGATCTTCATGGGAGCCATCACCGAACTCCTGATTCCGGTCTTCGCCTTCCTGATCTCTCCCGAGCGCTCCTTCTTCACCTGGGGCTTCATGGCCGCCGGATCCATCCTGATCTCCCTTTCGAATGTGGCTTACCTCACCCTTCCGGCCAATGTCTACGACCTTCCGCTCGTCCTGCTTCCCCAGATCGTCTTTGGCATTGGAGTCGCCCTCACCCAGGTTACCCTCGCACCTCTGGTGCTCCGAACGCTTCCCGCCTCCCTGCACCGGGTGGGACTGGTCGTGCAGCTGGTGATCCAGTTCCTGGGAGGGATGTTCGGCACAGTCTGGGCCCGTCATCTTGTGGACAACATCGCCCCGGCCTTCCGTCCCGTCCTCCCCCAGACCTCCGCTCCCCATCCCCCCGCCATGGCCGGAAAGACGGCAGCATCCCTTTCCCAGGCCTTCGCCTACAACGAGACCTTCTTCATTCTGGGAGGCGTCTCTCTCCTTGCCTCCCTGTTCATTCTCCTCCTTCCGCTCAAGGAGCGTCTTCCCGCCGGATTCCCTTTTCGGCCATTCTTCCGAAAAAACTCCGGAAAGGCCCCTTGATCCAAT
>JAJYPO010000022.1 GCA_021795275.1 Nitrospirota bacterium | reverse complement strand
TCCGATCTCCGTCAGGAAGGTAGCGATGACCTCCTCGTCCTCCTTCGTATGGAGCTTCATGAGGTCGTCCTCGGAACCGGGAAAAAAGGATTTGGGGCATGGAGGAACGGATTCGGCCATGGGGCTCTCCTCAGGGGGTGTGAATGGATGCCGGAACCCCGTTCGCGAGCGAGGGGACAGAGACCAAGAATATCACAGGTACCGTCACGGCAGGACGAGCACCGAGAGGGGAAGATAGCCCGATGCGACCGCCGGACCCGTCAAGCGAGAAAGATTTCCTGTGGAAGCTCCGGAATACAGGTCGACCGTTCCCGAGAGGGTCGGCACGAAGAGATAGTTGCCTGTCTGGGGATCGACGGTGATGGCGACGGGCCATCCCCCGGTCGTTTGCGAAGAACAGGAAGCAGAGGATGAAGAGATGTTGGAAAGGGCGCAGGCGTAGATGGTTCCAGAGCTGGAGCTGCTTCCTCCGGATGTGTTCCCGGTGGTGGTATAGGATCCCTTGATGGGGGTCTGCGTCGCGGCGATATAGAGGGTGCTTCCCGTCGCATAGAAATAGATCGGACCGGGGGTCGAAGAGGAATTCACCTTAAGAGGAGAATGGCATGTCCACGAAGAAGTGGATGAGGAACAGGAGGAGAATTCCGAATAATCGGGAATGAAACCACTACTACTAGGATAGTAGTTCCCCACGTAGAGCCTCGCCGAGGAACCGCTTCCCGAGAAGGCCACGTTCCCCGAGGGGAGGAACCCAGAGGTGTTGTCGATCGTCGACAGGTGGGTCGAACAGGAGTTATTGGAAAAATCGCAGACCAGGAGATAGGCGGTGGGGGAAGACCCTGAAGTCGTTCCCGAAAGAACAGGTCCGACCGCCGTGGAGGTTCCGGGAACGAAGAGGAAGTTCACGAGGGCAAAGTAACGTGAATTGATAGATTGATTAAAAGAGCTCGTAAATAGGACATTTTTACATACACTACTACTACTGATATTCGCGATCGTGCAGGCATAGACCGCCACTCCCGGATTGGAGGTATTCCCCCAGATCTCGGGGGAGGAGCAGGCGACGATCACCGTGTCGCTTGCGCTTCCCGAGGCGCCGGGCGCGAAGAGGACCCGATAGGGATTCCCGCACGTTTGGGAGGAGGTCCAGGTTCCGGAGGGCGCGACCGTTCCGGAGGAGATCGTGAACAGCGACACGTCGCCGTTGGTTTTCCCGTTCCCGTGATCGGCCACGGCCAGATAGCGGCCCCCCGGATCGATCGCCATGCTCACCGGATCGGGTCCGGTAGAAACACGAGTGGAGACGGGGCTCATGTTCTTCTGGTAGCCGGCGGCGGAGAAGCCCGAAACGGATCCGGCCGTACTTCCATCGATCGTCGTGTTGTTGTTGTTCAGGGCATAGAGGAAGTTCGTGTTCGAGGGGTCGGCCAGGAGCGAAATGGGAACGGATCCTCCCGTGGGGACGGGAGCGGCTCCGGTCTCGGGGTAGAAGGAGCCGTTCCCCGGATTCATGGGGAAATATTCGATCTGGCCGGAAAAGTCGGAGTTTTTTTCCTCAAGGACGTAGGCCATCTCGAACGGCGGGGAGGAGACTCCCCCGCCACCCCCTCCCCCGCCGCAGTTGGGAAGGGCGCCAAAAACGCATAGCAGAAGGACTGCCCGAAGCCATTTCCCCATCCGGTCCACAATCCCCTCCCGTCCGGCCCGGACATTCCCGGAATCCCCCAAGGCTTCGCTATAATGCCCCCTGGATGAAAATTTTAGCAACAGGGAGAAGTTCAGACAAGTGTCAGGAATTTTTACGGAATTTCACTCTCCATCGGGCGCTTCGCCTTCCTTGACGGGCAAACCTTCAAGCCGGTACCGCCGCAAATATCTGAAGACAGAATTGCGGAGGCTTCGTTTCTGCAGGTTTTTCTCAGGCTCCCGAGAGTTTGCCCAGGGCCCGACGGGCCGACCCCTGCTCTTCGGGAGACAGCTTTCCCGAGGTGATGGCCTTGCGGAGAAGGGATTCCGCCTTGGTCTTCTTGCCGAGCTTCCACTCGTTCAACCCCATGTGGAAGAGAAACTCCGGATCCCGGAAGTTCGCCTTGTAGGCCTCAGCAAAATGTGGCTCGGCTCGGTCGAAACGCCCCATCCGGTAGAGCACGTACCCCACGGTGTCCTGGATGAAGGGCTGGGGAGTCTTCGAGAGGGCTTTTTTCGCGTAGCCCAAGGCCTTTGGAAGATCCGTCTTCCGGTCGGCAAGGGAGAAGGCCATATTGTTCAGCACTCCCGGATCGTCCGGAGCATACTTGTAGGCCAACGCGAGATAGCGGTCGGCGCGGGAGGACTCTCCCGCCTTTCCGGCCGCGACGCTGGCCATGTTGTAGAGCCCCCCCGGCTTTTTATCGTGGCGGGCCATCGCGGCGAAATCTCTCGCAGCGCTCCGGTAGTCCCCCAGTCCCATTTCGGCGGAGGCCTGGATCAGATAGGCATTGGTCAGTTCCGGATGCGCTTCATGGAGGGCGAAGGCGATCGCCTTCGCCTCTTCGTACCGCTTGAGGGAGAGATCGGCGGCGGCCAGCGAAAGCGCGGGCGCGGACCAGGAAGGCGCCAGCCGGTGGACATTTTCCAGTTGGTCGACCATCCCTACCATATTCTTCTCCCGCTGGTCGATAGACGCCATCAGAAGGTGCCACTGGATTGCATCGGGATGGTCGGCGAGAAAGGTGGCCGCGAGTTTCCGGGAGCGTTTGACATGCCCCTGGACCAAAAGAAGATTGGCTTTTCCGAGGAGGGCCGGAGAATTTCCGGGATGGGATGCCAGGACCGCATCATAGACCGACAAGGCTTGGTCCGGCTTTTTGAGAAGAAGATCCGCCCGAGCCTCGATCAAACCTGAAGTCACATCCTGGGGGTGGGATTTCCGGTACGAGACGGCATGGGACACGATTCTCTCCAGGCGGGACCGGTCCGGGGGCTCCTTTTGGGCCCTCAACTTCGTCCATTCGATCTGAAGCGCAAGAAAGGCGTTCTTCGGATCGAGGTCGAGCCCTTTTTGAAGCTCGGGAAGCGCCTTGTCCCATCGGGACCGGTTCAGCCAGTAATCCCCCAGGGTTTCACGATAGGCCGGAACCTTCGGGGCAAGGCTTACGGCTCTCGCAAGAGCATCCTTCGCGGTAGCCGTATTTCCGGCTCCCTCGTTGGCAAGTCCCCAGAGCCATTGAATCTGGGCCACCTGAGCCGGCGTGCCCCGCCTCTTGACCAGGGGGGCCAGATACCCAAGTCCCTTCTGGGACTCACCTCCCAGGATTTCATGCTTCGCAAGCTCGAGAAGAGCGATCGGCTGGTTGGAGTCGGCGTCGACGGCCTTCCGGAATGCGGCCATGGCGGCATCCACCTGCTTTTCTGAGAGCAGGGATTCTCCCAGCCCGGCCTCGAGATTGGGATCGCCGGGAACCACATCGAGCGCTCTCCGGTAGAGAGATTCCGCCTCGGCATACCTGCCGGCATGCAACTTTTCGAAGGCGAACGCCGTCAGCACCTGAATGTTTTTTGGATCTTTATCGAGAATGTGACGGTAGAGGGAAACAGCCTTGTCTTTCTGTCCTCCCTGAAGGTAAAAATCGGACAGAAGAAAGGCGATGTTTTCATTGGCCTCGTGACGGGCCAGGTACTGTTTGGATTCTGAGATTGCCAGGCGGAGATCCTTCCCGGAAGCCGCCAGCGAGAGGATATACAACGTCTCCAGCCCCGCGTTGTCGGGATATTTTCGAGCCATCCCTTTGCAGTAATCCATCCCGGCGGATTTTCCCCGGAGCCGGGTGATCAGAACCCCTTTTCTGGCCACAAAGTCAGGGTTTTGTGGATTTTTCGACAAAAGAAAATCGATGGTTTCAAGGGCCTTCCGAAGGTGTTTCTCTTGAACCAGGGCGTCCGCTTTCACCTCGAGGATCCGGGGATCCCCGGGGAAGCGCTCAAGCCCGGCGTCGACCGACCGAACTGCCTTGCCGGGCCGGTTTTTCGCAAGATCCACCAGAGCCAGGGTCGTCCAGTAGGTGGCCGGAAGATTGGGCACACCCTTGATCGAGTCCAGGATCTCCTGCGCCTTCCCCGGGTTCCGGCCGGCGAGCTCCACCCGAGCCGCCACGATCCTCATCACCGGGGGCATTCCCTCCATCGCGGAAAGCTTCGTCGCCTCCTCCAGAGCCTCCGTGAGCCTCCCGCTGTTCTGGTAGGCCTTGGCCAGCACCAGATAGATGTCGGGAAGGGGGATCTTCTGGAGCTCCATCGGATGCATGAGGGCGATCGCCTTTTGGTTCTGGCCCAGAAGCACCTCGTACTCCGCGATCTTGACCGGGATCCGGAGATCCGCCGCCTTGGCGGGAACGGCCTTCAGAAGGGCGATCGCCTGTCTTGCGTGGCCCTGTCCCGCCAGGAAGTTGGCGTAGACGATCCGGGACCGGAGATCGGCCTTGTCCGCCTCCATCGCCTTCCGGAAGTCCTCCCGGGCCTCGTCGGTCCTGCCGCCGGCCTGGGCCAGCGATCCCAGGCCGGTGAGCGCACGGGAGGCCCGGGGATCGGAGGCCAGCGCCCGGCCGTAGAAGTCCGCCGCCTGCTTCGGGTGGTTCTCGTGGCGAAGAAGATCGCCCATCCCCACCAGGGCCGGCACCGCGCCGGAAGAGCGCGCGAGCGCCTTCCGGAAGGAGGCCTCGGCCTCTTTCTCGCGGCCCAGAGCGAGTTCCCGCTCCCCTTCGTAGGAGAGCCCCTCGACGTTGTTCGGATCGATCTTGAGGAGCGCCGCGATCTCCGGCTTCACCGCATTCCACTGGCCGCTGTTCACCCCGTAGCGGGCGAGTTCCCGATGGGCGTCGAGGTTCAGGGGATCCTCCTTCGCCACCTCCTGGAACTCGAGCATGGACTCCGCCGTCCACCCCTTTTTCAGATAGGACTGGGCCAGGCCCAGCCGTCCCTTGACCGACTTGGGGTTCACCTTCAGCACGTTCTGGAACTCGATGATCGCCTCGTTGACCTTGCCCTCGGAGAGATAGTGGCGGCCGAGGCCGTAGTCCTTCTTCTCGATCTGGGCCGGACTCTTGCTGCAGGAGGCGAGCAGAAGGGCTCCCAGGAGGGCTGGGACGAAAAGCCGTGAGGACAACAAGGGATGCTTGGCGGAGATGATTGTCATGGGAGTCATTCCTTGAATTCGCGTGGGTTGAGGCCATGTTTCTTGATCAGGGCGTGGACGGTGGGACGGCTGGTCCCGATGAGCCTTGCGACGTGGCTGATGTTGCCCCGGGCCTTCGAGAAGGCCTCGGTCAGCATCCGCTTCTCCGCCTCCTCCCGGGCCCCGGAGAGGTTTCGGCCGGGAGCGAGGAGGGGGGCGTCATCCTCCGGATCCCGGGGAGTCGCCGCGATGTCGAGGTCGGCGGGGGTCACGAAACGGCCGGTCGCAATGATCACCGCCCGGCGGATCCGGTTCTCCATCTCCCGGATGTTCCCGGGCCAGTCGTAGGTCGCGATGAGGGCGAGGCTGTCCTTGGAAAAGTCGACGATCTCCGTCTTCTGGTACTCGGTCCGGAACGTCTCGAGAAAGTACCGGGCGAGGAGGAGGACGTCCTCCCCCCGCTCCCGGAGGGGCGGGAGCACGAAGCTCATGACGCTGATCCGGTAGTAGAGGTCCTCCCGGAAGCGGCCCCTGGCCATCATCTCGGGAAGCGGCTGGTTGGTGGCGGCGATGATCCGCACGTCGAGCTTTTTTCCGGTCCGGGCGCCGACCCGCTCCACGATCTTGTCCTGGAGGACCCGGAGGAGCTTGACCTGGAGGTCCACCGGAAGCTCGGCCACCTCGTCCAAGAACAGGGTCCCGCGGTCCGCCGCCTCGAACTTCCCCCCCCGGCTTTCGGTGGCCCCGGTGAAGGCCCCCTTCTCGTGGCCGAAGAGTTCGCTCTCCATCAGGTTCTCGGGGATCGCCCCGCAGTTGATGGCGATGAAGGGGCCGTCCTTTCTGGGGCTGGCCTGGTGGCACGCCCTGGCGAAGAGCTCCTTGCCGGTACCGCTTTCGCCGGTGATCAGGACCGAGACGTCGGTGACGGCGATCTTCCGGAGGATCCGGAGCATCTCGCAGATCTTGTCGTTCTTCGTCACGATCCCCAGCGCTTCGGGGGAGCTCTCGGGAACGATCTCGGGAACCGCCCGCGTCTTGCGCGAAAGGAGGGCCCGGTTGTAGGCCCGGGCCACCACCCGCCTGAGCTCCTCGGGATCGACGGTCTTCTCGAGGAGGTCGTAGGCCCCGAGGCGGACCGCCTCGAGCGCCCGGGGGCGGGTGATGTCCCCGCTCAAAATGATTCCGTGGAAGGCCGGATCGGCCTCGGAAAAGAACCGCAGGAGGTCGACCCCGTCCTTGCCCGAGTCCTGGCCGAGCGAGAGGTCGAGCACCGCGACGGTGGGACGCTCCCGCAGGAAGAGATCGATCGCCTCGGGGGAGCTGTCGGCGGTGAGAACCGGATAGTCGGATTTAAAGAGCCAACCCATCTGCCTGAGGATCGCCGGATCGTCGTCCACGATGAGGACAGGAGGAGGGGGAAGGGAGAGATCCGGGTCGGTCAACGGTGCGCCTCCTGAAAAGTGGGCGTGGACATCCGGGCGGTCGGCCCCTCCGGGGTCCCGCCCGGAATGTAGCGGGACAGCACCGGCGTCAGGGAGCGCAGGAAGCGGACCTCCCGGGCCAGGGCCTCCTCCGGGGTCCCGGTCACCGTCATGGAGACCCGGACCAGGGCCCCGTCGGTGCGGCGCATGAGGAGCGCGTCCCGGATCATATAGTAGCGCCCCAGATACTCGTTTGAGAAGGCCCGTCCCCGCTCCTGGTACCAGTAGAGGACCAGCTGGCGTTCGAGCCCCTTCGAGATGAGGTCGACGCTCGCCGGGACCGGCGGGCTCCCCGGGACGAGGTCGAGGGCCACGGTCCGCCGGGAGAGGACCGCCCAGCCGGAGCTGGGAAGGCAGTTCTCCGGGGAGTGGATGTTCTTCTCCGGCGTCTGCCGGTCGTAGTAGACGCCGAAGAAGAGGATGGCCGGACTCTGCGATCCAGGTTTTTCGAAGAGGATCGAGGCGGTTCCGTCGGCGTTCAAAATGTCGGCGGTCTTCCTGTCGACGGGAATCCGGGTTCCGGTCCAGTTCCCCACCGCCACCGGAAAGTCCGCGAGGGGAAGATGGGGGGGGACCCGGGCGGGGGCGCCGTCTTTTTGAAGCCAGGCGAACCCCGCTCCCATCACAAGGACCGAGAGCAGCATGTAGAGGGACCTACGCGACATGGGGGACCCTCCGGAAGGCCTGGATGAGGCGGGCAAGCCCCATCAGGACCAGGAAGGCGAAGAGGAAGACCACCCACCCGGAGAAGAGATGGAAAAACCCCTCGGCGAGCTTCGGGTTCCAGGAGCCCAGGATCCCGACCCCGGCGATCCGGAGCATGTTGGCGAAGACCGCCACGGGGATGGCGGAAAGGGCCAGAAGGGCCCCCGGGATGCCTCCGGTCCCGGAGAGCCTCGCCACAAGGACCGAAATCGCGAGAAGCGAGACCAGGGACTGGATCCCGCTGCAGGCCTTCACCACACCGAGCGAGATGTGGGGGAGGTGGATGATGTTGCCTTCCCGGAAGACCGGGATCCCGATCCCGGAAAGGACGTCCGCCGCCCCCTTCGCCGCGATCCCCTGGAGGGGAACGGCCAGGGCGTTGAAGAAGATGTAGGGGAGCGGGATCATGAAGAGAAGATAAAGGATCGGGAAGCGGAGCCTCCTGAGGGTCCCCGTGCCCCAATAGCCCGCCACCAGCCCCGAGATCAGAAAAAGGATCGAGAGCTGCTCCACGTAGAAGAGGCCGGAGAGACGCCCGACTACGAGAAAGAAGACCCCCGCCGCCGTCAGGACCGGCCCCCAGGGGGACGGCGTGTCCTTCGGGGCGGGGAGGCGGTCCCGGTCGAGGTAGACCAAGAGGACGAAGACGAGCGGGACGAGGATCCCGTGGGAATAGGCGGGGAGGGTCATCCAGTCGTCCGCGAGCTTCCTGAAGTTGTCCCAGGAGAGCAGGACCGCCGCGCCGACCGCCAGAAAGAAGACGCCCCTATCCCTGGACAGGACGGACCGCATGGGCCCCCTCTCCGGCTGTCTGCCGCGACGTCTCCCGCTCCAGGGTCTCCCGGAGGAAATGGAAGAACTCCCCGGAGAGATCCGGACGGTTCAGTGCAAAACGGACCGTCGCCTTCAGGAACCCCATCTTGTCCCCCGTGTCGAAGCGGTCGCCCTGGATCTCGAGGGCGTAGACCGGGCGGGTCTTTGCAAGGGTCTTGAGGGCGTCGGTGAGCTGGATCTCCCCTCCCACCCCGGGAGCCTGGATCTTCAGGATCCCGAAGATGTCGGGGGTCAGGAGATAGCGCCCGATGATGGCAAAATCCGAGGGAGCGTCCTCGATCCGGGGCTTCTCGACGAGGCCGTCCACCCGATAGAGCCCCTTTCGCACCTCGGTGCCGGCGACGATCCCGTAGTGGCTCACTTCGGAGAGCGGGACCCGCTGCATCCCGATCACCGGGGCCCCGAGCTCCCGGTAGACCTCCATGAGCTGGGCCAGACCGCTCTTGGGGCCGTCCAGGATTTCGTCGCCCAGGGCCACAGCGAAAGGCTCGTCGCCCACGGCGAGCTCCGCGCAGAGCACGGCGTGGCCCAGACCCAGGGCCTCCTTCTGGCGGAGATAGAGGATCTGGGCCAGATTCGTGATCCGCTGGAGTTCGGTGAGCACCGCCGTCTTGTTCTTTTTCTTGAGCACGTCCTCGAGTTCGTAGGAGATGTCGAAATGGTCCTCGATGGCCCGCTTTCCCCGGCCGGTGATCATCACCATCTGTTCGATCCCCGCCGCGACGGCCTCTTCCACCACGTACTGGACCACCGGCTTGTCGATGACCGGGAGCATCTCCTTGGGGGAGCTCTTGGTCATGGGAAGGAAGCGGGTGCCGTGGCCCGCCAGGGGGAAGACGGCCTTTCTGACGATGGGATGCATGAAGCCTCCTTGGAAGGGAACTGGATGATCGAAGATGCCGCTATTGTCAATAGCAAATAAAATGCCAGATATTCACCTCTCCCCTCGACAACAGGGACGGGAGAGAACCGATGACCCGATGGAAAATGCCACGGACCGGACTTCAGGATCCTGAAAGGACTCGGCGGAGAAAGGGATGGGTGTCAGTCTTTTTTACATCTGTCCGCCGAAGGCTCCGGCCAAGGCATCACGCGTCAAAATTCTTTTCCGGACTTCCGGAACGGCTGGAACGGCATCACCGCACGGCCCCGCGGACCATGGAGGAGAAGAGGTCGCTCCGCTCCAGCAAGTCGTCGTAGGACCCGATGTCGGCGACCCTCCCCCGATCCATTACGACGATAAACTCGCAGTCCCGGACGGTGGTAAGGCGGTGGGCCACCATGAGGATCGTCTTCTGGCGCGAGAGGGTCGACAGCGCCTCCATGATGACCGTCTCGGTCAGGTTGTCGAGGGCGCTCGTCGCCTCGTCCAGGACCAGGACGGCCGGATCGTGGTAGAGGGCCCGGGCGATCCCGATCCGCTGGCGCTGTCCCCCGGAAAGGCGCACCCCCCGCTCCCCGATCCCGGTCTCGTACCCCTCTGGAAGCTCGGTCAGGATGAAGTCGTGAAGGTGGGCGAGCCGGGCCGCCCGCTCGACCTTCGTTTCATCGATCTGATCGTCCGGAATCCCGAAGGCGATGTTCTTTTTGACGGTGTCGTCGATCAGCATGATCTGCTGGGGGACGTAGCCGATGCTGGCCTGCCACCGACGACGGTTCTCCGCGGTCACGGGGACCCCGTCGACCATGAGGCGTCCCTCCGTGGGCTCGAGGAGCCCCAGGAGGATGTCGAGGGTGGTGGTCTTGCCGGATCCGGTGGAGCCCACGATCCCGACCGAGGCGTTGACGGGAATGGAGAGGGACAGGCGGTCCAGGACAGGGTCCTCCTGGGAGGGATAGGCGAAGGAAACCTCCTCGAACCGGATCTCCCGCTGGAGAGGAAGGGGGCTGACCACAGGACCCGGAACCTCCGGAACCGAAAGAGCCGATTTTCTGTCTCCGGCATCCCTTTGAGCGGAGTCCGGCAAGGCTTCGATGTCGGCGACCACCTTGTCGATGGCCGGGAGGTTGAAGCGGATCTGGGACCAGTTGGCGAAGATCTGCTGGAGGGTCGGCATGAGCCGGTAGCCGGCCAGGGCGTAAAGCGAGATCAGGGGAAGTGTCTTCGAGAGTCCACCCCCCAGGGAGAGAAGGACCAGCACGAGGGCGATGATCCCCCCGAAGGCCAGAGTCTCCATGGCGTACCGCGGAAGAAGGGAGATCATCTGGCTCCGGGACTGGTGCTGGGCATAGCGTTCGACGGGAACGGAGAAGAGGTCGAAGAAGGCCTTTTCCCGGCCCAGGATCTTGATGTCCTTGATCCCGGAAAAGGTCTCGTAGGCGGTCTGGAAACGCCTGGAGTTTTCCTTCGAGATCTCCTGGCCCGTCCGGGCGAGCGTCCGGCGGACGAGAAGGAAGACACCCCCGTAGGCGCCCCCCAGGACCGCTCCGGCCGCCAGGGCGATCGGGGGGTTCACCGCCAGGAGAAGACCCAGGATCGCAAGCGCGATCGCCACCCGGGAGACGATGGTCAGGGAAGGGATCAGGATCCCGTTGACCAGCCGACCGATCTCGAAGAGGGTGTTCTGGGCCAACTCGGAGGTATTGCGGTTCAGGAAAAAAAGATAGGGATGGTTCAGGTAGACGGCGAACATCGTCTTCGAGAGGTCGCGGCCGGCGGCGAAGGAGAAGCGGAGGATGCTCCAGACGGTCAAGGCCGAGATCAGGTTGGAAAGAAAGAGCACCAGAAGAACGGCCCCTCCCAGGAGGATCATGAACGGACGGGGGGACAGGGGGAACACCTGGTGGATCTGGGCGATCCAGGGGTTCTCGAGGGCGAGCCGGGGGTCGACGATCATTCCCATGAAGGGCATGATAGAGGCCACTCCCGCGATCTCGAAGAACCCGGACAGGAGGACCAGGAGCCCGAGGATCCAGAGCCGCTTTCGAAGCGCGGGGGAAAGAAGGGCATAGACCCGGCGGAAGGGGGCGCCGGCGCTCATCCCGCCTTCCGCGCGTTCTTTTTCTCCCCGCCCTTGTCGGGGGTGTAGCCGTAGGAGTACTGGATGTGGGGAGATTTCGAGTCGTTCAGCACCGTCCCCATGATTTCGAAATTATGCTCGGTCAGAATCCCTCCCGTCCGGAGGAAATCCTTCTCCCGGGTGAGGCTGTTCCGGGCGACCACCAGGACCCCGTCGATGAAGGCGGAGAGCCCCAGGAGGTCGGTCGAGGCCAGGACCGGCGCCGAATCGATGACCACGAAGTCGCTCTGGAAGCGGAGGATCTCGAACCATTTCGAAAGTTCGGCCTCGGGGTGCTCCGACCAGAAGGAGGGTCCCTCCTTCGGAAGGGTCACGACGGCGATGTGCCCCTCGCTCCAGTCGATCGGACGGGGGGGGGCCCCGCCGTCCCCCTTGGGGAGGAAGACGTCGGCCGAGAAGCTGTTCCAGGCCCGAAGGCTCTGCTGGAGGCGACCCCGGATGGTGTCGGCGTCCACCACGATGACGCGGTTGCCGAAGCGGGCCATGGTGAGTGCCAAGTTGAGCGAAGTCATGCTCTTGCCCTCGTCGGGACCGGCGCTGGTCACCAGGAGGACGTGGCCGTTCTGGTGCTTGAAGAGCTTCTTCAGTCGGAAGAACATCGACTCGAACTCCTTCTGGAAGATCCAGACCGATTCCACGTCCGCCTTCTGGTCCACCCGGGGGATCCGGTCGCCGTTCTTCTCCGGAACGTGGCGGGGCGGCACCCGGGGGACATTAGCGAAGTTGGGAAGGCCCGAGAGGTTCTTGATGTGGGACTCCCCCTGCACCGGGCGCCGGAAGAAGACGAGGAGGAAGGGGACCATCACCGCACCTCCCATCCCTCCGACCACCCCCATGATCCCGATCTTGAGCCCCTTGGCCATCTCGGGCCGGGTGGGCCGGAGGGCCGGGTCGATCACGATCAGGTTCTCGAGGTTCGAGTCGGCGGTGATCCGGGCCGAGGAGCGCTCCTGCTCGAGGTCGGCCAGAAGCCCCTTGTCCATCCGGATGTTGGATTCAAGGAAGTTCTCCCAGGCGGAGCCCGAGACGTCGGCCTGGCCGTCCGTCCCCGACATCGCGTGAAGGGTTCCGACCTTGCGCTCGAGTTCATGGATCTCCTGGGTCACGGCCACCACATCGGGGTGGGATTCGGTCTCGGTAAGCAGAAGCTCGGCCTTCCGGGTCCGAAGGGCAGAGAGCATCCCCGACTCCTGGGAAAGATAGGAGGAGATGTCCACCGGACGGTGCTTCTTCCCGCTTTGCTTCTGGGTCCGCTTCTGGTAGTCGAGGAGATCCTCCTCGCTCTTCTTCAAGAGGCTCCGGGCGTTCAGGATCTGGAGCGAGAGGCTCTTGTCGAGGTCGGCCTGCTGCTCCAGGGCGAAATGGCTCGAGATCTCCTTGAAGGTGTCGATGTAGGCGTTCACCAGGGACAGCGCGACTTTGGGATCGACCGATTCGCCGTCGATCTCGATGATGCCCCCTCCGCCGACCCCCTTGAAACTCATCCGGGCGTTCCGGAGCTCCATCGCCGCCCGTTCCTTGGGATCGATCACGATCGGGGACTTGCCGAGGGTGGTCCGGATCAGGTTGATGAGCCGGCCCTGGAAATCGTTGTACTCGGCGTGCTCCTCGAGGTCCCGAAGGGTGTCCTTGGGGAGGTTGTCCACCACCCGTCCCGCCAGGTACTGGCTCTTCAGGATCGCGAACTGGATCCCCAGGCTCCGGGGCGTGTGAAGGTGGTTGCCCAGGGAGGAGGAGGCGTAGTTGTTCTCCTTGATCAGGACCGTCGCCTTGGCGACGTAGACCGGCTTCTTGGTCATCCCGACCAGCACGGCCGGGGTCAGGATCAGAAAGAACGTCAGGACCGCCAGGATCTTGTAGCGCCGGACGGACAGCCAGAGAAGGGAGAGAAGTGTCTTTAAGTCGAGGGACTGCATGGATCTCCTTGGGTTACCGGCTTCCCTTGCCGAAGAGGATCACCTGGATCGTCTCCATGAAGATCATGAGGTCCAGGAAGATGGAGAGGTTCTTGATGTAGTAGAGATCGTACTCCAGTTTCTTGACCGCGTCCTCCACCGTGGCCCCGTACCGGTAGCGGATCTGGGCCCAGCCGGAGAGCCCCGGCTTGGTGACGTGCCGGAGGCCGTAGAAGGGGATGCACTTCTCGAGTTCCTCCACGAAATAGGGGCGTTCCGGACGGGGCCCGATGAAGCTCATCTCCCCCTTCAGGATGTTGATGAGCTGGGGCACCTCGTCGAGACGGGTCTTTCTCAGAAAGCGTCCGACCTTCGTGATCCGGGGATCCTGCTCGGAGGCCCACTGGGGCGCCCTGTTCTTTTCCGCATCGGTCACCATGGAGCGAAACTTGAGGATCCGGAAGGTCTTGCCGTTCAGACCCACCCGCTCCTGGCTGTAGAAGACCGGACCGGGGCTGTTCAGACGGATCGCGAGAGCGATCACGGCCCCTATGGGGGCGAAGAGCAGGAGCCCCGCCAATGCCAGAACCCGGTCCATGACCCCCTTGACCACGATGGTGATGCGGTGACGCTGGAAGCCGTCCCCCAGGACCAGGTGGCTCGGGTTCACGTTCATGATGTCGATCTTGTTCATGTTCTTTTCATAGAAGGTCGGCCACTCCATCACCTCGATCCCGTTCATCTTGCATTCCAGGATCTCGTGGATGGGAAGAGTGCCCCGGCGGTCCTTGAGGGAGATTACGATGGAGTGGATCTTGTTCTCCAGGGCGTACCGCGCGAGATTCATCTCCTTGATCTTCTGGGCGTCCACCACCGCCTGGATCCGGATGTTGTGGCGGTACCGGTTCAGCTCCTCGAAGATCCGGGAGATCTGGCCCGTGCCCAGGATGAGGGTCGACCGCTTCCATTGGTGGATCGGAAGCCTGAGGACGAGGACCCAGCGCCAGAAGCCCACCAGGGCGAGGGTCAGACCCGTGAGAGCCAATTCTCCCCGCCAGCCGAGCCGGACCGCCGGAACGGCCTTCAGGACGAGAACCCCCAGCCCCCCCAGGAGGACGAAGGCGGAGAGGAGCCGGATCATGTTGCGCCGGTCGACCTCGAAGCTCGCCGCATCGTAGAGCCCGCCCTGGAAGAAGAGGAAGGCCATCGCCAGGCTCCACGCGAGCCCCGTCGTGACGGGGTGGAGCGGGGCCAGTGCGGGAAAGGACCCGGAGAGGAGCGACAGGCCCCCCATGGCCAGGGCGGCGAAGGCCAGATCCCCTACCAGCACCGCCAGGACCCCGATCGAGATATAGTGGTTGAAGAAGCGGATCATCGCATCAATCCTTGTCTGTCCGTTGTCGCCGGGATCTCAGAACATCCGCTGGGGCACGTAGATCAGGTCCCCGGGATGGAGATATTCCTTCGGTTCGGTTTTCTTTTCATCCTGGATGTGGTCGATATCGATGTGGACGATTTTCTTGGTCCCGTCCTTCTGCTTTCGAATGATTCGGACAGAGCCGGTCGAGGCGAACTGGGTCCAGCCGTGGGCCTGGATCAGGGCCTGCATCACCGTCATCCCCTTGTTGTAGTAGTAGGCCCCGGGGGCGGCCACCTCTCCCATCAGGTAGATCTGGTCGGTCTTCAGGGGAACGATGATGATGTCCTGGGGATAGATCCGGATGTTGTTGGAAAGATCCTTCCCCTGGTCGAGCTTTTCGATCGAGAAGGTCCGGGGGCGGTCGTCGCGGATCAGGACCACATGGTCCTCGTCGGCCGCGATCGTCGGCCCTCCCGCCAGGATGATCGCCTGCAGGAGCCGGATGTTGTGCGTGAAGGCCACAGGTCCCGCTCGACCAACCGCCCCGGAGATGTAGAAGAAGTTGTTCCCCATTCCCCTGACCGTGACCGTCACCTCGGGGCGCTTGCGGAAGACGGCCGAGAGTCGGTTGGCGATCCGCCGGGCGAGCTCGGGACCGGTGTAGCCCTCCGCCCGGAGGGTACCGGCGAGCGGCATGGTGATCGTCCCGTCGGGCAGGACCTCGTAAGCCCCGTTCAGCTTGGGCTCCTCCCAGACGTTCACGAGGAGCGAATCGGCCACCCCGATGCGGTAGAGCCCCGCCGCCCGGGCCAGGGACGGTCCGGCCGCGAACGAGAAAAAGAGGACGGAGAGAAGAACGAGAACCGGGATCCGGAAATGACAAAACCTGTCGCGCGTCATGCATCCCTCGCTGGTTGGGAGTGGGGTCGATCGATCACAAAGCGTTGTCAATTGAAAAGCAAGATTCTTGCCAAAAGTTCATGAGCCTTGAGGGGCCTTGACGGGAAAGGAATGGTCTTTGTCGTCGAGGAGGAGGGCGATCGCACAGGAGATCTCTCCGAGGGTCCGGGAAAGGGGGGGCCGGAGCCGGTCGGGAAGCCTGGCTCCGAAAAAGCAGTAGAACCCTGGGCTTCGGGGAGTGCCGGTCCGACGGGCGGGGTCGGAAAAGATTTCCTCTGACGGGGCGACCTTCCGCCAGTCTTCCAGGATGTAGGTCGGATCCCAGTCCCGGACCACGAGATGGGGGAGTTCGGAGAGCCCCGGACCGGAGAAGAGCTCCTCCCGCCAGAGAACCTCCCGGACAGGGAACTTCCCGGTGCCGAGGTCGATCAGGGAACGCAGGGCGTGACGGATCTCCTCCCCCAGGGCGCGTTCCTCCGGACCCGGATTGACCGCTCCGGCCGACTCCACCCCCCGCACATTGAGGGTGATCCCGGTGCGGGTCAGCGCGAAGGCCCGGGTCCGCCCCCAGTCGAAGAGCCCGATCTCGGAGCTGAAGAGCGACCCCGCGCGGTCCACCGCCTCCGAAAGCCCGGGCCGGCTCAGGATCCGTTTCACGCGTCCCCGCTCGATCTTCATCGACCGGAGTACCGGCGCGGCCACCTCCCGAAGGAGAACCTCCCGACCTTCCTCCCGCCGGAGCGCAAGATAGCCCCGGGAGAGCAGGAAGGCGTTCAGGTTCATCACCCGGTCGAGGGGCGCATACCCGTGCGGACTGAACAGGACGACAAAGGTTCCGTCTTTGCGGGAGAGGTCGAGAACCGGTCCCACCGCGTCGTCGAAGACCCGGAGGAACTGGCGGAGCAAGGCGTCGAGACCCCTTATGCTCCGGCCCAGAAGGGCGGCGACGATGTCCTTGTGAAAGCGTGAGAGGATCCGGTCGAGGCCCGCAAAATGGACGGCGATGATCGGGTGTTCCGACGAGCGGACCATCCGGGCGATCGAGACGGAAAGGGCGATCATGCGCCGGATCGCCTTCTCGAGAAAGTCTTCCGGGCGCTCCTCCTTCGCTTCGGCCCCCCGGGCTCCCTCATCGACGACGGGGAGCGGAAGGGATCGAACGGTCAGGCGGCCTTCGTCCCATCGAAGAACCTGGATTCCGTCCTCCGGAGGCGGGGGTCCGGGCGCGGCCGGGAGGGGCACTCCGACCAGGACCGTCTCGGGCGCGGTGCGTCCCAGGAAGGAAAGGGGGGCCCGCCGGGCCAGGGCTTCGAGGTTCGCCACCTCGGGAAAGTAGGAACCGGGGGTCTTCCGGCTCCCCTCGAGAAATCCGGTCGTGCCCGGCCCCTGGCCGGTCAGGAGGCTCGCCCATTCGGCCGCCGCGAAGGGGGGGATGTCTGAGGAGAGCGTTCCGACCACCCCCCGCCCCAGAAGGTATTCGAGATTCGGTAGCCAGCCGTGGTGGATCAGGGGATCCAGAAGCTCCAGGGAAAGACCGCCGAGACCCAGAAGGACGATCCGGGACGCCATGGCCTAGACTCCTTTGTTGTGAGAGAGGATCCGGAGCGCGGACCGGGACGCCTGCTTGGCGATCCGGATCCACCCGTCGGTCCGGTGGGTCAGGGAGCGGGGATCGAGGAGCGCGGAAAAGTCCCGGAGGGTGTGGCGCCGCAGGATCGGAAGCCGGGGAAGGGAAAAGAGGTCGGCTCCGGGGAGGTGGAGCCCCGGCCGGGAGGTGGCCAGGGCCCGGAAACCGGCTCCTCGGGCGAGGGCGGCGACCCGCGGGGAGGTGCGCCCGCCGGGGGCGGACATCTCCGCCATCCCCTGCCCCGTCAGTCTCCGGATCCGATCGCAAGAGGCGACGAGCTCGCTCAGGCATTCGGATTCGGAAAGCTCCGACAGGAAGCGGTGGGATTCGCCGTGGCCGCCGATCCGGAAGAGGGGACGGGCGGCGAGCTCGGCCACATCTTCCTCGGAGAGCATCCCAGGGGCACCGATGTGGCCGGTCGCGACGAAGAAGGTCGCGGGGATCCCGAGGTGCGCCAGGATGGGCATCGCCAGGGCAAGATCGCTCCCATAGCCGTCGTCGAAGGTGACGACAACGGCCGGCCGATCGTCGGAGGCGCCATTGGAGGCCGGACGGCAAGGCGCGAGAAGCTCCTCGAGGGAGAGGATGCGGTAGCCCTCCTGCCTGAGGTGGGCCATCTGACGGGCGAACTCCAGGCGGGTCAACCCATAACGGGGATCGGCCAGGGGGGCGGGCACCCAGCCGTCGGGGGCCCCGTCCGGCACGATCTGGTGGTACATGAGCACCAGAGCCTCCATCAGGACTTCTCCCACTGGAGGCGGGCCGCGCTCCGCCCCTGCCGGACCTGCCGGACGAAGGCCAGGACGATGGCTGCGTTTCCCGAAAGGAAATAAAGGGGCAGCGCCAGGAGGCGGCCGGGCCGGGGAAGGCGCCAGGCCAGGAGCCCCGCCAGGTAGAAGGCCGCCTGAAGGAGGAAGAAGGCCCGGAAGAGGGGTCCGGGCAGAAGGGCCGAGGAGAGCAGGAGCCCCATCAGGTAGAAGGGCTGGAAGGCCCGGAGCGCCTTGTGGGAGAGAAAGACGAAGAGGGCCCGGAGGTCCTTCTTCCCCAGGACGGGCAGAAGGAGGCCGATCTGCTGGAAGTTGCCCCGGGAGATGCGGACCCGGCGCCGGAACTCCCCCGCCGCGGTCGCCAGGTGGAGCTCGAAGGCCACGGCCCGGTCCTCGTAGACGGTGCGGAACCCCCGGGCCAGGATCAGCATGGGGATCACGAAGTCGTCGTTGATCGTGCCCGGCGGGACGGAGGGAAAGA
>JAJYPO010000192.1 GCA_021795275.1 Nitrospirota bacterium | reverse complement strand
CGATCTTCGGTGCCGTCCAGGCGGTTAGGGCACTCTATCGATCCTGGTCCGATGTGGCGAATGGAATCTTTTTCGCCCACGGGATTTCGATGAGCCGGGATCTGAATATCGTCAGCACAATGCTTGAAGCGGTTGTTTTTTACTTGGTGGGGGTTGGTCTCTACAGTCTCTTTATCTCGCCACTGAATGTCGCAGTTGCCCTTGGCATAGAAACCCTGACCGATCTTGAAGGCAGGGTTCTGAGCGTCATCATTGTCATCATGGGATCGACATTCCTTCAGCATTTCGTTCAATGGAAAGATCCGGCAGGAACGCTGGAGTTCGGGGGAGCATTGGCGATCGTTGTCATCTCTCTCGTTTCACTTCAGTGGTTGGGACACCGGGTGACGGAAACGCAGAAGGTCTTTAGTCTGAAAACGCAGGTCAGAGCCCAACAGGAAATGTTTCATGAATCGACAGAGCAGCATGAGGTCCGGACGGACAAGTGAGTGGATGACATCTGAATCGGGATAGGGGGATCTCCTCCCTCCCACGCCACCAGGCATGGGGGTCCGCGTGCGACACGAAAGGGGTGTGTCGATGATTGTTCTACGTTTCGCGTCAACAAGCTGAACCAACCTTTCCCTCGGTTGTAGCCTATCGGTCCAGGCGTGGCGGGTAACTGCCGGGTCTGAAGCGACCGAAACAACCAAGGGCAAGGAAAACCGCCCGATTCCCCTCTTGGCCTGCGGCCGGGGAAGGGAATTGAGCAGGAAAATATTCAAATTGCTGGAGGAAAAAACGGGAAAGATCCAGAATCAGACCGGAGCAAAGACCTTCCAGGCGTTCTTGGTCGTCGCCTTAACCTGGTACATGGCCTTGTCAGCGTGGGCAATCAAGGTGTTGGCGTCTCCTTCGTCCGGAGGACAAAGAGTCACCCCCAGGCTCCCTCCGACGACAATGGAACGGTCATCGATATCGAAGGGCTGGGCGAAGACGTCGATGATCCGGCGAGTGATCTGGTCAAGCAAAGAATCGGAAACATCCACAAAGACGAAGCCGAATTCGTCTCCCCCCAGACGAGCCAGGGTGTCTGACGCCCGAAGGGTTCGCTTCAGTCGTCCGGCGACCTCGACCAACAGTTTGTCTCCCGTCTGGTGTCCCCAGCGGTCGTTCACGGCCTTAAAGCCATCGAGGTCAAGAACTCCTACGGCAAAGTGCTCCATGCCTCGATGCGACCGCTCCCGTGCCTGGTTGACACGGTCCATGAAGAGGCGCCGGTTCGGAAGCGAGGTGAGAGGGTCATGGAAGGCCATGAAAACGATCTTCTCCACCTCCGACTTCTTGTTGTGCTCCCGGTCCCAGTTGTCGAGGGCGAAGGAGAGGTTCCGCGAGATCTGAACCAGAAAGTCGGTCATCTCCGGATCGAATCCTCCGGTGGAAGGATCGTGGACGATCAGTGCCCCGAAGGTGCGGTTCCCCCGGAAAATAGGAAAAACTCCGACGTTGTGAAAACTGTCGGCCCCCTCATCATCGGGTTTCCTCGGAATGGGGTATTCATCCTTATGGAGGCGGGCCGTGCGGGGACGGCCCGAGCGAAGGACCGATCCTACAAGGCCCATCCCTTCGGGAATAGCCGGATCGCTTGAAAATCTAAGTTTTTCTGCCGACTTCTCCGAAATCCCACGAAATTCGATCAAATTGAGATTTCGGGTCTCGGGGTCGAGTTCCCCAATGAGGCATTCCCGGGACCGGGCGTACTCCATGATGATCCGGCAGGCCTCGTCGAAGAGGGTCTCGGGATCGGGAGTCTGTGTGATGAGCTCGTTGAGCTGGGACAGGCCCAGGTGAAGGTTTTTCAGGATCTGGACCGAGACTTCTGTGCCGGTGACCAGAAGCCCCAGAGGGAGCCCGTCCTCATCGAAGAGAGGGATCCTGACGAAGTCGAGATGGCGGGGAGAGCCTCCCGGACGGGAGATGATCTCGATGGTGCGGGTAACGTCACCACGGGACAGGGCGTCGGAATCGTTTTTCTGGAAGCGCTCGAGTGCGTCTCCGGCCCGAATGCCGGCGGCGGAGGAGAAGTCCCGGTCACGCCAGACGGCGGGGGATTTCCGGTCGAGGCCGAAAAGTCTGAGACCCGCCCGGTTGGCAAAGATCCAACGGCCCTTTCGGTCCTTCATAAAGACAGGGAGTCCGGAAGCCTCGAGAAGTCCGGTGACCCGGGAAGACTCGCCCCTGATTCGCCGCACACCATAGACCATCCAGAAGACACCTCCGGCGACCAGAATAAGAGACAGGGCCCCAACGAACAGGCGCAAATCCTCGGTCCAACCGTAGTCCTGGCGCGTCTCCCTAAGGCGGCGGCTCAGAACACGTTCCCGGTGATCCAGAACCTGCATTCCTTGCCGAATCAGGGAAAGTTCCAGCCGGTAATTCCCGCTGTCGATCTCCCCCATCATACTCCGAAAGAAGCCCTGTTCCTCCATCTCCATCCCTTTCCAGGCAAGAGGCGCCCTGACAAGGGAGGTCAAGAGACTTCGAAGGCGCCCCACATCCCTGAAGACAGTCTGCGTCGATCCGGAGCTTGAAAGATCGGTCTGAACGCGTTCAAGAGCCGAACTGATATTGCGAACCAGCTCTCGAGAATGTTCAAGGGCTAAGTCATGCCGCAACAACATCTCTTCATCTGTGCCAAGATGGATGGAGATGACGAAAAGCAGGAGAATTCCCGCGACCAAAAATGTGCCGATCAGGAGAGTCCTGTCCCATAGAGCCTTAGCGTGATTAGTTCTCAAACGTTACCTCCTAGAGGGCCGGCTTACAAGACATCCCTCCTTCCAATTCCTCATTCAAGTATAGTCTAGTTCAAAAATCGGAAGCAGCAAATTGACCATGACTCCGCCACTCGTTCAGAAACGGCCTTTTGGCGCAACTATCCATGCACTGAGGATCTTTGGTTTCTTCAGAAAAATTCGTGAGTCAAATCTGGGGAAGGGAAAAGTGACAAGCCCATGAGAAAGTGAAATTTCCTGATGCTGGCAGGTCCGAAACCCATATAAATTTTCTCGAGGTCATTTTCACTTGATTCCATCCTGCAATGAACTCTCCCGCTCCTAAGCGCTTTGCGCTGTCGGAGGGGTTTCCGGTCTCGCGAGCGGATGTTCCTCTTTCAAGAAGTGACAAAAAGGGGCTCTTCTCCTCGCCCGGAAGGCAAAAGGATTCGGTTCAAACATGTGATCAAAATCACAATTCCAAAAATTTAAGCAAAATCCATTCCAAAATCAGCATGGTATGGCTGTGAAGGTTTTCACAATTTGAGCCAGAAAAATAATTCTTAAAACTGGAAATTTTCCTGACAGTTGTTGCGGGATTTTTACGATTATGAAACCCGCATCCAGCCGTTCTCGCTTAAGGATTTACTGAATTCAAGTTATTTTAATTTCAAGATATTTCCTAGAAAACAAAGGGTTTATTTTTCTTGTTTACTTTCGATTTAATTCTTCCTGACCTATGAAGGCCAAGAGGAGGCATAACGGCAACCCCAGTTATCGGATGTGGGAGGCACAATTTCCGTTGAAAGCCAGCCCGGTCAGGGGAGCGTCTTCATGGTCATGCTCCCCCGCGCCCTCCCTCTCCCCATGACTTAATCGAGCTCCTCCTCGTCGGCTTTAACCTCCTCCTCGAGCTTTTGGAGCTCCGGCGGAACGGCCTTTCCGGAGGGCCCGGCGGGCGGCTGTTGGGGTGTGACGAATCGGGTTACCACAAAGCGGGCCAGGGAGGGGCCCGCCACCAGGACAAAAAGGAATCGGAGGGTCTGGAGGGCCATGACGAAGGGGACGTCGAGGCGGGGATAGGAGGCGGCGATGACCGCCACCGAATCCATCCCGCCGGGGGAGGTGGCAAGGTAGGCGGTGAGGGGATCGATTCCCAGAAACCGCACGAGAAGGGCCGCCACTCCGGCGGCAAAAAGGATGAGGGCGAAGATCGCCAGGAGAACCCGGGGAAGGGCCCGGAGGGCGTGGCGAAAGATCTCCCGGGTGAATCCCAGGCCGATGGCCACGCCGAGCAGGCCGTAGGCCCCCGCCAGAAACCAGCGGGGAAAGGGGGTCGCCAGGTGGCCGGTGGCATGAAGGGTCCCCGCCAGAAAGAGCGGCCCCAGGATCGTGCCGGCGGGAACCCGGGAGAGCCTCCCCAGAAGGATCCCGGCGGCGACGACCCCCAACGACGAGAGAAAGGATCCCGGGGAGAGGGCGGGGAACCA
>JAJYPO010000191.1 GCA_021795275.1 Nitrospirota bacterium | reverse complement strand
AGAACCTTCACGACAGCCAAGTCAAGCGCTCCCTTGGAACTGAGCCAGCAACACCCCGGCCCCCCCATTTTTTCCCACTCCTGAGGGGAGGTCAACGCTTCTTCAAAGGAATCCTTAGTCAAAAAAGATTTCAGGTCAATCAAGACAAGGTCTTTCCCCGGCAGTTCGATCCCCGTATAATGGGGATCCAGACACTCCCGTCTTCAGGAGAATCCACGTGAGCTTCGATCCGTCCCTCTATCTCGAAAACCTTCCCGACGTCCCGGACAATCGCGCCCATCCCCTGACGGAAACCCCGGGAGATCTGCAGGGGTTCCGCCGGCTTTCTCGGATCGTCGATCATCTCCGGGGGGAAAACGGATGTCCTTTCGACAAAAAGCAGACCCTTTCCGCCCTGGTCGCCGATCTCAAGGATGAGATCTTCGAGCTCGAAGAATCCGTCCAGAAGGATGACTCCGAAAACATCGCACGGGAGATGGGGGACCTGTTCGTCATTCTTTTCATGGCCCGCAGAATCCTGTGGGAGAAGTCCGGCCAGTCGCTAGGCACCATTTTCGACGGAGCCGCCCGCAAGATGGTGACCCGCCATCCCCATGTCTTCGAATCACCCGCCCCCGGAAAAAGCCTTGAAGCGATCTGGGAGACATGGGAGGAAAAGAAAAGAAAGGAGCCCGAACACCGGGACAGACGATCGGTCCTCGACGGAATTCCTCTCACCATGCCCGCCCTGACGGTCGCGGCCAAACAGGGACAGAAGGCGGGACGGGTCGGATTCGACTGGCGTTCCCCCGACGAGGTCTGTCCCAAGGTCCTCGAGGAATGGCAGGAGGTCCTCGAGGCACGCCTCGAAGGCCCCGAACGTCTCTCGGAGGAGATCGGGGATCTTCTGTTCGTCCTGGCCCAGTTTGCGAGACTGTCGGGAATCCGGCCCGAGGAGGCCCTGGCCTCCGCCAACAAAAAATTTCGGGACCGTTTCCACTTCATGGAACGGACGGCGGCATCGCAGGGGATCCCCCTCTCCGATCTGACCTCCGAACAGTGGGAGGCTCTCTGGACGGAGTCCAAAAAACCTCGGAAAGAGGGGGAGGCGGAAGAGTGACCGCCGGAGACCCCAAGGTCCATGCCCTGGTCACCGGAGCCACCTCCGGAATCGGCCTGACGGTGGCCCGGGGCCTCCTCGCCCTCGGCCACCGCGTCTTCGCCACCGGGCGAAGCAGTCAGCGCCTCGGTCAGTTGAGGGAAGAGTCCGGAGAAAGGGCGGGAACGCTCCACACTTTCGCCTGCGACCTCTCTCGAACGGAAGAGATCGGACGCCTCATCGACGCCGCCACGGAAACCCTTTCCCACAGGATCGACATCCTGGTGAACAATGCCGGCATCGCCATCTTCGGCGAAGTCGAGGAGACGACCCTCGAGGATTTCGAGCGGTTGATGGCCGTAAACCTGAGAGCGCCCTTTCTTCTCTCCCGGGCGATCCTCCCGATCATGAAGCGGCACAGGAACGGACTGATCGTCAACATCTCCTCCGTGGCAGGGCTTGAGGCCTGGGCGGGATCTTCTCTCTATTCCATGACCAAGTTCGCCTTGAGGGGCCTCACCGGGTCATTGCTGGCAGAGGGGGCGCCCTGCGGGGTGAAGGCGGTTGCGATCTGTCCGGGGTATGTGGCCACTCCGCTCGTGTCGGGGGCCCCCGTTCCCGAATCGGAGATGATCCAGCCCGAGGACATCCTGAGGACGATCCTCTACCTCAGGGAGCTCTCTCCGGCTGCAGTCGCGGGAGACATCGTCCTGAAACGTCTCGGAGGAGTCTGATCTTCGACCTCCCCTTGAACACGAATCCGGAGCGGAAATGAGGATTAAGTGCACCCGGAAATGATCAGGGAATACATCAAAAAGGTCGGGACAGGCCCCCTCGGCGCAAGGGATCTGACCCGCGCAGAGGCGGGCGATGCCGCCAGGCTCATCCTTTCCGGGGCTGCGACTTCCGCCCAGATTGGCGCCCTTCTTCTGGGGCTTCGCCTGAAGGGGGAAACGGCCGAAGAAATGGGAGGATTCCTCGATGCTCTCGGAGACGCACTGACTCTTCGCCCTGCGACCAGGTTCGACCTTGATGTCGGCGACCCCTATGACGGCAAGAAGCGCTCTGCCAGCCTCGTCGTTCCGGCCGCGATCGCGGCGTCGGAGACGGGACTCAGGATCGTTCTTCACGGCCTCCCGAAGGTCCCGGTCAAACAGGGGCCAGGGGTCCTCGACGACTGGAAAGCCCTCGGACGATCCCCGTCGCGCCTGCCGGTTCCAAAGATTCCCGATGCAGAGGGGGCAGCCCTTTGTCTCTCCCAGGAATCCTTTCTTCCGGAGCTCGCCCGCCTTCTGCCCCTGCGTCAGGAACTGGGCCTCCGGACCCTCTGGAATACCGTCGAAAAATGCGTGAATCCCCTGGGTGCAGCGGCCCAGATCATCGGGATCTTTCACGAGCCGATCATCGACAAGCTCCGCCATGCCCTTGATCGAAACGGGGCCGCCCCATCCCGGCGCATCCTTTTTGTCTGCGGAGCCGAGGGAGGTGTGGATCTCCATCCCCACAGAGCCACCTTCTGCCACCTTCTGGATCCGGCTCTGGGACCGGAGATCCACCCCGTCACCATTCCGCCGCCGGCTGGATCGGCTGGCCCGCTCCCTCCACCGGGAGACCCCCTGTTTCTCCGGGACATCGCAAACGATCCATCCCACCCGCTGGCACTCCATCTGAAGCGCCAGGCGGCCCTTTTCCTTTTTGCCTCGGGAAAATCCACAAGCTTTTCCGAGGCGGAGGAACGACTCGCGGAGGCACCGTCTGATGGCTCCGTTCCCTCCCCTCCCCCATTCCGGAGTCTCCCATGAACAAGATCATTTCCATCGACAAACTCGAAATCGGCATGGAGGTGGTGGCTCTGGACAAGAGCTGGCTTGAAACCAACATCCTGTTTCACCGCTTCCGAGTCCAGTCCAGAGATGAAATCCAGAAACTTCGGGAGAACGGGATCCGCATGGTGACCGTCCGACTTCCCGATCCGCCGTCTGCTGCTGCTCCTGACAAGGGAATGGACAAGCAGACGGAGGAGGGAGAAGGCTCGATCTTTCGGGGGATGGAAGTCCTTCCTCTTCCCTCCCTCAAGGAGTGGAACGCCCTTCACGACAAGACCGTCGCGGTCGTCGCGAAGAGTTTCGGGGATGTGCGCATGGGAACCGCGCTGGACGTGGCTCCTCTGCGCTACCAGGTGGTGGAGACCCTGGATATGCTTCTCCGGGATCCCCGGAAAAATTCCTTTCTCGTCACCTTGTCCGAAGTCGACGACGAGTCCTACGTCCACTCCACCAACACCATGATTCTCGCCATGGGGCTGGCCCAGCAGACCGGGGTCCCGCACGAGGAACTCCCGATGTGGGGACTGGCGGCCCTTCTTCATGATATCGGAAAGGCACTCATTCCTCTCGAAATCCTGAAAAAGCCGGGCAAGCTCGATCCGAACGAGTGGGATACGATGAAACGCCATCCGAAACTCGGCTATTCCATTCTCTCGAAGTCGAAGGACGATATGGTTCGCGGAGTCTGTACCCACGTCGCCATGGAGCATCACGAGCGGAAGGGCGGAGGGGGATACCCTTTCGGGCTGGACCTGCCCGATATCGACCCGGTCAGCCGGTCGCTGATGGTTCTCGACATCTACGAAGCCCTCACGGCCGGACGGATCTACCGTCCTCCGCTCTCCCCCGCGAAAACGCTCTCTTACCTTCTGGAGCGCGAACTACACAAGCTCGACCCGAGGGCGATCGCGAACCTCGTGCAGATGGTGGGCATCTATCCCGTGGCGTCCCTCGTGCTCCTCACCGATGGACGAATCGCCATGATCACCTCCTACAAGGATCCGGACACGCTTACCGGTCCCGTCAACCTGCTCGCCATTTTTGCAAAGCCGGGCGTTCCCCTTCCGGAACCCATCCCGATCACCATGTCCACCATCGACCGTTCCCGGGTCAAGCAGACCTATCATCCGAGGGAGCTTGGCCTTTCTCCCGCCGACATCGCCCGCTATCTCCAAATGGCAGGAGAAGACCACCCTGGTGATCATTGAAAGAAAAAACGGACCCTTCGACAGGTCCGTTTCATCTTTCTCCCGGACAGAGCGGCATCCGGGTGCTTAGGGTTTGTAAAAATATAATTGTAACGGCTATGCAACTCTGTTACACTCTCCGCCATGGAGAAGAATCTGATCGGAGAACGCTTCGACCTGAT
>JAJYPO010000190.1 GCA_021795275.1 Nitrospirota bacterium | reverse complement strand
AGCCTCCTTCAACGGGGTTTCTCCGGCTTGGGAAACATATCATCTGCGTCAGGGGAAGAAGGTGGTGAATGTCTACGGAATGGGGACGAGGGGACGTAGGATCCACGTGACGGAAACCCCCTGAGGCAAATTTGAAGATGCTGGAGAGGGAAGATGCTTTTTGATGCGGACCTTTTGGACCATATCCGGCAGATTGCCCGGGAGGGAGACCTTTCGGGGGATGACCGGGATATCGTGGAGATTCTCGAGATGCACCCTGAGCTCGCCGGGGTCTGGAACGATCCGGGATTGGACCCGGCTCGCCCTCTCGAAATCGAAGGTCAGATGATTAACCCTTTTGTCCACATTGCCCTCCACCTGATCATCGGACGCCAGGTCCGGCAAGGGGTTCCTGCCGAGGTGAAGAAGGCCTACCTTCACCTTGTGGAGAGAGGGGAAAGCGAGCATGAGGCGCTCCATTTGCTGATGGGCTGGTACGGGAAGCTTTATTTTGAATCTGTTCGGAAAAGCGACGCATTTGACGAGTCCCGGTATGTTCAGGGTCTGGCTTTTCTCTAAAGGAAGGATCCCTACGGAGAAGGGAAGGATTCTGTCCGGATTTCTCGAGGGTTCCTTGACTTTAGCGGGTTCCAGCCTTTAAAATTGACAGACCGTTCCCCCCTTGTCGTTCTGGTCGGATCAGTGAGGATCTTCCGGATTCCTGGTCAGGCCGTAATTTTGGCTGCTTGCTCTCCGATGCCTCTCGGTTCACGGAGGGCCTGGGGGATGTGTCCGGGTCGCTGATGTTCAGCA
This sequence comes from Nitrospirota bacterium, assembly GCA_021795275.1. Next base: position 3,493 of record JAJYPO010000190.1, on the reverse strand, counting down.
GGTCTTTGATTCGCGGACGTGGCAGGAGCTTTGCTCTGTCGGCGTCCCTTGCGGATATGCTCAATGGATCAACCGGGCCTCCCGAGAAATGAGGGACTGTCTGCTTCCGGTTGCGATGACAGGTCCTTTTCGGATAGCACAATACTTAAGGAGTAGAGACATGGCGACAACGACAAATTCCAAGGTTCCCCAGATCGGCCAAAGAAACAAGAAGGCCCAGATGATCACGGATCCGAACGAGATGTTCTTTCTTTCCCCCAGAACGCCTTCATTCCTGACAGGCTCGGAAGTCATCCGCGAGGCGATCCGGCGTGCCAGCGTCGACTTTTCGGTGGCCTATCCCATTACCCCCCAGTCCGAAGCCTCTTCTCTCGTGGGGGAGCTTTTTGCGGAAGGGTATGTCGGTGACTATATGCGCGGCGAGTCGGAATTTGCCGTCATGGGCCAGTGTGCCGGGGCGGCCTTTGGTGGGGCCCGTGTCTTCACGACAACGGCGGGCCCGGGAACTCTTCGGGCCTTTGAGAACTTCCCGATGTGGGCCGGAAGCCGCCTTCCGATCCAGGTCGTCTTCACGGTCAGAGGCGTGAATTCTCCCCTGACCATCCAGCCGGACACGCTGGAAATTGCCTTCATGCTCGAGACGGGCATGCTCCTGTGGCATGCGGAGACAGCCCAGGATCTCTTCGATTTCATGCTCAAGGGGTACTATGTGGCGGAGCAGCCGGAGGTGCATCTTCCCATCGGCGTCATTTGCGACGGATTCTTCGTGACGCATACGAAGGATATGGTCATGATGACTCCCGAGGATATGGCCCTGCCCCATTACGATCCCTATCGGAGCCCCGTGGTCTGCATGGACATGGAGGTTCCCCCTGTCCGTATGATGCGCGATCCTTTTGTCATGAAGTCAAACTATATCAGCTATATGACCCATGCCAGCTGGCAGCTTGAAATCCGAGCAGCTATCGAGCGCTCCAGAAAACATACGATCCCTCTTCTCGATGGGCTGATCGAGGTGGAAAACTCCGACGCCGAAATCATCATGGTTGCTTCAGGAACGGCAGTTTCCCAGGCCAGAGAAGCCATCCGGCTCTTCCGGGACAAGGGTGTCCGGGTTGGTCTGGTCAAGATAAAGACCCTTCGCCCCTTCCCGACGGAAGAAATTCGTAAGGCAACAGAGCATGCAAAGCATATTTTTGTTCCTGAATTCAATGTGGCCGGTTGGCTTGCCCGGGAAATCAAGTCCACGATCGACAGGAACAGCCGGGTCGTGGCCGGCCCGCACGTCGCCGGCGGAATGACCATGCCGCCGGAAATTATCGTTGAGGAGATCGAAAAACATCTGGCTCACCGCCGGAATAAGGAGCTCGTCCATGGGTAAGAAAATCCAGATAAACAAGGAATTTGTCGATATCATGCCGCAAGATTATCTTGATCTTGTGGAATCAGGGACCTACGACTCCCCCAATCGTGGATGGAAGGACTTTGGGACGGCGACAGAGCTGATTGCGGAACATTCCCTGTGTGCGGGTTGCCCGGAGTCGATTGCCTTTCGTCATATCATGGCCTCCATCCCCAACCCCGAAGATACGGTCATGGTGGGTTCGACCGGCTGCACGAGCCTGGTCTTCCCGATGATAGCCGTTCACAACATTCATTCGCTTTTCGGAAACCAGAACGCGATTGCGACGGGCCTTAAGCGGGCCCTGGCCGTCCGTTTTCCGGACAGGGTCAAGGATGTCATCGTCCTGGCCGGTGATGGCGCCACAGTCGATATTGGTCTCGACATGACCCTTCAGTCATGGTTCCGGAAGGAAAGATTCACCACGATCTGTTTTGATAACGAGCTCTATGCCAACACTGGCGGGCAGGAATCCGGATTGATGCAGAAGGGATTCCTCGCAAAGATGGCTCCGGTCGGCAAGAAGTTTGAGAAGGTGCGTCTTCCCGAGATCGCGCGCGAGTCGGGATGCGACTATGTCGCCATCATGACGGCGAGCAAGCCCAGCCTTGTGGAAAAGGTCATCAAGCAGGCTGTTCTTATCGCCCGAGAAGTGGGGCCGACCTACGTCCAGATCTACACTCCGTGCATTCTGGAAATCGGAAAGCAGAGCATGGAAGGTCTACAGGAAATGAGGACTTCGGAGGCTCCTGGCGAGCGTTTCAAGTTCCGGGAATTCATTTCTCCCGAGGCCCAGTCATTCCTTGACGGACTTGCGGAAAAGAAGAAGGCTGAAAAGCTGGCCACAAGTGGGGCCACATCCTAAACAAAAGGGAGTCCCGATGAAAGCTCGCGTCAATATTCGCATGTCGGGCCTTGGGGGGCAGGGAGTTGTAACCTCTGCCCACCTGATGGCCATGGCAGCGGCTCACGAAGGAAACTTTTCGATTTCCAACCCGTTTTTCGGTGCGGAAAAACGGATGGCTCCGGCAGAATCCTATGTCCGTATCGGCCCTGAAAAAATTTTTGACCGGGGAGAACTCGTGTTTCCCCATGTCGTCATGGTTTTTCATCCCCAGGTGATCACCATGGGAAAAAGCTATACCATGCCCTTTTATTCCGGAATCAAGGATGGGGGGTTGATCATCATCAATGATGATATCGAACTGCTGACCGATGAGGAACGGGAGGATCTTGCCAAGAAGAAGGTCACGGTCTATTACGTTCCTGCCACAAAGATCGCCCTTGAACTTGCCGGGACCGAACTGGCGACGAATATGGGAATGCTCGGGGCCGTGGCTGGTCTGACTCATGTTGTGACCATGGATGGTCTGGACAAGGCACTCCAGGATCGTTTCGGAAAGAAGTATGTGGCCTCAGGCGGAACAGCCACCCTTGATGAAGCGATCAAGAAAAAATTTGCCAAGAAGGAAATGCTTCTTCAGAAAAACCTCGATACCATCCGCAGGACCTATGACGAAGCGACGGCATTTACGGCAAAGCATCCCGCGATCAGTGCGGGCGTGGGCATGTAACCCTCAAAAGACTCGGGAAGGGCATCAATGTATAATGTGGCAGAGGTGAATTCGGAGGAGTGCGTCGCCCAGAAAGGATGCCGGCTCTGCATCATGTATTGTCCGGAGGCCAACTGCATTCAGATGGACACCACGAAAATGGTGGCAGTCATTGTCGAATCCCGCTGCAAGGGATGCGAGCTCTGCGTCGTCGTCTGTGATGCGGCAAAGCATAATGCAATAAAAATGGTGGCTCGCTAGATTAGAGAAAGGCCGGGGCAAAGGCCGATCCTTTGCCCCTCATTTCCTCATGAAAAAAGAAATCCTCAATGATATTCCCGATTATCAAGACAATCTCCTGGCCGATGCCTTCCTGAAGGTTGAGGAGTCTATCAAATCTTTTCATGCTCTTCTCGATACCGTAAACAGGGAAGATTCCTCCGCTCCTCTTTCCGAGGAAGATCGAAAATCCCGCCATGTCGCCTCCCAGGCCCTTCGTGACAGCGCGACGATCTACCTGGACTGGGGATGGCACTAT
>JAJYPO010000189.1 GCA_021795275.1 Nitrospirota bacterium | reverse complement strand
GAGGAGGAGTAGCGGCCCCCGTAGAAGAACTCCTGCCACTGACGGACCATGCCGAGATACTTGTTGTTGAGAACCACGATCTTGACGGGGATCTCCATGGAGGCCACGGTGGCCATCTCCTGGATGTTCATCATGAAGCTCCCCTCTCCGGTCACCGCGATGACCCGGGCCTTGGGAAAGGCTCTTTGGGCACCGATGGCGGCCGGGAATCCATAGCCCATCGTTCCGAGTCCTCCCGAGGTGAGCCAGGTGCGGGGGCGAAGGAATTTGAAGAACTGGGCGGTCCACATCTGGTGCTGGCCGACATCGGTGGAGACGATGCAGTCTCCTCCCGTCAGGTCGAAGGCCTTCTCGATCACGAACTGGGGCTTGATCACCTCGGTGTCGTGGCGATAGGTCAGGGGATGCTCCTCCTTCCAGCCGCCGATCCGGTCATTCCACTCGGAAAGATCGGGGAGACCTTCCTCTTCCTGAATCTTCCTCACATCCTCGAGAAGGTCGGAAAGGATCAGGCGGGCGTCTCCCACCACGGGAACGTCGACCCGGAAGTTCTTCCGGATGGAGGTGGGGTCGATGTCGATATGGATGACCTTCGAATGGGGAGAAAATTCCGCGATCTTTCCGGTGACCCGATCGTCGAAGCGGACTCCCACGGCGATGAGGAGATCGCTGTGGTGGACGGCCATGTTGGCGGCATAGGTCCCGTGCATGCCCAGCATGCCCATGAAGAGGGGATCATTTCCGGGATAGGCGCCGAGACCCATCAGGGTCAGGGTGACAGGGATCTTCGTGAGGGCGACGAGTTCGGCGAGTTCGGCGTGGGAGTCCGAGGCGATGACCCCTCCCCCCACATAGAGGACGGGCTTCTTGGCCTTGGCGATGAGCCCGGCCGCCTTCCGGATCTGCCAACGATTTCCGTGGACGGTGGGATTGTACCCGCGAAGGGCCAGTGTTTCGGGATAGCGGAACTCGGCCCGGTCCACGATGACATCCTTGGGAATATCCACAAGGACAGGCCCCGGACGTCCGGAACGGGCGATATAGAAGGCCTCCTTCATGATGCGGGGAAGCTCCGAGATGTCCCGGACGAGGTAATTGTGCTTGGTGCAGGAGCGGCTGATCCCCACGATGTCGGCCTCCTGGAAGGCATCGTTTCCGATCATCTTCGTGGGAACCTGACCGGTGACGACCACCAGGGGAATCGAATCCATGTTGGCATCGGCGATTCCCGTCACCGTATTCGTGGCTCCGGGACCGGAGGTGACGAGAACCACGCCGACCTCTCCCGTCGTTCGGGCATATCCTTCGGCCGCATGGACCGCCCCCTGCTCATGGCGGGTCAGGACCACCGACAGGGACGGATCCTTGTAGAGGGCATCGAAAATGGGGAGGACGACGCCTCCCGGATATCCGAAAATCTGGGAAACACGCTCTTTCTTGAAGCATTCGAGCAGCATTTCGGCACCGGTCATCTTTACCATATCCTGAAACTCCTTCGGGAGGTCCATCGAGGTTTAAAAGTAAATTGTAAGGAATACCGGGAAAGGGGGTCAAGTGGAGACGGGGCCAAATTCGGATTGTCCGAGACATTTTCTTAGATATGGAGAGCTCTTCCTGACATCCTCCCCTCCATCGCTTCGGGGATTCCTTCCTGCCGACTCCCCTTTTGGAGACGGGGATCGATCCGCCGCCTGAACGGTCAGGGACGAACTCGGCGGGTTGCCCCGGCGAACAGGAGCTGCGGGCCTGCCCGGCCCTGCCGTCGGCGCTATCCTTCCCCGCGCCTTTCGGACGAGGTTTGCCGCGCAATTGGATCAATGATTTTATCATTGAAATAATGAATCTTATAATATACAATATAACTACATATTGAATATTGGAGGATGCATTATGATTCATTCGTTCAGAATTGAAACCGCATTGAGAAAACTTGGACAAGATATCGCCGATGCCCGGAAGAGACGCCGTATTTCCACATCCCTGATGGCGGAACGGATGGGGGTGACTCGTGTCACGTTGGGCCGGATCGAAAAAGGTGATCCGAAGGTCAACATGGGTGCTTATGCCATGGCGATCATGGTTCTCGGCAAGCTTGAGGATCTTGAAATGATTGTCGATCGAACAAGGGATCCCTTGGGGCTAAACATGCTTGAGGAAACCCTGCCGAAAAGGATTCGCACTCCCCGCAAAAAATGGAATCAGTAGGAGTCCCCATGTCTTCGTATCGGATAAGTATCGAGATCGGTCGGGAAACGCATTTGGTAGGGATGCTGGACGTTTTCAACAATCGGAAAAAGGAATTCTATCGTTTCCAATATTCAGATGAGTGGATTAATCATCCTTTCTCTTTCGAGATCGATCCGATGCTTCCTTTAAAACGGAATTTTCCTTTTCAGGAGGATCGCCTCTTTGGAGTTTTTCAGGATATTTCTCCTGATCGTTGGGGTCGGATCCTTCAGGACAGGGCTTATCCGGGCGGAAAAACTCCTAGCGAATACATGATCGGCGTTAGCGACTATATGCGGTTAGGAGCCATAAGAATCAGTCTGTCAAATAACCCTAAAGAGTATCTTTCACAACATTCCGATGTTCCGAAGTTTGTCATGGTCCCGGAATTAGGTGAGTCGATAAGCAGAGTTGAGACAGATCGGGAAACGTCCGATGACATCCGAAAGTTGCTGCGTCCCGGAGCTTCGCTTGGCGGTGCCAGACCGAAAGCGGTCGTTCAGGAGGACGGGACGATGTGGATTGCAAAATTCCCATCCCAAAAAGATGAGCATCGAGTCGGATTGTGGGAATTGATGATGCTGAAACTGGCCGAATCTGTCGGGATCGAAACACCCGATGCAAAAGTGCTGGATCTTCCGGGGGGGAATCACGTCTTGCTGGTAAAGCGTTTCGACCGGACTGCCGATGGGGGAAGAATCCCGTTCATGTCGGCCATGACGATGCTCGGACGAGATGAAAAGACCCGTGATTATGGGAGCTATCGGGAATTGGCTGAAATGATTGTCACTGTTTCATCCGATCCGACGAAGGACGCTAAAAATCTCTGGAAACGGATGGTGTTCAATGCTCTAACCGGGAATACTGATGACCATTTAAGAAACCACGGTTTTCTGAGAAATATATCCGGATGGACACTTTCTCCGGCATACGACCTGAATCCGAATTCCTGGAGGCAAAATCACGCTCTTTCGTTCGATGGGTTTAATTCTTTGCCGAGCATGAAACTGTTTCGGTCGCTTTCTCCTTATTTTCGCTACGGAAGCGAGACGGAAGCAAATAACGAATTGGAACGGATTTGTGAAGGCGTTTCCCGATGGAAGGACATGGCGAAAAGCGTTGGGTTGGAATCGAGAGAGATCGTCAGAATGGAGAAATCTTTTTCACTGATTGAAGGTTCAGGAGAGAAGTCAGGGGCTATCCCGAAACATTGAGCAGCCCTCTATACTGAAAACCAATGCAGGGGCGTCCCTGCCGTCGGCGCTATCCTTCCCCGCATTCTCATGTCCAGGGGTGTGATCTCCCCCCGGCATGAATTAATGAAGAGAGAAACTCTTCTTCTTTAATTTTGTTTTTCATTTCATTAAAAGATTGAAGTCGTACATAGAGTCGGGCCTTTTTGGGGAAAATAGAGGGATTGTCATTGAGAGAAAGGGGGTTGATCCTATGGAAAGTCTGGTGAATCCCTGTCGGGAAATCGTTCATTTGACCCTCACCCTGTTCTTTGGTAGGATCAATTCCGCCCCTGATTCCTCCCCAGAAAAAGGCCACGGTCATCATTATTTTTCTTTTATTTTTAATAACTTAAAAGATATTAATACTGAGATTTGTTCTCCCCTTTTCCTCCCGGTTTGTAAGGTATTTTTTCACAGGTTTTCCACAGACTGTTAAAAACTTTTCACAGCGATGTCTTCGGCATCTGGACCCAAGAGATTTTCATGCAGGATCTTTGGAACGACGTACTTGACCATATCGACGAGAGAGAGGGATCCTCTGTCCTTGAAGGGGTTCGGGATCTCTACCGGGAGTGCCGCCTCGAAAGAACGGGAAACCGGCTCCTTCTGGTGGTTCCCAACGGCTTTGTGAGCCGCCTTGTCTCCGGCCGCCACCAGGAATCGATCATCGCGGCCTGCAAGGTCCTCACCGGTCTCGAGGATCTGGAGTTTTCCATTTCGGTCTCCGAGGAAAAGAAGGCCAAAAAACCCCGGCAGACTCCCAAGCCTCCCCTTCCTGTCCTGAAGGAGGCCGTCTCCCGGGATCCCTCCTGGGAGAGCCACCTGATTTC
>JAJYPO010000188.1 GCA_021795275.1 Nitrospirota bacterium | reverse complement strand
TACGGGGAGCTCGCAGCCCGGGTCGTTCACCAGTCCTTCGGTCTCGACAGGGCCGAGTCCGGAGAGCCCGTCCGTGGATAGCGCTCCGGGAACGGTCATGCTCTACGACACGACCCTCCGGGACGGCTCCCAGATGGAGGACATCTCCTTCACGCTTGAGGACAAGCTCCGGATCGTCTCTCTTCTTGACTCCCTTGAAATCGGCTACATCGAAGGCGGGTGGCCAGGGGCCAATCCCAAGGACCAGGAGTTCTTTGCCAGGGTCCGAGAGATCCCCCTTGTCCATGCCCGGATCGCGGCCTTCGGAAGCACCCGGAGGGCGGCAAACAGGGTCTCCGACGATCCGGTCGTCCGGGACCTTCTCGCCGCCGGAACCCCGGTTGTCACAATCTTCGGAAAGTCCTGGCGTCTCCATGTGCGGGAGATCCTTGGACTCTCCGAAGAGCAGAACATTGCCATGATCGCCGAAACGGTCGACTACCTGAAGCAGCACGGCAAGGAGGTCGTCTACGATGCCGAACACTTTTTCGACGGTTACGGAGAGGATGCGGAATTTGCCTTGAGAACCGTCGATGCGGCCAAAAAGGCCGGGGCCGACTGGATTGTCCTCTGCGACACCAACGGGGGAAGCCTGCCCTGGCAGGTCGAGGCCGCGACGAGACATGTGGCGGCCATCCTGGGCGGCCGGGTCGGCATTCACGCCCACAACGACTCCGAGCTTGCCGTGGCGAACTCCCTGGCGGCGGTTTCGGCGGGGGCCCGCCAGATCCACGGGACGATCGACGGAATCGGCGAGCGGTGCGGAAATGCCAACCTGATCTCGGTCATTCCGAATCTTGTCTTCAAGATGGGATTTACTGTCGTCGGGAAGGAGTCCCTGGCCCGCCTGCGGGATGCGGCGGCCTTCGTCTTCGAACTGGCCAACCGGCCCCTTCCGAAAAACATGCCTTATGTCGGGGACTCGGCCTTTGCCCACAAGGCAGGAGTGCATGTCCATGCGGTCCGCAAGGTCTCCCGGGCCTATGAGCATATCGTCCCCGAATCGGTGGGCAACCGCCAGAGGATCCTTCTTTCCGAGCAGTCCGGACGATCAAATCTCGTCGAAAAGGCGCGCCAGTACGGTCTTGTCGTCGAAGACGGAGACCATCACCTGTCGGGTCTTCTGACGCGGCTCAAGGAAATGGAGTTTGCCGGATACCAGTTCGAAGGGGCCGAGGCCTCCTTCGAGCTCCTCATGCGGGAAGCCATGGCCTCCTTCCGGCCCTATTTCTCCCTCGACTTCTTCCGGATCGGCATGGGGAAGGGGGAGGATCCGGCCACGGGTTACTCCGAGGCGACGGTCCGGATCCGGGTCGGTTCCTCCTTCGAACACACCGCGGCACTCGGCAACGGTCCCGTCAACGCCCTCGACAATGCCCTCCGGAAGGCGCTCGGGGCCTTCTACCCGGAGGTCAGGCACATCATCCTGCTCGACTACAAGGTCAGGGTGCTCTCCGGAAGCCAGGGAACGGCCTCCCGGGTCCGGGTCCTGGTCGAATCGTCCGACGGACACCGGAAATGGGGAACGGTCGGGGTCTCGGAAAATGTCATCGAGGCCAGTCTTCTGGCGCTTAAGGACAGCATCGAATATCATCTCCTGATCTCGGAGGCGCGGCGGTTTGAAGGCTGAGATCCATCCGTCCGCCGTGGTCGACCCCTCCGTCGAGCTCGGGGAGGATGTCCGGATAGGACCATTCTGCGTCCTCCGGGGACCCTCCCGGATCGGGGCCGGAACCCTCCTCATGGAACGGGTGTCCGTCGGTCCCCATGTGACCATGGGGGAGCGGAACCGGGTCCACATGGGGGCGATCATCGGCCATGAGCCCCAGGATCATTCTTTTGCGGGGGGTCTCTCCGAGACGGTGATCGGGGATGAAAACGAGATCCGGGAGTATGTCACCATCCATCGGGGGACGAAGGAGCATTCCCGGACCCTGATCGGGAGCGGGACGCTCCTGATGGCGGGAAGCCATGTGGCGCACAACTGCCAGGTGGGGGACCGGGCGATCCTGGCCAACGGGGTCCTCCTGGCCGGCCATGTCTCGGTGGGAGCCGGAGCCTTCCTGTCAGGGGGGGTCCTGGTCCACCAGTTCATCCGGATCGGCCGGCTTTCCCTTTTGCGCGGAGGCTCCCGCACGAGCCGGGATGTTCCTCCCTTCGCCATCATGGACGGAACCCATACCCTCCGGACAATCAACCGGGTGGGGCTCCGCCGGGCGGGATTCTCCCGGGAGACGATTGCCCGGATCGCCGCCTTCTACCGGGATTATCTTCTCACGGGAACCCTCGACCGGGAGAGGCTCTCCAAGGCGGACAGAGACTCCTCCGAGATCGGTGAGATCATCGACTTCGTCCTTGGGAGCCGCCGGGGGATCTGCTTCCCCGGGCGCCTCCCAGACAGGGGTCTTCAGGACCTCGAGGACGATGAGGAATGACATCCTCTGGAGAACCCTTCCGACGGGGGGATCTTCTCTCCTTCCGGGAAAATTCGGGAAAGAATCGGTCTTCTTTGACTCTTTTTCCGCTGACCGGTTGACATGACCGGCTCTTCTTCGTATGATTATCATCCGAAATAAGGAGGTTTCCCTTGAATCGTACCGATATCGTCGAGTATACGCGCAGCCATGGAGGCGGCGCGGGCCTTCCCAGGAAGACTGTTCGTGAAGCTCTGGATTTTGTGATCGAGGAGATCACCCAGGCGGTCCTTTCGGGGGAATCCGTGAAGCTGACCGGCTTCGGAACATTCGAAGTCAGGAAACGCGAAGACCGCCTTGGCCGAAATCCGAAGACGGGCGAACCTCTTCTCATCAAGAGCCACCGCGTGGTTGTCTTTCGTCCCACCCGCCATTTCTGGGGAGAGGAAGAGGCTCCGAAAAAAACGGCCTCGCCGCGCAAAAAGTCCGTCTGATTCCGGAGTGAACCCCTTCTCCGGGAGAAAGCGGGAGAGAAGATCGTGAGGGTCTCGGGCCGGAAGTACAAGATCGGTGAGGCATCGGCTCTTCTGGGTGTCCCGGTGGCGACCCTGCGCTCCTGGGAAAAGGCCTTTCCCATGCTTGCGCCCTCCAAGACCAAGGGGGGGCACCGGGAGTATTCGGAAGCCGACCTGAGCTTCCTCACCCGTATCATCGACCTCTTGCGAAACGAAGGCCGATCCGTTCCCAGCGTTCGCAACATTTTGGAAAAGCGGCCTCCGGCACTCGACGCCCCCACCGTCGAAGGTCTGTTGCTGGAGATCCGCAAAGGTCTGGCAATCTTGTCTGCCAATGACCGGGAAATCGCCTGAGCGGGAGATTTCCCCTCCTTATCTGTCAATCGGGGCGTGGCGCAGCCTGGTAGCGCACTCCCTTGGGGTGGGAGTGGTCGAAGGTTCAAATCCTTTCGCCCCGACCATTTTTGATTCCCTTGCCGACTGCAGGAGCACTCCTGATCAGAACCGGTGATTTCCGTTCCGGGGACTTTCCCCTTGTGTGCCCTTTCCCTGTCCGTTATCCCGGAGTACCGCCGAAAGGACTTTCCTGGTGATCGTTTCTTCCGTTATTGCTCCCTTCATATCCCGGTCTTTCTTCCGGACCCTTCCCGATGGCCTCTGATTCCCGGCCTCTGATTCTTCTGTCGAACGACGACGGGATCGATTCCCGCGGGATCGCGGTCCTTGAAGAGGCCGTCCGGGAGATGGGCGAAGTCTATGTGGTGGCCCCTGAAAATGAACGGTCGGCGGCCTCCCATGCCCTGACCCTTCACAAGCCTCTCCGGATCTACGAACGGTCTCCCCGCCACTTCGCCGTTTCAGGAACCCCGACCGACTGCGTGAATCTGGCCATCTTCACCATCCTTCCCCGAAAACCGGACTTTCTTCTCTCGGGGGTCAACCACGGAGCGAACATGGCCGACGACGTCACCTATTCGGGAACGGTCTCCGCCGCCTTCGAGGGGTCGATCCTGGGGGTTCCGTCCATGGCCTTCTCCCTGACCGTTCCCGAGGATCCGGCTAGGCCCCTGGCCTTCGAGACGGCACGTCACTTTGTCAGTCTTCTGGTGCGGCGGATGATGGAGTCCGCGCCCTCCTCCTCGGTCCTGTTTTCCGTAAACATTCCCGACAGGCCCCTTTCCGGAGTGGCCGGGATCCGTGTCACCCGGCTCGGCAAGCGGGTCTTCGGTTCAGGAGACATCATCCGCAAGGAGGATCCCCGGGGGCGCCCCTACTACTGGATCGGGCTCTCTCCCAAGGACTACGAGCCGGATACCCAGTCCGACCTCCACGCCGTTGACCA
>JAJYPO010000021.1 GCA_021795275.1 Nitrospirota bacterium | reverse complement strand
CGCCCGGATATAGCCGTCCAGATCAGGCGGGTTCTTCGCTCTATCGCGGGAGAGGACCATGCATAGTCTGGCGTCATGGGCCCTCTGGCGGAACATCCTGGATGTCCTTGCCGTCTGGTTCATCTTTTACCAGATCCTTCTCCTCATTCGCGGGACCCGGGCCTTCCAGATGGTCATCGGAGTGTTGGTTTTCCTCCTTGTCTTTTTCGTCTCCGGATGGCTCAAGCTCTATACCCTCAATTGGCTGATCACCAGCTTCTGGTCCCAGATCGTTCTGGCTCTTCTCATTCTGTTTCAGCCAGAAATCCGCAAGGCCCTCGCTCGTGTCGGAAAAAGCCCTCTTCTTCTCGGAATCCCTCTTGGTGACTCCTCCCTCGATATCGAAGAGCTCGTGAAGGCCTTGCAAACCTTAAGCCGACGCGGAATCGGTGGAATCATTGTCATAGAAAGAAACACCGATCTCTCCGAAATTGTCGAGGTGGGGGTCCCTCTGGATGCCATCATATCCAACGAACTCCTGGTCAGTCTTTTTTCCCTTACTCTCCCATTCACGACGGGGCAGCCATCATCCGGAAGAACAGGATCGCCACGGCAGGATGTTTCCTTCCCATCTCCCTCTCCTCCGACCTTTCCCGCCAATATGGGACACGCCACCGGGCCGCGATCGGAATCACGGAGGAAACCGATGCCGTTGCCCTGGTCGTCTCGGAGGAAACCTCCCAGATCTCCCTTGTTGTTGCCGGAAGAGTTACCCCCCAGACTGACATGATTCTTCTCCGTCAAACCCTCACCCGCCTTTTCCGGAAGGAAACCCGACACTCCAAAAGCCGAAAGATCCAGTCTTTGCGAAAGCGTTTTTATACCACGCTTTCCTACATTCCCGGCCTGTCATCTCTCATGAAGGCCATTGGCGCCTCCGGCCCTTCCTCAAGGAATCACCCATGATCCGGTGGGACTCAGTCCGGCGCTCCATGGAAAAGAACCTGGCCCTCAAGATACTGGCACTGGTCCTTTCATTGGCCCTCTGGTTCCATATCAGCCGTACCGGACGGGAGTATTTTTCCCTGACTGTTCCTGTCACCGTGGTCAAGCTTCCTCCCCATCTCGAACTCGCCAGATCCCTCCCAGACCGTGTCACCCTCACTCTTGAGGGCCCCCCGGGATTCGGAAGACAAATTCATGCAGAAAGCCTGTCGGTCATCCTCGATGGACATTCCTTTTCCCCGGGACAGAGGACACTCCGCCTTGACAATTCCGTTTTATCCCTCCCGACTGGGGTCAGCGTGGTCCGATTCACCCCGGACAAGGTTTCGCTTGATCTCATGCCCCTCTCCCGGAAATCTGTCAGGATCCTGCCGCTCTTTATCGGGGAAACCCAGCACAGGATCACGCCTCTTCGCGTCCGGATCACTCCGGATCATGCCCTGATCGAAGGGGACCGGAACGAGCTGGCCTCAATTCATTTTTTAAAGACACGGCCCATCGAACTCTCCCGCCTGACAGGAAAGCAAACCCAGACATTTGGCATTGGCGTCGCGATTCCCGAGAGCACACGGATCCGACTCCTGTCGCCTTCGACGGTGACCGTCGAGATCACACACTCCGGACCTTTAAGACCTGTGAAAAAGAGATAGCCTTTGGGACAACATGAAATTCTGCTATCATGACGGGGATTGCGACCTTAATGCGGGAGGGGACGTGAGCAAGACTCGGCCCAGACTTTTCGGGACAGACGGAATCAGGGGAAAGGCCAATGTCCATCCTATCACAGGGGAAATGGCCTATCGGCTCGGCAGGGCAGCGGCCCATCTCTTTGTCCGTGCCGGGGAAGAACACCATATCGTTATCGGAAAGGACACCCGCATTTCGGGGTACATGCTGGAAATGGCCTTGACATCCGGCATCACCTCAATGGGGGTCAATGTCATTCTGGTCGGGCCCTTCACCACTCCCGGAATCGCCTTTCTGACCAGAAGTCTCAGAGCCGACGCAGGCATCATGATCTCTGCCTCCCACAATCCTTACGACGACAACGGCATCAAGTTCTTCTCCTCCGAGGGGCTCAAACTCCCCGACGACCTTGAAGACCGGATCGAGCGACTGGTTACCGACCCGGAGATCGATCACATCCGTCCGACCGGGGGCCTCATCGGCAAGGTCTCCCGTCTCTCAGGAGCCGAAGGCCGCTACGTCGAATTTGTAAAGAACACTCTCCCCAGAAAACAGAAATTCGACGGGGTCCGTGTCGTGGCTGACATGGCAAACGGAGGGGCCTACAAGGTTGCCCCCATGGCCTTAAGGGAGCTGGGCGCCGAGGTCATCACAATGGCCGACGCCCCCGACGGAATCAATATCAATGACAACTGCGGCGCCCTCTATCCGGAAAATCTTGCCAAACGTGTGGTCGAGACCGGAGCGGACCTTGGTGTGGCCCTTGACGGTGATGCCGACAGGGCCGTCTTTGTCACGGGGTCGGGAAAGATCCTGGACGGAGACAGGATCATGGCAATCGTCGCCCCCTTTCTCAAGAGGGAAGGCCGTCTTTCGGGAGACACGCTTGTGACGACCGTCATGAGCAACCTGGCTCTTGAAGAATCCATGAAGGCCCATGGGATCCACCTTCGGAAGACCCAGGTTGGAGACAGGTACATTCTGGAGGAGCTTGACCGGCTGGCCCTTTCTTTCGGCGGGGAGCAATCCGGTCATATCATTTTCAGGGATTTCCACTCCACCGGAGATGGTCTGCTCACCACCCTCCAGTTACTCTCCATTCTTTCCATAGACGGGATTTCGCTCGACGATGCGGCCCGGGTCATGGAGCCATATCCCCAGATGCTGAAGACCATCTCCGTTCCGGCAAAGATTCCCATCGAGACCCTGCCCGAACTTTCAAGAACAAGAGCCGAGGTCGAAAAGGAGCTCGAGAGGGGCCACGGGCGTCTCCTTCTCCGTTATTCAGGAACGGAAATGGCCATCCGGATCATGCTCGAAGGACCGGACTCAAAAAAACTCGACCACATGATGGAGTCCCTGGAGAAAGCTGTTTCCAGGGACTTTTCGGCGATTCCTCCACGCCACTGACAGACATTTCGACGAACCTTGACGTCCCGATCCTTTTTTCCTGCCTCTGTCATGGGTGTGGTCGGCCTGTTCCTCTCCGGCTTTTTTTATTTCTTCCCCGTTTCAGATTTCGTTTTCCTTTGCCTCCTTGGACTCGTCCTGCTTCTGGCAGGTCAATCCCTCCGCCTTCTCGGGGTCTTTCTGGGAGGAAGCTTTCTGGCAGGAGTCCTCCTCTTCCCTCCGGATCATCCTTCCCCCCCACAGAGATCGCTCACTGTCGATATCTGCCTTGATTCTCTTCCCTCCCTTTCAAACGGAGGCCTCTGGGTCACCGGAACAAGGGAGGGAAGCGACCCCATGGAACAGAAACGAATCAAATTATTCATCCCGAAAGACCGACTTCCTCCCGAACCTCTGGTGTGGGGAGACTGCCTGTCGGGGCAGATTGATCCCCTTCCTCTCCCTCAGAGCGGATTTCCTCTTCCTTCCGAATCCCCCTCCTACATTCTCCCTGTCTCGGGATCCCTGGAGGTTCTACCCTCTTCTTCTCCCGTCAGCCACCTTGTCCGGTCGGCATTTCAACTCACCCGGGAACTTTCCACCCGCCTCAGGGAGGACTATCCACCGGATGTGGCGGGACTCCTGTCAGCCCTCGTTCTTTCTGATACACGGTTTCTAATGTCTGAGACGATGGAGGATTTCAGGCAGTCCGGCATCTCCCATCTCCTTTCCGTTTCAGGCGAACACATGACCCTTCTGAGTCTCTCCCTGGGAGGGGCCTTCCTCCTTCTTGTCAGGATCATGCCCCTTTCTCTTCTTCGCACTCTCTCAGTGCGTCTCCCGGTCTCACGGACCCTTTTTGTCCTGCTCCTTCCGGTTCTGGGAATTTACACCCTGATGATCGGCCTTCCCCCCGCCGCCGCCAGGGCTTATCTCGCCTTTTCCCTTCTGGCGATTTTGCGGCTTCTCTTCGTTGACCTTGAATTTTCCGAAATTCTGGGACTTTCCACCCTCCTCATGCTGGCATTCGCCCCCTCCCTGGCCCGTTCCCTTTCCTTCCTTCTCTCCCTTCTCGCCCTGTGGGGACTGGTCATGCATCAAAGACACGTGCCGGAACCGGGCCGAAAAAAGCCGGGATCTCATCCCCTTCGCGAATCCTTTCAGGCCGGACTCATCATTACCCTGCTTACGGCTCCCCTTCTGGCACTGGTCTTCAGAACAATGAATCCCGCCGGGATCATCGCAAACCCTGTCATCGTTCCGGTGGCAGGAGACCTGCTCCTTCCCCTGGGATTTCTCGACCTGCTCCTTCTTCTCATCCTTCCCCACACTCCGACGATCGTTCTCCTTCTGACTGGCTCACTTGCCCATATCGTCCTGGGGCTGGCGGGCGGGTTCGCCCGCCTTCCGGGAAGCGAGGTGAAAATCCCCGGAGGAAACCCCGCCCTTGTGCTTCTCTTCTATCTCGCCGTGATCCTTCTTCTCGTCACCCCCACCG
Source organism: Nitrospirota bacterium (assembly GCA_021795275.1). The sequence continues at coordinate 14,041 of JAJYPO010000021.1, read as the reverse complement.
CCCCCCTTCGCCGTGTTTTCCTTCCTCTCTTTTTTCTCTTTCTCGCCGCCATCCTTTTACCGGGGTCCAAAAGGACAGGACAATATTTTCCTGCAGCTGTTCCTGACGTCTCCGGCCATCTTGCCTACCAGCCCGGGAGAGAGAGAGAAAACCTTTCCCTGCTCCTCTCCCCGTTTGCCAAAAGCAAAATCCACCGGAAAGCGGTACAATGAGAACGTCGACGTCCCAAGTCTCATCCACCCCCACGAGGAGGAGCAGCGATGGCCACCGGGAAACCACGAAAGAGTGATATTGATGTTCAGGATGACATGCCCCTTGAAACAATGAAGAAGAAAGGCTGTCCGATCTGTGGAAAACCCATGAGGTGGCTTGACGGGGATTTTATATGTGTGGCCTGCAACGGAGGGGAGTACGGTCCGGAAGAAGGCTGAGGGGGGAAAGATTAAAGTCGCAGGGAGTGTCCGTGGACAATCCCTTCAAAAAAGGCCGGATCGACGATCCGAATGGTTCCTTTTCTGGAAAGATCAAGTTTCCCTGCCTTTTCCCACATGCGGGTCACGCGGATCGCCGTCTCAACCGTCGTCAGGCACATCTGGGCCAGAACGGTGCGCGTGATGACGATCGAATCACGATAGGAAACTCCCGATTCCCTGACGGGAATGTCTGGTCCGCGACCGGAGAGAGCCACCAGTGCCTGGGAAAGTCTGACCTCGATCGGCATATGGGCATAGAGTAACCGCGACTGGTACATCCGGAACCGTTCCCCAAGTTCCGTGTTGACCTCCCGGCGAAGTTCCCTGTCCCGGTCAAGAGAGGCAAGAAGATTTTTCTTCGAATACCCGACCGCCCTCGAAGGGCAGTCACTGACAGCTCCGGCCGGATAGGGAAAGTCGAAGATCACCGCAAACCCCGCCACAAAATCGCCGGGAAGAAGCCGCTCGAGGACAAGGGGTGTTCCGAAGGGGCTTTCCTTGACAAAGAGGATCCTTCCTTCCGTCACGACGTAGAAATAATCAGAGGGGTCGCCCTGGAGGAAGAGGCTTTCCCCCTTGCGGCGAAGATTGATGTCGCGGTCTGGTCGGGTGGCGGCCATCCAGTTCTGGAAGACCGGCATCTGGACGCTTGGACTCACGCCCACCCCTTCGGAAAAAGTAGGGAGACCAAAAGACTCCCCAGACTGATGAGAAAGGCCGCGAGCAGGGCGGCGGTAAAGGTCCGGATCTCAAATCCGGGAACGACTTCCGAGACAAGCCAGAGCAGGAAGGCGTTCAGGACAAAGATGAAAAGGCCCAAGGTCAGGATTGTGATCGGCAGGGTCAGGATGACCAGAACCGGACGCACGAGAATGTTGAAAAAGCCCAGAACCACCGAGACTGCGATGGCGGTCGGGAATCCCCGGATCTCAACTCCCCGGACCATCCGGGACACAGCAAAGATGACCAGGGCATTCACCAAAAGCCTGAGAAGAAGTAAAAGCATCTTTGACCGCCTTTCATCTTTGCTCCGGTCCTGGCCCTTGTGCGGACCCTCCGGATCGGCTATCTTTCTCCCGTCGAACATTCAATCCATGTTACCAGATTGACGCCTCAAGGAGAAAATGTGAAAGAAGGGAGAATCTCCAAGGCCCGGGATTGGTTCGACCAGCGCCTCCGAAGGACTCCCGGCGGGTCCTGGTTCTTTCCCCATGGTCTTTTAGCCCTTGTGGTCGGCCTTTACGGGCTCAAAAATGTTCTCCCCCTTCTTGATCAGATCCGTCTGATCCGGATCCATCTCCAGACTTTTGGCCCAGCCCAGGATTTCTCCCACCTTCCGTCGGTCTTCCATATTCCCGGAGGCCTCCCCCAGACCATCATCGGTCTTGTCCAGCTTTTGATGTCAGCAGGTCTTCTTCTCCGGTCCCGTTTCGCCTGGGTGGTCACACTCCTCCTCACAACCCTTTCACTCGTGGTCATTCTGAGACAGACTCCCTTGCCCTTCATCCATCTGGGAATCGTCCTGCTTCTTCTGGCCGGACTCATTCTCGCAAGGAAATCGTTCGATCAGTCCTCCGTCTCGACCGGCTCGTTCTTTTCCCTCCTCAGCATCCTTCTTCTCATGAGCTACGGAATCTTCGGAGCCTTCATTCTCGGGAAAGGATTCACACCGCCCATCACCAATCTGATCACCGCCTTCTATTTTGCGGTGATCACCATGGCCACGGTGGGGTATGGAGATATTGTCCCGACAACGGACGATGCCCGTCTCTTTGTGGTCAGCCTGGTCTTGTTCGGCATCACCGTTTTCAGTGCTGCCATTTCCTCGGTTCTCATTCCCCTGATCAATGAAAGACTCAAGAAGGTTCTCATCCCGGAGAAACGCAAAATGCCTCGAAAGAACCATTACATCCTGGTGGGAACCGGAACGCTGGCCCGCCATGTTTTTCATGAGCTCAAATCCCGGAATCTTCCAGTCACCATAATCGTTCCCAAAGAATTTCGGGAACCCCCTTTTGAGGACGCCGACCAGGTGGTGGGTGACCCGGCAGACAGTGAAACCCTAAAAAAGGCGGGGGCCCTTGAGGCCCAGGCGATTCTGGCCCTTCTCGATGAGGATGCGGAAAATGCCTTTGTGGTCCTGGCCGCCCGTGATATCGGCTCCAAAGCCAGGACCATCGTCTCTGTCCGGAGCCGTGCCAACTTTTCCCGAATCCGCTCTGTTTCTCCGGACATGATCCTCTCCCCTGAAATGATCGGGGGAGAACTGATCGCCATGGCCTTGAACAATGAAAAAATCGACGGGGACGCCTTTCTCCGAAAGGCCCTCTTCCTCGACCGTCGCATGAAAGAAGGGACGGAACCGGCAAAGGAAGGGGCCCCATGATCCCGTTCGAGGGAATCCGGTCTCTTCTGACTCCCGGCCTTCTCGCAGGTATCGAGATCCTTCCTGCAAGCTCTTTGCCCCAAAATCCGGAGGATCTCGCTGTCATCTCCCGCACAAAAGATCAAGGGACAGGATCCTCAACGAAATCCGAAGCTCTCCTTCCCCCTGGACCGGGCTGAAGCAGTCGATCTCAGAGGATCCCACAAGGAGATTCTTGCCATAGCCACCGAAGCAGGTCTGAAGACATTCGCCTTTGAGGACAACCTCTTCCCCCCACAAACCCGACCATCTTCCGGATCCCTTGTCTTCCCTTAAGGATGAGCGGCTCTTCTTGCTCCCGGAGGCCTCTTTTCATCCCCATGCCGGAACGGTGCGCCGGCTTCAACCACCTTCCGCCCCTCCTGGGTCCGGCTCTCTGAACACCGATTGCTCCAGGCTGTCCTGGAAAGGGCCTGCTTAGACGGGCGAGCTTTCCTACGGGGACTCCCCCGGAATCCCTCTGTCCCGGCAAACGCGATCGTGACGTTTACTGTTGGAGCCTATCTCCCTCCTCCTTCAACATTTTGCTCCAGGACCTCAGTTTTTCGGGAGTGATCCCTCACAAGGGAATCTGCCTTGCCAGAAAAGACTGAAACGACCTTGATGGCTTCCTCGCAAATCCTTGGGAACCGCCTCCCGATTCGGATCCGGGAGCTTTTACCGCCGGCGGGAGGGGCTTCTTGCACGGCACCGGAGGGGGGGGCCTTGTCCTCTTTCTCTTGACCTCGCGCGGGGAGGCGGTTATCGTGAAATCAAGGATTCGCCGAAGACTCTTGTCTTCCTCCGGGATGAGAGTCTGTCCATGCCAATTTCACCTGAGAGGAAGTCCCCGTCATGTCCCAAGATTCCATCCCTTCTTCGGAATTCGTCACCATCACGGAATTTTCAGAAGAAGGGGAAAGCCTTGGACCGGCCAGGGTCTCCAAACTCCACGATGATCTTCATTGGCAGAAGGTCCTGTCTCCCGTCGCCTATGATGTGACCCGGAAACATTCCACCGAACGGCCTTTTTCCGGCCCCGGGTACGACCGGAAGGACGGAGGCCTCTATCGTTGCGTCTGCTGCGGCACCCCCCTCTTCTCCTCCCGCACCAAATTCGACTCGGGAACAGGATGGCCGAGCTTCTGGGACCCCCTTTCCGGGGACAACATCCAGATACGGGAGGATCACAGCTATGGAATGAGGCGGACGGAAGTCCTCTGCGCACGCTGCGACGCCCATCTCGGCCATGTTTTCAATGACGGCCCTCCTCCCACGGGCCTCCGTTACTGCATCAACATGGCCGCCTTGAACTTCGTCCCATTCCCGGACGGAAAGGGAGGGGCTCCATGACCCTGGCCCAGACCCTCCTTTCCGGATCCTTTCTCCTTTTTGCGGGACTCGGTTGTATTGGCGAGGCCACAGGAGCGGACACGCCCTTTCCTGAGCCTGAAGTCGGAAGTTCCGGCGGCGGGGTCGAAAAGGCCGTCCTGGCTGGAGGATGCTTCTGGGGAGTCGATGCGGTCTTCAAACATGTTCGGGGAGTCTCGAAGGTGCTTTCCGGTTATGCCGGAGGATCGTCCGACACAGCCAGCTACGAAATCGTGAGTTCGGGACGAACCGGCCATGCCGAAGCGGTGGAGATCACCTTCGACTCCCGCCTCGTTTCCTTCGGAACACTTCTCCGGATTTTCTTTTCAGTGGCGCATGATCCGACCGAAGTCAACCGGCAGGGTCCCGATGTGGGAACGCAGTACCGTTCAGCGATTTTCTATGCAACAAAGGACCAGGAAAAGGTTGCAAGATCCTATATCGACCAGCTTTCACGGTCAGGACTCTTTTCCCGACCGATCGCCACTCAAGTTGTTCCCTTAGCGGCTTTCTATCCCGCGGAAGACTACCACCAGAATTTTCTGGAGGAGAATCCGACCTACCCTTATATTGTCTATCACGATCTTCCCAAGCTTGCCGCTTTGAAAAAACTCTATCCGGAGCTATGGCAGCCCTGAGTTTTTGATCCTGCCGGAAAGCTGATTCATCAGCATCAGAAACCCATTGGGTCCCGACCCTCATTGGACAAAACTATAAGGGGCCGCTCCCTCCCTCTCGATCTCTTCCGGGAGAGGTCCTCCTCCGTAAGCCAAAGAAGTTTCCACCGCGAAACCCGAAAAAAAAGAAGACGAAAATGGTTTCAATGATGTATCATGGGGCCATCCTTTGATAATGGAATCAAAGGAGCGCTTAAACCATTAGGGAAAGGGAGCAAGCCATGGATCTTGGACCATCTGCCAGCCCGATCAGTGTCTTTCTTGTTCTTTTTGCATATTTAGTGGGAACCGGATTTCTCGCATTCCTGTTCGGGAACAGTGACCACAAATCCCGAAGCAAATCCTGATCGGTAATCCTTGATTCATACCTCACAAATAGAACACTGAGGGGAGAGACTCCATTGACAAGAGTCTCTCCCTTTTTCTTTTGGATTTCGGTTTTGGACCCCCACAGCAATATTCCTCCCCCACGCTTCATCAGCCTGGGAATCGGACTTATCCCACGGCCAACCGGAGGGCATCATCTTAGAGGAGGCCTCTGTCAAAAGCCCCGTTGTCTTCCGGCATTGCCATCCTCCAGGAAGTCCCATGGTGGAACCTCACTCAGGTTTGACAGTCCCAAGAAAACAATGATCTGAACGGGATTGCCTCACTTGAATTTGGAAAGGGCCTCCCCCACCCCTTTTTTCAAATCATTCAGAACCTTTTCGGCTGTCACACTGACGGAAACCCAGGCCTCGCTGCCGGCATCGTCCAGCTCCTTGATCTTTTTAGTGACCGCACTTTGTTTCGCCTGAAGGTCTTCCAAAGTCTTGGCAAGCTGGAGATTCACGTCTGCCCCTTTGTTTTTGGCCTTGGCAGACAGCAAGTTGATCTGGGCGCTCCACTCGTTGAGTTGGGCCTCAAGCTTCTTTTTGTAAGCCTCCTTGGTTTCCATGACGGCCTCCTTGGTTGCATCGTGATCGAAAATAAGAGGGGCTGGAGGACTTTCCAAATAAGTCCCCCATGTATCTTTGAGCGGTAACCCCTTCCTTACCTCTCCCCCAAAAAGAAATTTTCGGGATCCCCGGATTTTATGTCTTCCTTTTCTCAATTCCAGGAAAGGAAACCCTGGACAGAAAAACCCGTACCCTCAGAATAACATCTAATTTGGGTCAAAATCCGTTCGTTGCCGGAATAAGGTTCAAGAGGGGGAGGGTTCCGCACTCCAAAATGAGAAGAAGATTCTGAAGGTGTTTTCTCATCAGAAAAAGAGGAATGATCGGGCATCTGCGAAGGCTTGGGGGTGGTGGGCCGAGGGAGGATCGAACTCCCAACCCGCTGATTAAGAGTCAGTGGTTTCCATGTACCAAGAGATAGATTGAGATTGAAATTCATTGACAATACAGGAGAATATGAGATACTGAGTCAGTGGGTCATAGACGAAAATAGACCTTTTTTGACCCTGTTCCATGTACCGGCCATGTACAGGATTTGACCGGAGAACAAGGCCAGTCCTGAAAGTCAAAAACGGATCCATGTACAGAAAGGGGGTCAAAATGGATCGCATCCTTTCCCTTACCCGAACCAATGTTGAGAAGATCACTCCCACGGGGAAGCGTGAAAGGTTCCGGGACGAGAAGGTTCCGGGACTCTACCTGGAAATTCTCCCGAGCGGCGCAAAGGTTTTCCGCTGGATCAAGTGGATCGACCGGAAGATGGAATCCGTCCGGATCGGCCCTTTCCCGGCGGTCCGTCCCGAAGATGCCCGGAAGCGGGCGGAAACCCTGAACACCCAGGCGGCCATGGGGATCAATCCGGCCAGCGAGAAACGGAAGAAGAAGGCCGCCGTCACCTTCGGGGAAGTCTTCGACGCATGGCTTTCCGAAGCAAAGGATCGGGAAAAGAAGACATGGGACGAGGATGAACGGCGTTATAGGAGGCACATGTCCGCCCTGGTCAAGACTCCCCCCGCCGAAATCGCCCGCGAAGAGATCAAGCGGATTCACCAGAAGATCAAGACCCGCTCTGGGCTCTATGAAGCCAACCGGACCCTCGCGCTGGTCCGGACGATCTTGTCGTGGGGAATCCGGGAATATGCCTGGACATTTTCCAACCCGGCGGCGGGAATCCGCATGTTCAAGGAGGAGAAGCGGGACCGTTGGCTTGAACCCCACGAGATTCCCCGGTTCTTCGAGGCCGTCAACGCGGAACCCAACCCCGGGATCCGGGACTTCGTTCTTCTGGCCTTGCTCACGGGAGCCCGGCGGACGAACGTTCTTGAAATGGCATGGAAAGATCTGGATATGGCGGCCGGACGCTGGAGGATTCCCGAGACGAAGGCGGGGGAGCCCCAGGTCGTGCCCCTTCACCCGGTCGCCCTTGAGATCCTGAAAGCCCGGCGGGACATGGTGTCCGGATTCTTCGTCTTCCCCGGAACCGGGAGAAGCGGACATCTTGAGGAACCGAAATCGGGATGGAAGAGGATTCTGGACCGGGCGGGGATCGAGAATCTTCGGATTCACGATCTGAGACGCACGCTCGGGTCATGGCTCGCCACCCAGGGGGAAAGCCTTCTCCTGATCGGAAAGACCTTGGGCCACAAGTCCCAGGGGTCCACGGCGACCTATTCCCGGTTGGCGGTCGATCTTGTCCGGGCGGCCACGACCAAGGCGATTGACCGGATGCTTGAGCAGACCACGAACGTTCTCCCGATGGTCAAGTAATGGGGAAACGGGAAAAGCTCCTGAACAAGGTTCTTGCGGGCAAGTCCGATGCCGGCATTTCATTTGACGGTTTGCGTTCTCTTCTGGAATCCCTCGGTTTTGTGGAAACAATCCGGGGGAGTCACCACATTTTCCGAAAGGAAGAAAGCGGCGACAAAATCAATCTCCAGAGGGAAGGGAACAATGCCAAGCCTTACCAGGTGCGGCAAGTCCGGGAACTTCTGAGAACATTGAATCTGACGGAGGAATAACGATGCACAAATACGAAGTCATTCTCTACTGGAGCAATGCGGACCAGGCGTTTGTGGCCGAGGTTCCGGAACTGCCGGGATGCGCGGCCCACGGGAATACGGGCGAAGAGGCATTGAAGAACGTTCAGGACGCCATGACGCTCTGGCTGGACGTGGCAAAGTCCCATGGGGATCCTGTCCCCGAGCCCAGGGGAAGGAGGCTGATGTATGCCTGACCTCCTCCCGGCATTTTCTTGGTTTTTGAAGAACCCTGAGATGGTCCCTATAATCGGCAAGATTCTGGACCTATTGAAAAATGAGGGGAAAGAGGTTCCGGAAACGGCAAGGGATGATTTTCTGAGGCTGATCGGCATAGGCCAACGCTGGATCGACGCTCCCGAAGAAAAGAAAGAAAAAATCAAAAAATTCCGGAATCTTCTGAAAAAGGCCTATGACTATGGAAATTCCCTCACGATCACATGGGATTCTTCCGAGGGACCAATCCAGGTTCTCCACCCGTTTGACTATATTCTCCTCCCTCTGGCCGGGGCGGTCGAGGATTGCAATACGATCCTCGGAACATCCTCACCCCGTCGTTATCCTCGAAAAAAAATCGTCCGGGAAACGCTGGACCTCTGGACAAAGTACACCGGGAAACGTCCGCAGAAATGCGCGGTCCAACCCTCCCCTTATTCCGGAGACAAGGAGGCCCCGCCCTACGCCCTGTGCCGTCTCGTCCTGACGGCTATTGAAGGCGAAGATCCCGGAGACTTTCACCGGATCTATGAATCCGCAGTAAATAACCTCCCCCAAAAATAACCACTCCACCAAATCGGCCCGAAAATAACTCGTTTTGGCAGATTATCCAACCCCATCAACGAATTGTAGGCTAGAAAGCGTCCACAGAAATCAGCCTCAAATTCAAAGATGGGAGAAAAAATGGAAAAAAATCTTTTTAGCAATGATGAGGCCGCCGATTTTTTGGGTGTGAGCCCCACGACGCTACCTCGCTGGAGGTGGTCTAATGTCGGACCAAATTTTATTCGGTTGGGACGGACGATCAAATACCGCCGCGAAGACCTGCAAGCGTTTATCGACGGCAATCTTGTGAAGACGAAGGCGGCCGTCTTGTGACCGCCCAAGACCTCGCCGAAAACCTGGAAGGGCACAGGGAGGGCCATGAGTGGCGTTGCAGGTGCCCCGTCCATGGCGGGAGGAGCCTGTCCATTAGGGAGAAGGACGGAAAGATCCTGGTGGTCTGCCGGGCCGGATGCTCCCAGGGCGAAGTGGTCAAGGCCCTTCAGGAGGCGGGGTTATGGGGCTCCGGGACCGGATACGAAATACCTCCTCCCACCGAGCCTTCAAAAGACGACACCGAACGCCGGGCGGACAGGGCCTCCGACCTCTGGAATGAGACCCACCCCATCGAACCCAACGATCCGGTTGGAGGATACCTCCGAGGCCGGGGAATTGTTCTAAACACCTGGCCGGAAGACCTCAGAACCCACCCCCGATTGGATTATTGGGAAGTCTCCGACGGGGGAAATCCAATAAAGACAGGCACCTTCCCCGCGATGCTGGCCGTGATCCGGAACCCCCAGGGGCACCCGGTCGGGATTCATAGAACGTGGATCGCGCCTGACGGGTCAGGAAAGGCCTTGGTGGATTCTCCAAAAAAAATCTACAAGGTCGGGGATCTTTCGGGGTCGGCTGTTCGATTGTTTCCCCCGAGGGATGGTCTTCTCGGTGTCACCGAAGGGATAGAGGACGCCCTAAGCGCAATGATCCTGTGGAGTTTGCCGTGTTGGGCTTGCCTCGGGACAAGCGGCCTCAAGGGGTTTGAACCTCCTGAGGAAGTCGGGAAATTGATCGTCTTTTCGGACAACGATGAGCCAGGTAAAAAAGCGGCAATGGAATTGGCAGGGAGGCTCAAAAAAACAATGGCCGTTGGGATTCGGATTCCCTCAGGCCACAAGGATATCAACGCGCTTTTAATGGAAGGGGTTACACATGCAGTCTAACCCAGATTTTGGGGGAACGGAAGAGATGTCCTCCCCGGCGGAAGACTCGGAAAAGAAAAAAACGCAGAAGGATTTGATTCTCGGCCTGGCAAAGAGGAGTTGCGAATTTTTCCACACCCCGGATATGACCGCCTATGCCGAGGTCAGAGTTGGAAATCACCGGGAATTTTGGCCAATCCAGTCCCGTAGCTTTCGTTTATACGTAGAACGCCTATTCCACAAGGAAACCGGGGGTTCGCCCTCGACAAACGCTCGCTCCGAGGCATTGTCCACACTGGAAGCCCTGGCCAGGTTCGATGGCGAAGAGCATTCTGTTCACAGACGAGTCGCACAGGACGGAAACAGGATTGTCATCGACTTGGGAACGGCGAATTGGAGCGTGGTTGCGGTCTCGAATGAAGGTTGGGAAATTATGCCGGAAAGCCCCGTCCGGTTCCACCGGGGTAAAGATCAACTTTCGTTGCCCGTTCCCGTGAAGGACGGAAAGATAGATCAGCTTTTCATCTTTCTGAATATTCCCGAGAAAAATGACCAGCTTCTTTTTCTCGCTTGGCTTGTCTTCTCGATGATGCCAGGAGGTCCTTACGTCATCCTGGTTTTGAGGGCGGGTCACGGGAGCGGTAAAACCTCCACGTCAAACTTTGCCATTAATTTGATCGACCCGCGTAAAGGAGGTCTCCGGGCTTTTCCTAAGGATGAGCGCGATTTGGCGATTGCGGCCACCAATGGTTGGCTCATGGCCTTTGATAATCTCTCCCACATTCCGGCGAATATCTCGGACGCCCTTTGCCGATTGACCCATGGGGCAGGATTTGCGACCCGGACTCTGTACGAGAACACGGAAGAAACTGTCATTGACGCTAAACGGCCGATCCTTATGAATTCGATCAGCGATATCATCGACCGCCCCGACCTGGCCGACCGGGTTCTTCTGATCGAACTCCCCCCGTTCACCAGGGAGAGGAAGACCGAAAAACAGATGGAAGGCGAGTTTAACGCGGCAGGACCGGAACTTTTCGGAGCGGTTCTCGACTTGATGGTAAAAGTCTTGCGAATACTCCCCTCGGTCGGACATGAGAATTTGCCGAGGATGGCCGACTTCGCGCGGGTCGGGATTGCTGTCGAAATATCCCTGGAATATAAGACCGGGGCCTTCATGACGGCCTACGAATCCAAGCGGGGAGATTTAACGGCCAACATCCTCGATCATCCGATTGTTCAGGCGATTCTTCATCTTCTCGAAAACCCGATGGCATCTCCATGGACAGGAATTGTCAAGGATCTAAAAGGCAAACTGGAAGAGATCGCTTCGGAATCCGACCGGAGAGGACCTAATTGGCCCAAATCCCCCCGCGGGCTATCAAACCAACTGCGAAACTTCGCCCCATCTCTTGGAACTCAGGGAATCGGGGTCAAATTTCTCGACCACACCAAGGCAGGAAATCGGATCGAGATTAAAAAAGAAGATATGGGGAAAGACGTTCACCAAGTTCACCATGTTCACGAGCAAGCACCAGAGCCCCCTGGAAGGGTGAACGTCCCGGTGAACATCGAAAAATCCTTTTCCGGATGTTCACCACAATGTTCACCACGCAAAGCAAGCACTGTCGCCTCGGGTGAACATGGTGAACTTGGTGAAGGTGAAAACCCCACTCTTTCTTTTTATGACAATGCGGAGGTGTTTGAATGAAGACGCTCGACGTTCTCACCCAGGCCGGATTCACCATCGAAGCCGACGGCGACAAGCTGATTGTCTCCCCAAAATCCGGACTCACCGATGAGGTCCGGGCCTTCATCCGGGACCACAAGGCCACGATTCTGGCCGAACTGACCAAATCGGCATCCCCTGAGGCCCCGCCTTCCCCCGATAAGGGGTCCGGACAGGTTATCCCGCCTTACCCCTCCCCGGCAACAGAAAAAGGGGCCATCCGGGAGGCCCGGGATTTGATTGAGGAAATGCTTGCGGGCGGACCCAAACCTTATGGGGAGATTTTGAAGGCCATCGGGGGGGATGAAGACACCCTCCGGGAGTCGATCAGAGGATGGGACGAGCTTGTGGCCTTCGATGACAAAGGGGTGTGGGCATGGGAGATCCGAAAATCCAGGTTCGATCTGCGCGGGTCTGTTGATAAGATCCCTCGAATGTGGGCCCGACAAAACCTTTTTTGGGCGTTTCGATAGAGGGGAACACGCCGGAAACATCTCCGTCTTGGGGTTTGGCTTTTCTCCTTTCCCCCGGCGGCGTTTCTGGCTCTCCTCGGGAAGATACTTTCTCTCGAGATGCGGATGGTCAGGAAAAACGGCGTGCCTTCGGAGTGGACATTCACAATCCGGAAGCCTGATTCCGAAACTTAAGGAACCTCCCAGAACACTTTTCCCTTTTTGTCGAAGAGGACAATGGAAGATTCGCTTGTCTGGGTGATGTCTCCCGTTTTGATCGTTTGTAAGGATATGCTTCCAATGGAAGCGCGTATATTTTGCTTCCTATCGTTTAATGTAATGTAAGGTTTTCCGTCTTGATCCAGCCCTAGTGCTTCGCGTCGAAGTGGGAGACAACACCCCCCAGATGGCGTGATACCAGGACTTGTAAATTCGAGAGTTGGAAGCCCTCCTAACATATAGAGCATAATATTCCCTTTGCTTCCCTTGCTCCCATTTAAAATCAATCCGGTTTGATTCAGGATTGTTGCGAGGGTTCCATTACCATCATAAAGATGAATGCCTCCTTCTATCTCCAGGTCATTGTCAAAGATGTCCATTTTGTATGGTCTCAGGATCATGCCGACATTTCCCTTGGAATCCAAGATCGTCACTTTTCGGGCCATGATGTTTTCGGGTATAGGGCCATTCTGGGCAACCCCCTTTCCCGATGGATGCAGAGATGCAGAGGAGATCAATCCCCCCAGGAATCCCGAAACCATCGAAGCCAGAATCACGATCCCGATCATTTTTCTGTTCATGCGTCCCCCCCCGGGAATGTCGGCTGTCGACTCCCTTTAAGGTCCTGCTTTGCCCTGGATCTATCGATTGTAGTCACGTTTGGCATGGGGATCGAGAGGGATGAACTGACCGAAGATCCCCCCTCACCCTCCCCTTCTTCAAGGATAAATCGCCCCGGACAGTGGACATGGGAGACATGATACACTACATGATAAAGTCCAGCATCAAACGCCTTTCAGACAGGATTCTTCCATAACGGGCAAGGAGAATGACGCCAGTGATTGATATGCGAAGAATCGTATTCTCCGTGACCATATTTTTGTTAACCAGCTGTGCGACGGCTTATCAGCCGCTCGGATCGACCGGAGGATATTCCGACGTGCAATTTGGGAAAAAAACGTTCAAGGTAGTCTTTACCGGAAACGGTAACACTTCTCAGCAACGGGCAGAGGATCTGGCACTTCTACGCGCATCCGAACTGACACTCATTCATGGATTCCGGTATTTCGTTGTCGATTCAGCCGAATCACGAAATAGGCATGGTTTCATTGCAGATACATCACCTGTATGGGCCTCCTTCACAACTTCTACTGGATCAAGGGTCATTATGATCATTTCCTGCTTAAAGTATAAACCTGTCGAATCGAACAGGAAGATTTTCGATGCGAGATTTTTGGCCGCATCGATCCGAAAAAATTATGATCTTGGGGGGGAGAATAATATAGGGGATACGGTCCAGAATACTTCTAAGCCATCTGTTCATTCCAGCAAAAATCTTCCTCTGTCTGAAACCAATTCCGATGAAACCATCCCCTATCGCTTCTATCAGTTTGGGCCAAATTCTCTTCGGGAATTCATGTCCGGCGGGAGGAATCTTTCAACGGCTCACGGAAAGAATTTTTTCACAGACTTTTTATCCTCCTTATGGTATATCAACTTCAAAAAAACTCACCAGAGAAATCCTGTCATCGCAATCATCGATCAAGGAAAAGCCGAAGCTGTTCATCCCCGCCAAGTGTGGATTCCTGTCCATGGAGGACTCTTCTACTCTGCCGGGGGACAACCATCATGGGCAGACAAGGATTATTTACAGGAGATACTTTTAAAAAGTGGAAAGATCGGGGTTGTTATCTACAAACACAGAGAATTATCGTCCGGAGAACGGCTTTTTCAAATGAAACATGCCGCAAGCCGATATATAAAAGAGCCTGGACATCTTG
>JAJYPO010000187.1 GCA_021795275.1 Nitrospirota bacterium | reverse complement strand
CCTTCGAGGAATACAGGAGAATGTTCGCCCTTTCGGACAAGGATCTCTCCGAACGGATTCTGGGATGCGCCGACGGACCGGCCAGTTTCAACTCCGGCCTGACAAAGCGGAAAGGAAAGATTGTTTCCGTCGATCCCCTGTACCGGTTTTCCAGGGAAGAGATCCGGGATCGCATCGACCAGGTTTTCGAAACCGTATTGGGCGAAACCCGGAAAAACGCCCATGAATTCGTATGGGAGACGATTCCTTCCGTCGAGGCTTTAGGTCAAACCCGTCGGAAGGCGATGGACGACTTTCTGGACGACTATTCCGAGGGACTGGACGAAGAAAGATACATCAATGCCTCGCTTCCGGAACTCCCCTTTCGGGAGAAGGAATTCGATCTGGCCCTCTGTTCCCATTATCTCTTCCTTTACAGCCCCCATCTCTCACTCGACTTTCATCTTCGGTCGATCCGGGAGTTGTGCCGGGTCGCCCGGGAGCTTCGCATCTTCCCGCTTCTCGAACTGGGAGCTGTTCCCTCCCGCCATTTGGAGGAGATCCAGAAAAAGCTTCGAGAGGAGGAACACACTGTGTCGATTGTTTCTGTAAGCTACGAATTCCAGAGAGGGGGGAACCGGATGATGAAGGTCAGAAACGATAGCGCCGTCTGCGAAGGATAGCCTGTCAGCTTCTCCCTGGTGTGGACCGCGGATCGGCCTCCTGCCGTTTCGGGAGTCGGTATGGAGCACTATCAAAAGAAAGCCTGAATTTCCTGAGGAAATCCAATCATTGACTAAACCAGCGAAACCAAAAAATACTGAAGTATTTTCAAGAACTATTTCCGTGGAAGTATCGACTGGCAGATGGCGAGTTGTTCTGATGACCGACTCGGATAATGTTCGAAAGGTCGAAAGGAAGGACGGTTGAGGCCAATGGATGATATAATTTAAAAAATAGGCATTCTTTTTCCGGTGCCCAAAACAGGCATAAAATGCCCAGACAGCCAATTTATGCTTGTTTTCACAACAAATACCACAGTCTGAATTGAAAATGGTCGGGGCGACAGGATTTGAACCTGCGACCCCCTGCTCCCAAAGCAGGTGCGCTACCAAGCTGCGCCACGCCCCGAAACGAAATCGACAGGAACGAATTGTAACAGATTCGGAGCGGTCAATGACAGCCTTTCGACCGACATAAGGACTGGCCCTTCCCTGATGACACTAAGATTGATCATGACAGCTCTGGCCGGAATTTTCTGGCTTTTCCTCCTGTCTCCGGGACACTCCCTGGCGGACGAAATTCTGAACGAGGAACACTCTCATTATCGGGACCAGATCCAGAGGATCCGCGAGGCTCTCGAGAGGGGGAAAACCGAGAGCGATGTGCGCTCCCTGCTAGATGATGCCAGAAGGTCCGCCCGATGGATTTTCAAGGAACCAGGGGCCGCAGAAACGGTCGAAAGACGTCTGAGTCGACGTATCGACAAGGAATTTTTTGACCTCAACCTTCCCGTCCTCATCCACACTCTTCCCGCCCGCCCCTTTCTTCTTCAGAAAACGACCCCACACTCCAGTCTGGTGACAAATTTTGAGGAGGGAACAATCACCTCCCAGGTTACCGTCCCGTTTTTTGAAAACAATGGGATGAGGAAGGCCCGCAACGAAGCCGTTTTTCTCTCCATTCTCCTTCTCCGTGACGGAATCATGGATCTGCCTGTCAGGGAATTCATTCTGCTCCGCAAGACCGCTCCCCCGGAAACCTTTCAGTCTGGAGGTACGGTCGCCAGATACCTGATCGCCAACGGTCTTACCCGGTCGAATCTTTCCGTGGACATTCACGCGCTGGCCGCCGGAGGAGGGATCGCGCTGGCCCGCATCATCATCCCCCTTCCGTTGCATATCGGAGACAGTCTGGCTCTGGCAATGGAGCGCTCCACCGCCTCTCCCCCTCCCTCCGACACAACCTTTTTCAAGCCCCGGGGACTTCCTCCTACCGGACTCCTTATCGATGCCCGCCATTACAGGATCCACCCCTTTCGGGACGTGCTTCTCATCTCAGACACACGCCACATTCTCATGATCCCGGACGAAGGGCGCCCCTCCGGAGTTCTTCCCTTCGGCTGGGCCGGTTGGAGCGACGGACTGAACACCGAGGCGCTCGAACGGAGGGTGGGATTGCACCCCCTGGTCGTTCGCCCCGAGGAATTCCTCCATCGACAGGTCTTCGTCTTTTCGAAGAGAGACTCCCGCAATATTCTTCAAACGCTTTACTCCTCAAAGCTTATGTCCACAGGACACATCCTGGTTCTTCTTTCTCCCCAGCGCCTGGTACGCCCCCCGGCCCTTTCACAGCCATCGAAGGGACATGCCCCGTGAAGCGCATCGCTCTCCCCTTTTTGGTTTTCCTTCTCTTGCTTCCGGAAATCCTTACCGGATGTGCCAGCCCTGAAATAGTGATGGAGGACCGGATTGCTCCTCCCATCAAGCTTGGACCGGTCCACAGGATCGGGCTCCTCGTCTGGCCGGTCGGAACAGAGGAGCAAAGGCTCCTCGAAGGAACCATCCTCAGGAATCTCGCGCAGGTCCCTGGACTTCATCCGGTCGGAATCACCACCGGGGAGCGATCGGGACTCACCCCGCTCTCGATACCCGAACTGGCTCACCTATCAAAATCAAACGACATTCTCATGGTCCATCTTCTGTCCCACAGGGTATCCGACCGGCGGCTCATCGCCGGAAACTGCGCGGCTCCTCCCTGTCAGACAATAACCGTTCCGATGACCGTCAGAACCAACACGATACGACTCCATATTCTCTTTCTCAGGGCCTTTCCTTTTCACGTGGAACTCGATCGTAAGGTGGTTGTCAGAAACACCTCAAAAAAAATTCCTTTTTCCCTGTTCCAGAGGGCATTCATTCCCCAGACGACCCTCAACCTCCATCTCTATGCAAAAATCGCCCAACACGTCCGTTATCTTTTCAGCACTCTCCGACTGAAGGTCAAGCGGCCATTCTATCCCTATGACCTCCCTTCAGAGAAGGCCTACCGGAGCCTCCAGGCGAACAAACCCGTTCTGGCCCTTTTCTTCCTGAATTCGGAATACGGGCGTCTAAAGCAAAAGGGCCTTCCCATCCCTCCGCGCCTCTATGCCGATCTGGGAGTGACCTACGAAGCCCTGGGCGTTTATTCGCTCGCCGATTATTACTACCGGAAGGCCGAAAAGCACATGAAGTCCCACACATTGAAAAAATTTGAGCTCCAGATGAAATCCATGATGGTCTACTTTATCGGCATCAATTTTTTCGAGAAAGGAGATACCAATGCTCAACCTGTTCCTTGAAGACCAGGCGGGCGATGTTCTCAAAAAATTCCGTTATGGACGGAAAAAATCCCTGAAGGACGTTTCCGGGGCGAGCGGCATCCCGATGGAGCTTCTCAGGGGGCTGGAGTCGGGGGAGGTCGAGCCGGACAAAGCCCAGCTGTTGAGCCTGGGAACGGTTCTGGGCTTCGACGGAGCGGCGATGGAAAGATTGCATCTCCATCCCGAGACGACTCCGGAGGTGGCCCCTCCGCCCCATCTGATTCCAGTCCGGGAAAACTACGCGGGATATGCCGTCTGGTGCACGCTCGTCCGACATCCGGAGAATCCCGGGCGAGCCCTTCTCGTGGACACGGGAGGCGGTGGCCCCCTTCTTCTCGAAACGATTTCGAGACTGCGGCTTGAAATCGAGGCTATCCTTTTGACCCACGGGCATGGAGACCATGGGGGCGGCTTTGAAGGAGCTGTCTCGAAGGAGGGGATTCCCGTCCTTCTATCTTATGGGGACCGGCCTCTCCTTCCGGAGGCAGCTCAGTATGCGGGCCCCCTCCTGACTCCCGAGGAAGGATGCGAACGGCTGGGACAGAGGGGGTGGAAGGTCTCAGTGACGGCGGCGCCCGGCCACACGCCCGGCTCGGTGGCCTACCATATCGGCGGGGCCCTGCTCGTGGGGGACACCCTGTTCTGCGGGTCGGCCGGTCGAAGCGACACACCCGATTCCTTTCCCGTCCAGATCAACTCCATTCATCGGCTGATTTCAGGATTTCCGCCGGAGACAATCCTCATTTCGGGTCATGGACCCTTTACCACGATTGCACGGGAGAAACTCCACAACCCCTTCATCCGGGTCCGGGAGCAGGGATACGCCCCCGAACCGAAAGGGGCATAAAAAAAGGCTCTTCCGAAGAATCTGTTGGTCGAAAATAAAGAATAAGGATAGACTTATATATTGAAGATGAGAAGGAAGTGCATCCCAGTCCTTTTATTGAGATAATGGGGTTGTCTAAGGCCTCACTCT
>JAJYPO010000186.1 GCA_021795275.1 Nitrospirota bacterium | reverse complement strand
CCTCAAGAACGCCGGCCTCACCGACCATCTGGCCCTCCTGCTGGAGAAAATCGGGCGCTCGGGGGTCGTCGCCTCCTCCCTGGGAATGGGCTTTCTGGCCGCAATCCTCTCCTCCGTCATGAACAATCTTCCCGCGGTCCTCGCAGGAACCCTGTCCATCCAACAGGCTCATGGGCTCTCTGAACACGCCCGTCAGGCCATGATTTACGCCAACGTCATTGGATGCGACCTGGGCCCGAAGCTCACCCCGATCGGAAGCCTCGCAACCCTTCTCTGGCTCCATGTCCTGGCCAGGAAAGGAGAAAAAATCGGATGGGGCGACTACATCCGGACAGGATTCCTCCTCACCCCCCCCATCCTGGCCGTCACCCTTTTGTCCTTGGCCCTTCTGATCTGATTCAGCGGAATCACATCCTTGAACCAATTTATGAAGATTTTTCCCTGAAAAAGGAGCGGCCCGACAAACGGGCTTCTCCTTATCCGGATTCCAACGACTTTCTCCGATACCGTCGTCTGTCAGGACATTCCGGATCCCTCCGTCACCAGATGCAATGGAACAGCCTTGGAGGAAGGGCCCCCCGCGGTCCGGTAGAGGAAGTTCCACTGCCCCGTGATGATCATGAAGCCGCCCCAGGACCGGGCCACCCTGTAGGGAGTGTGGCTGGAGGGAAGGGGATCTCCTCGCAGACCTTGGACGCCGCCTGGGTCAGTCCGGCCGCCGTGAGCGAGGTCCGGAAGATGATGAAGCCGATGGCCATGAGCCAGGCGTATTCCGGGTATGCACGCCCCGAACTGATGCAAGGTCCAGGGAAATATCGGGGATGATGATTCCCAGGTTCCGGAGCCAGAGGTTCATGACGCCGGGCCGCTCGCTCCAGAGCTTCGTTTCGCAGAGAACGGGGGTCATGTAGTCCATGGCGGCCGCGAAGGCCATCGAGATCCAGGCGTAGATCACCGTCAGGACGTGGACCGGCCGGATGTGCCCGAGAGAACGTCGGGGTAAGAAAGTTTCAGCGAGGTGACGAAGCCTAAAAGGTCGTCCCCATCGCCAGCCAGAAGACGGAGGAAATGAGAAAAGATTTTCCCAGGCACTGGACAATCAAACCATTTCAAGTGATGGTTGGGAGAATCCATCACCCGGTCTTTCTTCATCCGTCCATGGACGCCCCCCGGTCCCGGAGGCTCACCCACGCATGATCCCCCACGACAACGTGGTCCAGAACCCTTATCCCCAGAAGCCTTCCGCACTCGACAAGCCGGGTGGTGAGACTCCAGTCGTCGGGGGAGGGCTCAGGGTCTCCCGATGGGTGATTGTGTACGAAGATCACCGCCGCAGCCGATTCCCGGATTGCCGGGGAAAAGGCCTCCCGGGGATGGACCGGGGTCATGGACAGCGTTCCCTCCGAGATCCGTTCGCTTTTCCTGAGACGGTGCTTCTGGTCGAGCAGAAGGACCCAGAAGGATTCCTTCCGCTCCTCCCGAAGACGGGGTCCCAGGATCCGGTAGACGCTCTCCCCCGAACGGATCGCCTCCTCCGGAACCAGCGAGCGTTCGGCCAGGCGCCGTCCCAGTTCGAGAGCCGCCAGAACCTGCGCTCCCTTCGCCAGCCCCACCCCCTTCACCTTCGAGAGATCCGCGATGAGCTGGCGGGAGAGCCCCGGGATTCCGTCGAAGGTGGTCAGAAGGCGCTTGGCCAGGGCCAGGGCCGATTCATTTCTGTTCCCTGTGCGGAGAAGAATGGCCAGGAGTTCGGAATCCGCAAGGTTCCGGGGTCCCGAGGCCGCAAGTCTCTCCCTGGGACGTTCGTATTCCGGCCATTCCGATACTCGGTTTGATCCATCAGCCATATTCTATTTCCTTTCAATCTGAGAAGAGGCAAGCCACTGGTCCGGCCGTCCAAGATAAACTCTTTTCAAAAGAAAGGGAATATGGATCGATCAAGGAGGACTAAATCAATAAGATCATTTTTTTTGATGACAGCTTCCGAAATAATCGATCCAGGGGCGGAGGATGAGGACAAGGAGGACAGATCCCACCACGTCGGAGCTCCAGTGCCAGCCCAGGGCCACCACCCCCGCCATGATCATGAGGGCCCAGGCCAGAACCGCAAAACGGAGCCGGGGATAGTATCGGTCGACGAAGAAAAGGATCAGCAGGACGCGGAAGCTGTGGCCAGACGGAAAAGAGGAAACCACATGAAAGTGGGCCGGAAAGAAGATTTCCCAGCCATTCAGGGGGTCGTGCTGGAACTCCTCTGTCGGGGCATACCGCGGCAGGTTCATCTTGAGGAGATGCTCGAACAGAGTCCCGAGAAAGAGCGCGGCGAAAAAAAAGAGGAGAACCGGACGCTCCTCTCCCCGTCGCCGCCAAAGGAAGCCTCCGGCGACCAGGAGAAGCGGCACCTCGACCTCCACATTGCCGGACCGGCAGACAATCGACCAAAAATAGTAAAAAGGAGCGGGAAGGCCCGACAGGGCCTCCGAAATCGCCCTGTCGGGCAGGACGGTGCGATGAGACATCAGAAGGAGAATCATCCCCAAGAACAGGAAAAGGAAAGGCAGGGAGGAGAAAATGGCCCGACGCAAGCGAAGAGAGCCGATGGCGACGGAACCGTTCACGCGAGGGTCAGCCATAGAGGGATGGGCCGGTGGCGATCATCTCCGAAGCCCGCCTTTCCCAGAAGAATGACAAGGTCGAAGGCGCGGAAAAAGACCCCGTTCCGGAACTTGACCGGAGGTCCCTCTCCGGGATCGCAGTCCCGGGGGGCGGTCAGCGTCCAGCAAATCCGGCACATGAGCGGTCTGTCCTCATAGATTTCGCAGAGGCGGTCCGCCCCCAGGAAAGGGCAGAAAAGTCCCTTCTTTTCGTAGGCTTCGCAGGTCGCCAACATGTCCGGCAGTGTGGCGAGGGGCCGGGAGGGATCCGCCGACCCTTTCAACCCCAGAAGGGTTTCGGTCCGGGAGAGTAGTCCCGCACTCCAGCGAGCCTTTCGGGAACCCTCCGGCTCCTGCTCCACCCTAGCCCGCAAGATCTCCCCCTCTCCGCGGGTGACTGCCACCATCATCCGGCAGCAGGCGGCGCATCCCGCCGAGCAGGACATATGGCTGGAGACACTCTCCCCCACCCGGTCAACGATCCGGTAGATTTCCCGGAGAAGGAGGAGGGCCTCCCCCTGGGAGAGGCTCCCGCCGGCCTCTCCGATCCTGTCTCCGATCCGTCCCAGTTCCGCCAGGGATGCAAGATAGAGGGACGGAGAGACGGTGAAGGTCTCCCCCCGCACATTGCTGAAGGTCAGATCCCGAACGAGCGGGTCGTCAGCCATCTCCGTTCTCCTCCTTCCTGTTGCCGGATGCACCACCGGAAAGATCCGGCGGCTTGGAGGGAGGAAAGATGCGCTCCCGCTGTTTTTCCAGGGAGATTGCCCGGACGCGGCCGTTTCTTTGCGCCAGATACAGGGTCGTCTCCATGACCGGCGGGGATCCCGGGGCCGGCGGTCCGTCGAGAGAAAGGCTTTCGAGGGTATGTCCGGATCCGAGATCGGACAGGAGAAGCCGGTCTCGAAGGGGCAGGATGTACAGAAGTCCGGCGACTGTTCCCGAACCGACAGGAGCGGCGGGGAGAAGGGTCGACCAGAAAAGATGGCCGGACGGAATGTCGGCCGCGATCGCCCGTCCGAGAAGTTCAGAGGCGGCAACAACCGTCGACCCGGCCACGACGGCCCCAGCCGCCCCCTCGAAGACCCGCGCAAAGGGCGGGAGGCCTGGGGGAACGATCTTCTCCGGGGCCACGGGCTCCCCCTTTTTCGCAAAGGAGATCTCGTGGAAGATGTGTCCGGTTACGGCGGAGGCGATGGCAATTCGCTCGTGGGGGACCCCCTTTCGAACTGAGAGGAGAAGGGTCACAAGGCGCCTGGTTCCGAAGGAGGGGGTCGGCGTGAAGAGAACGAGACGTTCGGTCGGCGGGGTGGTGAGCGCCCAGACGGTCCGCTTCCTCTCGGGCCAGAGGGCGACGAGCTTCGTGGGACCTTCGAGGGAGAGCCAGACCCAGTGGTGCACATAGAGGGGAGCGGACCAGCCGGCAGACGAGAAGAGAGGCATTTCCAAAATCTTCCGCTCTTTTTCAACGGAGTATCCGGCAAGACGGGCGTTGCCGGTTGCGACCCAGAGCGTTCCATCGGCGAGGACCGGGCTCCCGAGAACCGGACCCGGGACCTCGGCCGACCAGAGGATTTTTCCGGAAAGAAGAGAAAGGGCGTAGAGGTGTCCGGGACCGGCACCCCGCCGGATGGTCCGGGTCTGGGCGTAGCCCATCATGTGGGGCGCGGTCACATAGGGCGATCCGCTT
>JAJYPO010000185.1 GCA_021795275.1 Nitrospirota bacterium | reverse complement strand
CCTCCCGATGAAGGAAGTCGATTTCTTCGGTGTCTTTCTCTCCCCCTTTCTTCTCTGGGGAACGCTGGCTTTCGTGCTCCTTTTACTCCTCCGGGCCCTTCTGGGACGTACCGGAATCTATGCCCATGTCTGGCACCGCCCCCTGTTCGACCTGTCTCTCTACCTGATCATTCTCGCCCTTCTCGTCTATTTCGCACGGAGACTCTCCTGATGAAGACCTCCCCGTTTCCCCGTCTCGTCCGCCCGACTGTCACCGGGATCCTGGCCCTTCTGGGGATCCTGTCGGGATATGCTCTCTGGCACTACGACCGGATCACCCCCTGGACGAGGGATGGACGTGTCCGCGCCGACTGGGTTTCTGTCGCTCCGGACGTTTCGGGCCTCGTGACCGGGGTGGAGGTCCGGGACAACCAGCGGGTTGTCCGCGGGGAGATCCTCTTCCGGATCGATCCCCGGAGGTTCTCCATCGCCCTGGCATCCGCCAGGGCGGTCTGGATGGAACGCTACGCCGCGATGCGGGAGGCCCGCCACGCCGCCCGCAGGTACGCCCGGCTCCTCCGAACGGGGAACGCCACAGAGGAGAAGGCGGAAAACATGAGGGCCAGGGCCCTCGAAGCCGAGGCCATCTACCGGAAGGCCCTGGCCGACATGACCCGGGCCCAGCTCGACCTCTCCCGCTCCGCCGTCCGGGCCCGGGTCAACGGATACGTAACCAACATGCACCTTCGGCCCGGGGACTTCGTCAACCGGGGAAAGGGGGTCGTGGCCCTCGTCGACAGCGACTCCTTTTATGTCGACGGGTATTTCGAGGAGACGAAGATCCCCGCCATCCGGGTCGGAGACCGGATGGAGATCCGGCTGATGGGGGTGTCGCCTCCCCTTTTCGGCGATGTGGAGACCATTTCTCGGGGAATCTCCGACTTCGAGAGGAGCGACCGTCCGGGGACGGTTCCCCGGGTCAACCCCACCTTCAGCTGGGTCCGCCTGGCACAGAGGATTCCCGTGCGCATTCGGCTCGGGGCCCTTCCCTCAGGGATCACGCTGGTCGCGGGGCAGACTGCGACCATCATTGACCGGACTCCTCACCGGGGCGATTGAAAAATGGGCTGTTTTTGCATTAGGATATTGGAAAGACTCGAAAAGGCCACCTGAGGAAAGGACGCGATTTGTCGGGACATTCGAAGTGGGCGACCACCAAACACAAGAAGGCTCTCATCGATTCCAAGAGAGGGAAGGTCTTTACCCGCCTCTCGAAGGAGATCTCGATCGCCGCCCGCATCGGCGGGGGCGACCCGGACGGCAATCCTCGTCTCCGCACCGCCATCACCAAGGCCCGCGAAGAGAACATGCCCATGGACAACATCAAGAAGGCCATCCAGAAGGGAACGGGTGAGATTCCCGGGGCGGTGTACGAGGAGCTCCAGTACGAAGGCCACGGACCGAAGGGGGTGGCCATTCTCCTGAAGGTCACCACCGACAACAAGAACCGGACCATTCCCGAGATCCGCTCCATCTTTTCCAAAAACGGGGGGGCCCTCGGAGAGAACGGATGCGTCGCCTGGATGTTCGACCAGAAGGGACTGATCACCACTCCGGCCTCCGGGGTTTCCGAAGACCGCCTGATGGAGATCGTCCTCAACGCGGGTGCCGAAGATGTTCGTCAGGAGGATGACTTTTTCGAGGTGGTGACACAGCCCCAGGACTTCCAGCCGGTGCTCGACGCCATGCGCGCGGCGGGCCTCTCGACCCCCTTCGCCGAAGTCACCATGATCCCTCAGGTGACCGTTCCGCTGGAGGGCAAGGAGGCTCAGGCAATGGTCCGCCTCATGGAAGCTCTCGAGGACCACGACGATGTCCAGCACGTCTACGCCAACTTCGACATTCCCGTCGAGGTGCTCGAATCCCTCTCCCAGGGAGCCTGAGCCCTTCCATGACCTCCCCTGAAAACCCGCGCGACATTTCGGCCCTCCGCCAGGGAATCGATGCCATCGACGGAGAGATCGTCACCCTGCTCCGGGAGCGGGCGAAGCTCGCACACCAGGTGGGTGTTTTCAAGAAGGAGCGGGGGCTTCCGTTCCATGTCATCGCCCGTGAGCAGGAGATCTTCGATCGTCTGGAGAGGGTCGAGATTGCCCCCTTCCCCCGACCTGTCCTGAAGCATATCTTCCGGGAGATCCTTTCGGCCTGCCTCTCCCTGGAGGAGCCGCTGGTCGTGGGCTATCTTGGCCCTCCCGCCTCCTACACCCACCAGGCCTCCCTCAAGTACTTCGGCTCTTCTTCGAAACATCTGTCGATGTCGACGGTCCGGGAGGTCTTCCGGTGCGTGGAGCGGCGTGAAGCGGCGTACGGGGTGGTCCCGATCGAGAACTCCACCGAGGGCATGGTCAACTATACCCTCGACACCCTCGTCGAGACCGATCTCAAGATCAATGGAGAGATCATTCTTCCGATCCACCACTGCCTTCTCTCCCGGGCCTCCGGAATCGACCAGGTCAGGACCGTCTTCGCCCATCCCCAGTCCCTGGCCCAGTGCCGTGGCTTCCTCTCCCATTATCTTCCCAACGTGCCGACGGTCGAGACCACGAGCAACACCCGGGCGGTGGAGCTCTCCCTCCAGGACGAGCTCCAGTCCGCCGCGATTGCCGGCGAGATGGCCTCGGAGGTTTACAGCGTCCCGGTCCTCCGCCGCCACATCGAGGATCACCAGGACAACCAGACGCGATTTCTCGTCATCGGGGAGGGAACTCCCGACCCCACCGCCCACGACCAGACCTCCCTGATGGTGTCGATTATCGACCGGGTCGGAGCCCTCTCCTCGATTCTCGAGCTGGTCGCCGCCCACAACGTGAACCTCACACGCCTCGAGAGCCGTCCCTCCAAGAGGAAGGCCTGGGATTACATCTTCTTCATGGATCTCGAGGGACATCAGAAGGACAGCCACATCCAGACCCTTCTGGGGAAATTACAAGACATCTGTCCTTATGTTAAAATCCTTGGATCGTACCCTGTCTCCGAGGAAAAGAGAAAGTCGGGATATGGACAGGCTGCCGGCGCATCAGGTGACCGGCGCTGAAGTCCCCAAAGGCCAAATCTGAAGGAGAGACCATGATCATCGTCATGAAACCCGAAGCCACCCCGCAGGATCTCGAGCGCGTATCGGACGCGATCAAGGCGAAAGGGCTGGGGGTCAACGTTTCGCGCGGCAAGGAGCGGACCGTTCTCGGAGCCATCGGAGACGAACGTGTCCTGCTGGAAGTCCCCCTTGGGGCCTTCCCCGGAGTCGAATCGGTCCACAAGATCCTCCAACCCTTCAAGCTTGTGAGCCGGGAGTTCCGCAAGCAGGACACCCTCATCACCTTCCCGAACGGGGTCACCATCGGAGGGCCCGAGATCCAGGTGATGGCCGGCCCCTGTGCGGTGGAGTCCGAGGAGCAGCTTCTCTATGTCGCCGAGCGCGTCAAGAAGGCGGGCGCGAAGATCCTTCGCGGGGGGGCCTTCAAGCCCCGGACCAGCCCTTACACCTTCCAGGGGCTTGGCGAGGAGGGGCTCGAGCATCTGGCCAAGGCCCGCGAGAAAACAGGGCTCCTCGTCATCACCGAGCTCATGGATCCCCGGGACCTCCCGGCGATGATGAAGTACACGGACATCATCCAGATCGGGGCCCGGAACATGCAGAACTTCCGCCTTCTCTTCGATGTGGGGGAGGTGAGCAAGCCGGTGCTCCTGAAGCGGGGGCTCTCGGCCACGATCAAGGAGTTCCTGATGGCGGCCGAGTATATCGCCTCCCGGGGAAACCAGGAAATCATCCTCTGCGAGCGGGGAATCCGGACCTTCGAGACCATGACCCGGAACACCCTGGACCTGAACGCCGTCCCGGTGCTCAAGAGCCTGACCCATCTGCCCGTCCTGGTCGACCCGAGCCACGGCACCGGCCGCTGGGACCTCGTGATCCCCATGGCCCGGGCGAGTGTGGCCGCCGGCTGCGATGCCCTCATGGTGGAGGTCCACAACAATCCCGAGCAGGCCTTTTCGGACGGTGAGGAATCCCTCATCCCCGACAAGTTCGACCAGCTGATGGCCGAGGTCCGAAAGGTCGCAAACGCCGTCGGCCGGCCCGTCGCCTGATGCCTTCGGGGGGCTTTCCATTCCGGAAGGTCGCCATCCTCGGAACGGGACTGATGGGCGGCTCCCTTGCGGGAGCCCTCAAGGCCCTTCCCCTCCCTCCGGAAACGGTCGGGACGACGCGGGACCCTGAAGACCGGAAACTGGCCCTGGAGCGGGGCTGGATCGACCGATTTGCGGACGCCAACGCCGCAGCGGTTTCCGGGGCCGACCTCGTGGTCCTCGCCGTTCCTCCCAGAACCGTTCCCGAA
>JAJYPO010000020.1 GCA_021795275.1 Nitrospirota bacterium | reverse complement strand
ATACCCAGGGCCTCTTTGCCCAGCTTCCGGGACTGACGCGGTGAACGCCAGCCCTTTCCTGCATCTTTTTTCCTTCTCCCGATTTGATCCGGAGCTCTTTGTCCTGATCCTCTCAAGGACGAGTGGTGTCCTGATCGCGATGCCGGCCTTCTCCGCCCGGGCCGTTCCTACCCGGATCAAGGCCCTGGCGGCGGTCGCTCTGTCAGCCCTTCTGTTTCCCCTGGTGGGGGGACATATCCCCTTCCGGGACACCGGGTACGACACCCTTCTTCTGGAGATTGCCTCGGAATTCCTCATCGGTGTTTCCATCGGCTTCTGCGCCTACCTGATCTTTGCTGCCGTTGCTCTGGGGGGGCAGCTCGCAGGAGTCCAGGCCGGCTTCGGGATCGTGGACGTCATCAATCCGCTGGGCGTGGCGGAGGTCCCTCTCCTGGGAAATTTCCAGACCCAGGTGGCATTCCTCGTCTTTCTTGCCACAAATGCCCAGTACGCCCTTCTCTGGACCCTGGCCCGTTCCTATGAGGTGATCAATGTCGGGGGAGGCAGTTTTTCCGACAGCTATTTTGCCGGAATCGCCCATCTTTTTGGAGGGATGATGACACTCGGGCTGGTCCTGGCCTCTCCCTTCATTGTCGGGGGGCTCGTCCTGAATCTTGTGCTGGGATTCTTGTCGAAGATGATGCCCCAGATGAACCTCATCTCGCTGGGCCTTCCCGTGATGGTTCTGGGAGGCCTTCTCCTGACACTTTTGGGGCTTCCTTTTTTCACAGCCGTCCTGGCCCGGTCAATGGGAGGACTGGGCGTGACCCTGGACGACCTTCTCAAGGTGATGGCAGGCCATGGCGGATAACGACAGCTCCGGTCAGCTCAAACAGGAGGAGCCGACCAGCCGGCGCCTCGAAAAGGCGCGCGAGGAAGGCCAGATCGCCCGAAGCCGGGAGGTCGGATACCTTTTCTTTCTGATGGCGGCCCTGATCCTCATGGTTGGCTACGGGTCAAAGCTGGTCACGAACCTCCGGGCGGACATGGCCTTCTATTTCAGCCATGCGGGAACCCTTCGGATCTCCGCGGATTCGATCACACCCTTCGTCAAGGGGCTGGTCTTCCGCGAAATGGCCACGACCCTACCCGTTCTCCTGGGATTCCTTCTTTTCGGTGTCGCCGCATTCCTGGTCCAGGGCGGATTTGTCTGGAGCCCGAAGGCCGCCTCGATCCGCTGGAACCGGATCTCTCCGGGGCAGGGAGTCCGGCGCCTCTTTTCGATCCGCTCCCTGGAGGAACTATTCCGCTATCTCGTCAAGGTGACTCTCTCCCTTCTCATTCTTTTCTATGTCCTCCAGAAAAACTGGCTCACTCTTCCGGCCCTGGTCGAGACGGGGCCCCACCGGATGATCGGGGCCCTCTACCGGATGTCCTTCCTCGTTCTCGTGGCCTTTCTCCCGCTCTACCTGGCCCTGGGGCTCGGGGACTACCTCTTTCAGCGCTTTGTCCTGATGAGGAGCCTCAGGATGACCCGCACGGAGGTCAAGGAGGAGACAAAGGAGACCGAAGGAGATCCGCAGGTCCGGGCCCGGATCCGGTCGATCCAGAGAGCGATGGCGAGACGGCGCATGATGTCCAAGATCAAGGGGGCGACGGTCGTCATCACCAACCCGACCCATTTTGCCGTCGTCCTGAAATACCATCCGGAGACGATGGCGGCGCCTGTCCTTGTCGCCAAGGGTGCGGACGAAGTGGCCTTCCGGATTCGGGAAGCCGCCCGGGAACTCGGTGTTCCCGTGGTGGAGGATCCGCCGCTGGCCCGGGGCCTTTACCGGGACTGTCGGCTTGACAGGGAGATTCCCGTCTCCTTCTATTCGGCGGTCGCCCGGATTCTTTCAATCCTTTACCAGAGAGCCGACGGGCCGGCTCCCGTCAGGGAAGGGTAGACCATGAAGGGACTCCTTAAGGGCCGGTCGGCGGACCTTTTCGTCTTCATCGGCGTGGTGGGTCTCCTGTCCATCATGATCGTCCCCCTTCCCCCCCTCATGCTCGACCTGCTTCTGTCGACCAATATCGCCTTTTCCCTGATCATTCTCCTGGTCGCCTTGACGACGCGCTCCATTCTCGAGTTCAACCTCTTTCCGACGATCCTCCTCCTCTCCACGCTCTTTCGCCTGTCTTTAAATGTCGCGAGCACCCGCCTCATCCTTCTGCACGGACAGAACGGGACCGTGGCCGCAGGCCATGTCATCGAATCCTTCGGACGGTTTGTCATCGGCGGGTCCTACGCCGTGGGTCTTGTGATTTTCCTGATCTTTGTCGTCATCAACTTTGTCGTGGTCACAAGGGGGGCCGGGCGTATCGCCGAGGTCGCGGCCCGCTTTACGCTCGATGCCCTGCCGGGCAAGCAGATGGCGATCGACGCGGATCTCAATTCGGGGTCGATCAAAGAAGAAGAGGCCCGTAAACGGAGAAAGGAGCTGACGCGGGAATCGGAATTCTACGGGGCGATGGACGGGGCCTCGAAGTTTGTCCGGGGGGATGCCATCGCGGCGGTCATGATCCTTCTCATCAACATCATCGGCGGTCTGGTCATCGGGACCCTTTTGATGGGGATGCCCGTGGCGGATGCCCTGCAGGTCTATACCCTCCTGACCATCGGCGAAGGGCTGGTGGCCCAGATTCCCGCCCTGATTGTCAGCGTGGCGGCCGGGATCGTCGTAACGCGCTCCTCTTCCACCAACGAGCTTGGGATGGACATGCGGGAACAGCTTTTTTCCAGAAGCCGGGCGATGGGGGGGACTTCGGCGATCCTTCTCTTCCTTTCGGCCGTCCCGGGTCTGCCCCATACGGCCTTTCTCCTGATGGGAGGGCTTCTTGGAGGAGTCGCCTGGTCGATCAGGAAGGCCCGTCTCAAGACGGAGAGTGCCCGGAAGGAGGAAGAGTCCAAGGCTCCTCCGGCTCCCGAAAACATCGAGCAGTTTCTCTCCCTGGACCTCCTCGAAATCAATGTCGGATATGGTCTGGTGAGTCTCGTGGAAGGGGGGGCGGGCGGCGACCTGACCGAGAGGATCAAGGGGATCCGGCGCCAGCTGGCTGGCGAACTGGGGATCATCGTCCCCCCGATCCACATTCGGGACAACCTCCAGCTCAAACCTGAAGAATACATGATCCTTCTCAAGGGCAACCCGGTCGGACGCTGGGAACTGAAACCCGGATTCATGCTGGCCATGAACGCGGCCGGGGCCCTCGACGAGATCACCGGAACCCCTGTCAAAGAACCGACATTCGGCCTTCCCGCAATCTGGATTTCTTCCGAACAGCAAGAGGCCGCAGAATCTGCGGGACTGACTGTTGTCGACCCGGTGACGGTCCTGGCCACACACCTGACGGAGATTCTCCGGACCCATGCCGACGAGCTGGTGGGTCGGCAGGAGACACAGCGTCTGCTCGATGCCCTCGCCCGGGATTATCCCAAGCTTGTCGAGGACCTTGTTCCTGGCCAGATTTCGCTCGGAACGCTGGTCTCGGTCCTCCATGCCCTCCTCTCCGAGCGGGTATCGATCCGGGATCTCCGGACGATCCTGGAGTCCCTGTCGGACCAGATCGCCTCCGGACGGGATGCCAAGGATGTGACACTGCTGGCCGAAGGGGTCCGGCAGGCCCTGGGACGGACAATCGTCAATCCCTATCTCACAGGACGCGGGCGACAGCTGTCCGTCATCAGCCTCGACAGCCGCTGGGAGGAGCAGCTCCAGAAGGTCCTGTCAGGCGGTGGAGGGGGAACAGGCCGGCCACTGGCCCTTGATCCGGGTCTGGTCCAGAAATTGCTCACAAATCTCGGAAAGATTCTGGAATCCCAGGGTAAAAGGGGAATACAGGGAGTCCTGCTCGTTGCCCCGCAGGCGCGCTTCGGGATCCGTCGGCTGGTGGAGCGCTATTTTCCCTCTCTTCCCGTGCTGTCTCCCCAGGAGATCCCGGCGGACATTCCGATCCAGGCGTCAGATGTCGTACGATACCAGGAGGCATGAAGGATGATGATCAAGTCTTTCGAAGGGGGCGACATGAACGATGCCCTCAGGAAGGTCAAGAAGGAGCTGGGACCGGATGCCGTCATCCTCTCCTCCCGGAAAACCGAAAGATCCGGATCCTCCGGCACTCCCGGTGTCGTGGTGACGGCCGGTCTTCCCCAGATGGATCCTCCCTGGGCCCGGGACCTTCCGGGGGCTCCCGAGGAGGCCCCGGATGGCGTCCGTCTGTCGGAGATGGATGCCCTCCGCGAAGTCATTGCCCGCATGGAGCGGGAGTGGGGGCCAGGGTCTTCCCGGGAAATCCAGGGACTATTGGCCCGGGCCGGACACCTGTCCGGCGGTCTCCTTTCGCCAGCCTTGCCCCCTTTCGATCCGGTGGAGGAGGCCAGGAAGATCCTGGCAGCTTCTGGATTCCCGGAGGAAGAGCAGGAAGACCTGGTGGAGGCCTTTCGCCTCCTCTCCTACCAGCCGGTGGACTGGAGTTCACCCCAGGTCCAGTCCCTTCTCCAGTTTCTGGTGGCCCAGAAACTGGACGTTGCCGGCTCCCTCTTTTCGGGGGAGCGGACCTCGGATCGTCCACAGGTCATTCTTTTTGTCGGTCCCACCGGGGTGGGGAAGACCACGACAATTGCCAAGATCGCCGCGATGCTCGTGGCCCGTCAACGCCGTCCGGTGGGTCTCGTGAATCTTGACACCTATCGCATCGGCGCTGTGGAGCAACTCAGGATTTACGGGGACCTGATGGGGGTTCCGGTGGAGGTCGTGAGCAGTCCGTCACGCCTGTCCGGGGCGATCGGACACCTCCGGGAGAGCGAGATCATTCTGGTGGACTCGGCCGGCCGTTCGGAGGGGGGAGCGGACGAACTTGCTCCATTCCTGTCGGTTCTGGGATCGGGAGGCGCATGGGAATTCAAGTCCGTGCTGGTCGTCTCCGCCACCCAGAAGTCGGACGACCTCAACCGGACGCTCCATCGATTCGCGAAGATCAGACCCGAGGCTCTCGTGGTGACAAAGGTTGACGAAACGGGGTCCCTGGGCTCCCTGTATCCGCTTCTGGCCCATAGCCGGATACCGGCGGCCTATGTGGGCACGGGTCAGAAAGTCCCCGAGGACATCGAGCTGGCCCACGGGGGTCGGTTGGCACAATGGATGATTGAAGGATGGAGTCGCGATGGATCAGGCGTCCGGACTTAGAGGCGAGGGAAAGGATGCTCCTGCCGAGAACAGGAGGATCCATCTTCCCCGGGTGATTTCGATCACCAGCGGGAAGGGGGGAGTCGGAAAGACCAATGTTTCCGCGAACATGGCTTACATCATGGCCACGCGCTTCGGATTGAGGGTCCTGGTTCTCGATGCGGACCTGGGACTGGGGAACATGGACGTCCTGTTCAATATCCGGCCGAGGTATACCCTTCAGGATGTTCTGATGGGGGACCGCTCCCTTCCGGAAATCCTCGTGAGGGGTCCCGGCGGGATCCTGATCCTTCCCGCCGCCTCCGGGGTGGAGGAGATGACCAGCCTGAGCCGCGACCAGAACCTCCGTCTCCTTGAGGAATTCGAGAACCTGTCGTCGGATCTCGATGTTCTCCTCATAGACACGGGAGCCGGCATTTCCGAAAATGTCCTGACATTCAATCTTGCCAGCCGGGAGACGGTTGTCGTCGTCACTCCGGAGCCGACGAGCCGGACAGATGCCTTCGCCCTCATGAAGGTGCTCTTCAGACGCCAGCCCGACAAGCCTTTTCTCTTCCTGGCCAACATGGTCCGTGACAGGCAGGAAGGGGTGGCCCTCTTCGACCTGGTCTCCCGGGTCGCGGACTCCTTTTTGCCGGGACTGGCCCTTTCCTTCGCCGGACATCTTCCCGCCGATCCGGCCCTGACCCAGGCGGTCAGAGCCCAGAAAGCCATTGCCGAGATGCTTCCGGGGGCCCCATTTTCGAAGGGGATGGAGGGGGTCGTCCGGACCCTTCTGTCCCGCCCTCCCCGGACCGGAGGAGAGGGGGGGATCGGCCTGTGGATGAAAAGGCTGGCGGGAGCAGAGCTGGAAACGCAGTGATGGATCTTGTTGTGAACTAGTTGTGGATTCGGTAGAATGTATTTTGTTTCAAATTCGTGCTGATGGATTTCTGGGGAAAAGTGAGGACTCCTTCCGGTGGACCTCTTTTGACATGAAGGCGGGAGATGGCCTTGGAACTCGATGAGGCGATGATCAAGGAATTCGCCGGGACGATCAAGTATCACGCCATGAGATATGCGCACCGCCTCCCTCCCGAAATCGGGGTGGAGGACCTGATCAGCGTCGGGCTCCAGAGCCTTGTGGAAAGCGCCCGGCGATTCGACCCTTCCCGCGGGCTCAAGTTCAAGACCATGGCCGAACACAGGATTCGGGGAGCCATGCTCGATGAAATCCGGTCCATGGACTGGGTTCCGAGATCTGTGCGCGAAAAGCAATCCGAGGTTCAGGCCATCCGGACACTTTTGGAGAAGGAGCTCGGCCGGGAGCCGCGAGAAGATGAAATCGCCAGGAAGATGGGGCTTTCGGACGAGGCGATGGCCCAGCTTCTCTGGGAGATCGATACCCACCCGGCCCTTTCCCTTGACGAATTTTTCTCTCCGGAGGAGACAGAGGGGGAGTCCCTGGGCGACAGGCTTCCTGAAACCCGCCAGGAGGATCCCCTTGGACAGCTGATCCGTGTCGACGCTGTGGAGAAGCTTACGCAGGCGCTTGAATCCATTCCGGATAAGCAGCGGCTGGTCCTGACCCTTTATTACTACGAAGAGCTGACGATGAAGGAAGTGGCCCAGGTTCTCGAGGTCAGCGAATCGCGTGTCTCCCAAATCCATGCCCAGGCCCTTCGGGCTGTCAAATCCATCCTCAGAAAGACGATGGAGGAAGCGTCTCACCCTTCCGGAGAGTGATTCGCAAGTTCTTCCGGCCATAACGGGAGGCTCGCGGTCGTGATCCTGAACAGGGAGGTTGAGAACTGTCACATTGTGTCCGATAAGAGACTATCGGAAGGAGCGGGACCCTGTCGGTCCGGAACGGCGTACAGGCCGGGGCCGAAAGATCCTGTCCGGCCGGTATCAATAGAGTGAAGGAAGGAGTTCCGATGATCAATTTTGGGATGAAGGTTCTGGTTGTGGATGACTTTTCCACGATGCGCCGGATCGTCAAGAACACCCTTCGCCAGATCGGTTTCACGAATATCGAAGAGGCGGAGGATGGCCAGAGGGCCTATGACCGCCTGATCGTAGAGAGGTTTGATTTCGTTGTCAGCGACTGGAACATGCCGAACATGACGGGGATCGATCTTTTGCGGAAGGTTCGGGCGACACCGCAGATCAAGGATATTCCGTTCCTTATGGTGACCGCGGAGGCCAAGCAGGAAAATATCGTCGAGGCGATCAAGGCCGGCGTGTCGAACTACATCGTCAAGCCCTTCACCGTGGCGACACTCGACGAGAAGGTGAAAAAGATCTTCAAGGAAAAGTAACTCCCGGGGCCGGGAGAGGACGGGTGGAGGTTGGACGATGAGCGAGGGATTCGATAACGACGAAATGAAGGAAATTGTCCAGGACTTTCTGCAGGAAGCCTCCGAGATGCTTGAGGGGCTCGACAACTACTTCGTCCAGCTTGAAAACAATCCGGAAGACAGGACCCTCCTCAATGAAATTTTCCGGACCGCCCACAGTATCAAGGGATCGGCGGGATTCATCGGCTTGACCCGGATCGTGGAGGTTGCCCATCACGCGGAGAATGTCCTGAACCAGCTCCGGACGGGCAACATGCGGGCCGAGCCGGCGGTGATCGACATCATTCTTGAGTCCATGGATGCCCTCAAGGTTCTCGTCAATGAAGTCCGGACCGGTGAGCAGGCCGATGTCGATATCGACGGCATCAACATGAAGCTCGATCTCCTCCTCCAGTGGGGGGAGGACACGCATTCGGAATCCTTAGGAGAGGCCTCCGGAGGGGCCGATTCGGAGATGGCGTCTGCAGTCCGGGAGGAGAAGGTCCTGGACACCCGGCCGATGCCACAGGAGACGGCATCCTCACAGGAGACATCCTCCCAGGAAGCTCCCGGAGATCTCCCCTCTGCCGCGCCTCCGCCCCCTGCCGCTCCTTCCTCTCCCGTTCCCCATCACGGTCCTCAGGTCGTCCGTCCTGCCTCCTCAAGGGAGGAGGCCCAGAATGCCGATGCCGGATCCCCGAAAGGGGCCGAAGGAGGAGGCGGGGGAGAGGCGGACCAGACGATCCGGGTCGAGATCAGCCGTCTTGACAGTGTGATGAACCTCGTGGGCGAGCTGGTCCTTGGGCGGAACCGTCTGGTGAAGCTCTCGGGCGATATCGACGGAGTGACCGATTTCGAGCGAAGGATCAAGGAAGTCGCCGAGGCAATCTCCCAGCTGAATCGAGTGACCACAGATCTGCAGACTGCCGTGATCAAGACCCGCATGCAGCCCATCAAGAAGGTGCTGGGAAAGTTTCCGCGCATGGTTCGGGACCTGTCGAGGAAGATGGGGAAGAGTCTCCGGCTCGAACTTTCTGGAGAGGAGACCGAGCTCGACAAGTCGGTCATCGAGGAGATCGGGGATCCCCTGGTCCACATCATCCGGAATTCGATCGACCACGGGATCGAGATGCCCGACGACAGAATCGCCCAAGGCAAGAATCCGGAGGGCGTTGTCCGGATTTCGGCCTACCAGGAGGGAAATTCGATCGTCATCGAGATCTCGGACGACGGTCGCGGGATTGATGCGGAGAAAATCAGGAGAAAGGCCGTCGAGAAGGGAATCATCACTGAAGCCGATGCTACGAGGCTCACCGACTCCGAGGCCGTCAACATCATTTTCATGCCCGGCTTCAGTACGGCGGAAAAGGTGACCGATGTCTCCGGCCGGGGGGTCGGGATGGATGTGGTCCGGACCAATATCAACAAAATCAACGGTTCGGTGGAGATTGCCACCCAGAAGGGAGCGGGTTCGACCTTCACGATCCGCCTTCCCCTCACGATCGCCATCATTCAGGCTCTCATGGTGACGATCGGACCGGAAACTTATGCCATTCCCCTCGCGAGCGTTGTTGAAACCGTAAAAATTACCGAAAAGGATATCAAGACACTTTCCGGGAGTGAGGTCCTGAACCTGAGACAGCAGGTCCTTCCCCTGATCCGGCTCAGAGACGAGTTCAAGGTCCCCCATCAGGGAGACGGAACCGGAATTCCCGAAGGCCGATATGTCGTCGTCGTTCAGGTCGGTTCCAAGAACCTGGGGCTGGTCGTAGACCGGCTGCCATACCAGGAAGAAGTTGTCATCAAGTCCATGGGCCAGATCCTTTCGGAAATCCGGGGGCTGGCCGGAGCGACGATTACCGGAGATGGACGGGTCGTCATCATTCTCGATGTGGGGGAAATCCTCCAGGATGTTTCGTTGCGGACGAAGAAGGGTGTGACCCCTCTCGACTCCGTTCCCCCGGAGCGCCTGGAAGCCGGTGTCTAGCCGGTTCGTGGACGCATCCTTTGCGTCCCTTGTACCAAGGAGGAGAAGGTGAGCGGTCCCGAGAGAAGAAGCTCCATCCGGATGCGACTTTCGGCGAAGGTCGGTCTTTCAACGGCTGTGGCTCTCGTCCTGGTCCTGGGTGCGACCTACACGCTGTTCTACCGGTCGGCAAAGGCTGACCTCGCCCAGATCGAGACCGGGAAGATGACGATGATGGGTCATTCGATCGTCCGCGGGTTGGGGACCATCATGTATTCCATCAATGCCCCGGCGCTGTCTCAGAAGCTTGTGGTGGACCAGAAGACCCTCCCGGGCATCGTCAGGGTCCAGGTCCTCCGGCCCGATGGACTCCAGGCCTTCTACGACAATACGGCCATCGAGAAGGTCAATACCTGGCGCCATTACAAGGCCTATTCCCCCCGGATGTACCTCCTGCATCCGAAGCACCAGGAGCAGGCCCTTTCGCGTGATCCCCGATTCCAGGATGTTGTGAAATATGCCAAGTCGGCCACATTCAAACAGATTGTCGACGGAAAGCCGGTTCTGACAAGACTCTTTCCTGTCCGTTACGAAAAAAACTGCGCCCTCTGCCACGGGTATGCCTCCCATGAACCGACTCTCGCCGTCCTGCGTGTGAGCATGGAGCGGAGTTCCTTCGAGGGAGATCTCTCCCGGCTCAAGCTTCAGGCGGCTGTCTATGCCCTGGCCACGATCGGAATCCTGCTGCTCCTTCTCGTCGTTCTGGTCCGGATGATCGCCGTCCGGCCGCTGGGGGAACTCGTCCGGGTCATCGGGAAGACGGCCGAAGGGGACCTGACCCAGCACCTGACGAGCACGGCCGGGGATGAGGTGGGGGATCTGGTCAATCATTTCGGCCGGATGGTCGACAATCTCCGTGACCTTGTGAAGAAGGTGGCAAACGAGTCGGAGTGCGTGGGCGAGGGGTCCCGCAACATGATCCTCTCCCTCGAATCCATCCGTGGCAAGTCGACCACCCAGATGCAGCAGATCGAGATGGCCAAGACTGCCGTCGACGAACTGGGCCGATCCCTGGCCGATGTGGCCCGTGTCACCCGGGCCGTCTCCGAGATCTCGGCCCGGGCGAGCCAGGAAGCCAATGCCGGCGGGGAAACGGTCTCCGAAATGGTCCGGGAACTTTCCCGCATCGAGACGGTTATCTCCGAAGCCGGGGAAAAGATCCTCGATCTGGGGAAACGATCGGACCAGATCTCCCAGATCGTCAACATCATCAACGAGATCGCCGAACAGACCAACCTTCTGGCTTTGAATGCCGCCATTGAAGCGGCCCGGGCGGGAGAACAGGGACGAGGGTTCGCGGTGGTCGCAGACGAGGTCAGAAAGCTTGCGGAGAGGACGACGCGCTCCACCCGGGAAATTTCCGAGACCATCTCCCAGCTCCAGGGGTTGACCGACCAGTCGGTCAAAGTGATGGACCGGGGATCGAAGGAGATGAAGCTTCTGATCGGGGAGACAAAGAAGACCGCAGAGGTGTTTTCCCGGATTGTGGCCTCCTCCTCAGACGTCTCCGGCCGGGTGAACCAGATCGCCGAGACGACCGGACAGCAGACCCAGGCCATTTCTCAGGTCGGGAAGGTCGTCGACCAGACGGCCCGCGATGCCAGGGAGACGGTGGAAAATGTCTCCGGAGCGGTCCAGGCCGGCGAAGGTCTCCAGAAGCAGATGGAAGAACTCAACGATTATCTGTCTCGCTTCAAAGTCTGAGAGGATCCTCTTGATCCCCTATCCAGGAGTGCACTGATGGAAACGACAGGGATGGCCATTGCGCCTTTCGGAAGACAGGAAGAGGCAACCAGGGAATTGTCCCGGGAAATTTCCGGGGTTCCGGGCGGGGTGGACTTCGGGGAGGGGATCCTCCAGCTGGTGAGCTTCCGGCTGGGTGAGGAGGAATATGCCCTCGATGTCATGAACGTTCATGAGATCAACCGGATTTCGGAAGTGACGCGGGTGCCCAAGGCCCCCTATTTCGTGGAGGGGGTCATGAACCTCCGGGGGAAGATTCTTCCCGTGATCAACCTTCGAAAGCGATTCGGCTTTCCCCTTCCCACGACCGACGCGGAGGAGGCCAGGACCATTGTCGTCTTTCATGAAGGGCTCACGGTCGGCCTTGCGGTGGACCAGGTCTATCAGGTCATCCGGATCGGCCGGGAGAAGATCGAAAAGAACGAAGGAATCGGACTTGGAAATGTCCTCGATGCTGTGATGGCCGGTGTGGCCCATCTCGGGGAGAATCTGGTGGTCCTCCTGGATCTCCAAAAGCTTCTTGCGGCGATCCAGAAGGATGCGGGAAGGCGCTAGACGGCAAATAGTCCGATCTTCGGGGGAATTTCATGGATATCACAACGATCCTCGGACTGCTTCTGGGACTGGGGGGGATTCTTCTGGGAGCCACTCTGGAGGGGCTCCCCCTGTCGACAATCATCCAGCCCACAGCCGCGATGATCGTCTTCGGGGGGACCTTCGGGGCGACCCTTCTCCAGTTTCCCCTGGGGTTCGTGATGAAGTCCGTCAAGCTGGTCCCGCGGATCTTCTTTTCGAAGGGCGGGGATCCGGGACCCGTCATCCAGAAGATCCAGGATCTTTCCAAGACCAGCCGGAAGGAAGGACTCCTGAAGCTTGAAGCCCACCTCGAGGATCCGGAGATCAAGGCCGATCCCTTCTTTGCCCGGGGGGTCCGGATGGTCATGGACGGCACCGAGATCACCAAGGTCCGCGAGGCTCTTGAGGTCGAGGCCCATTATATCGAAGAGGAGGAGGGGGTCGCCTTCAAGGTCTATGAATCGGCGGGTGGGTATGCCCCGACCATCGGAATCCTTGGCGCCGTCCTGGGGCTCATCCATGTCATGAGCAACATGGGGGATCCGAACAAGCTGGCCGAAGGAATTGCCACGGCATTCGTGGCGACGGTCTACGGGGTGGGATCAGCAAACCTCGTCTATCTTCCCATCGGAGGCAAACTCAAGCTCAAGGCCCGGACGGAGGGAAAGATCCGGGAGATCATCGTGGACGGACTCGTGGGGATCGGCCAGGGGGAAAACCCCGGGATGATCGAGGAGCGCCTTTTGGGATTTCTGAACGAGGCCGAGCGGGTCAAGTACGAGCAGACCTAC
Organism: Nitrospirota bacterium; assembly: GCA_021795275.1. Next base: position 6,291 of record JAJYPO010000020.1, on the reverse strand, counting down.
CGCAAAGGCAAGTAGACGGCGGAGGATTGAGGGGAGCGGATCATGGCCAAGAAGGCCAAGCACGAGGAACATGAAAACCTCGAAAGGTGGCTGGTCTCCTATGCCGACTTCATCACCCTCCTCTTCACCTTCTTCGTGATGATGTACGCCATCTCCGCGGTCAACACCGGCAAGTACAGGGTCCTTTCCCATGCCATCGTCGCCACCTTCAACCATCAGACCTTAAATGAACACCTTCACATCATCATTCCCCACAACCGGACCCAGGCGGGAAAGGCCTCGCCCCAGGTCAGGACGGTCCTTTTCCGGGCCATGCAGCTGATCCAGGAAAAATCCTCCTCCCATGGGGCGATGAAGGTCGTCCAGACCAGCCAGGGGATCCGGATCCGGATCCAGGCGGCCTTCCTCTTTCGTTCCGGTCATGCGGCCGTCCGGAAGGAGGCCCTTCCGACCCTCAGAAACATCGCCGGGATCCTCGTGCGGACCAAAAGACCGATCCGGGTCGAGGGACACACCGACAATGTCCCGATCCGGGGCCGTTACAAGAACAACTGGGCCTTGTCTACCATGCGAGCCGTCAATGTCCTGACGGAGCTGATTGCCCTGGGGCCAATCGATCCACGCCAGGCCAGCGCAGCGGGCTACAGTCAGTATCGTCCACTCGTTCCGAACGACTCCGATGCCGATCGTCAGAAAAACAGAAGGGTGGAAATCGTGATTCTCAAGGGAGCGGAGAAGTCCCTGCCGTCCCCTCCCCCCACCCTCTCCTCCGGACCTGTTAACGCCCCGGAGGGACTCTCCGAAGCCCCCGCGCTTCCGGCCCCGGCCCCGCCCGCCTCGACCGACTTTCCGGCTCCGAGAATCTGAAGGAGGCATCCATGGGAATCTTGCCTGTTGTGGGTCTCGAGCAGGTCATCGCCCAGTCGCCGGCCCTTATAGGAGAGCGGGTCCGGGAACAGAAAAAAGAGGAGGGATCCCCTGAGGGAGCCCGGAGGGCGGTGACGGCGGATGAGCCGGTGCCCCCTCCGGCCAGTGGGGTCGAGCCAGTCCACGCAATTGCTCCGGGCGAGACCCCGGAGGAGGGGCTGGAGAAAGAGGAAAAATCGGAGTATCCTCCGGGAAGGAAGCGGGGAAGGCGAGAGCGCAGGCCCGGGTCCGCCGGAGGTCCGGAGAGAGCCGGAGACGGATCGAAGGGCCATCGCCTGGATATCGAAGCTTGAGACTCTGGAGCCGTCCGAATGCTTTGGGCACGATTTGAAATTATTTCGGGAATGGTCGATGTTCTGCTGATCCTCTGCGCGGTCGTTCTGATGGTCCAGGTCAGGATCCTCAGAAAATCCGTCAGGAGGCTGAAAGTCCCTCATCCGGAGACATTTGAAGGCCTTCAGACGACTCCCTCATCCAGAGTTCCGGCCGTGGCTCCTCCCGGGTCGACGGGCATGGACGAAGGTCTCGAAGTGGAACGGCGTCGCCTCGAAACCCTGGTCCGGGAGGCCGAACAGCTCCGTTCCGAGCTCTCGATCCTCTTCTATGATGTGCAGCGATTCCTTGACGATCTCACTCCAATTTCCCGTGGCCCGTCTCCGGGCGATTCGGGGGTCCAGGAGGAGGCCGGGAGAATGTATCCCTTGCCGGATGAGGAGGAGATTCCGGGCTCGGGAGGTCTCCCTAATTCAAAGGAGTCGATGAAGGAGACCGTTCTTCGTCTCTCGAGGGAAGGACGATCGGTGCCGGAGATCGCCTCAGCCATCGGCCGGGGTGAAGGGGAGGTGGCCTTCCTCCTCTCCATGGAAAGGGTGGGGCGCACCTAGGGGTCCCGGTTCCTGTGGAGGGAGAGCCCGGACAATGTCTCCAGGGAGGAGTTCGGGATGGAACCGGTTGGCCAGAAGCCCCCTTTCGGAGAGCGTATCCCTTCCCAAAATGCTCTGCCAGAGGAGTTCCTCCTTCGTCTTGTCGATCTTTCCCGCGCCCCCCTTCCCGGTCCCAAGCTCTCTCTCGTCCTTCCTTCGGACCTCCTTGCACGGCTCTTCGGACCTGCCTCCTCCCCCGTCCGCTTCGAACTCCGGAGCCCGGAGGTGAGAAAGGCCCTGGAAGCTCTCCTGGACAAATCGATGGCAGGGAGTCCACAACCCATGCTCTCCCTCGGGGTCGCACGGGAGGGAAACCGCCTTGCATGGAGTTTTCGCGGGAAAGGAGGGGAGATCCTCCTGACCTCTCCCCTTCTTGAGGTTCGTCCCGGCGTCATCCCCCTGGAGGGAGTCCGGACACCCCCTGGGCAACCCCCTGTTTTGGAGCCACCCCTCCCTCTTCTCCTCTCCCCCGGGCCCATCATTTCCCCCGCGCTTTCCCGGGAGGACTCGGTCACGATGCGGGGAGGGGCCCTGGCCCTCCCCGCATCTGCTCCCCTGGCTTCCGGTGGACCGGTGGCCGTCTGGCCGGCTTTCATTCCCGGGCGGACACCGGAGCTTTCTGTCCGGTGGATGCCGGAAGAAGAAGGAAAGGGGACGACTCAGGGCAGGTCGACGGGGAATGTGGTCTTTTCGCTCGATATCCCCTGGAAAAGGGGGCCGGAGGGCCAGCCGTCTCATGAAAATGTCTGCCTGACCGGGTTTTTTGGCCCGGATGGACTCACCCTCATGGGGCGAAATCTTCCGGGAGACTTTCTTGAGCATTTTGGACAACGACAGGCCATTCTTTCGGAGAGTCTCAGGATCTTCCCGGGTGTGGAACTGACAGTCCGGCTGAGGGGGCGGGTCCCTGGAAAAGAGGAAGGTCCCGGTGAATGAGTCTTTCGGCCGGGTCGATTCCCGGGATGAAAACACATCCGGGGCAGGAGGAGAGCTTTCGATCGCGCTTCGGTATCTTCCGGGGATCGACGAGGCCCCTCTCGTGCTGGTCAGCGGCCAGGGAGAAATCGCGCGATCGATTGTCCTCCTTGCACGAAGTCTCAGAATCCCGGTTGTCCGGGATGAAGACCTGTCCCATAAGCTCCTGCGGGTCCCACCCGGCCACCCCATCCCGGCCGAGCTGTACGAAGCGGTCGCGGTCATCCTTGCCGTTCTCACCAGAGATAAAGTCGGGGAAGAAGGACGTTAGGCGGGAATTTTTTTCCTTCTCTCACTTTTACCTCTCCCCGGGCCGCCCTCGACGGTTCTCCCTTGCCGGGCCAGACCCCGACATACGGCTCCCGGAGCAGGGATTTCGGTATTGCAGAAGGGCCCCTCCCGGATCCGGACAGTCCAGTCCGGGAAAGGCCCTTTCAGGTCGTTCTGCATTCCGTTCTTGGCGAGTTCCCGAGTCCCCCTTCAAGGCCCTGAATCCCGACAAACGAAACCCCTTTTCAGAATTACCCGGCAGAGAGTCTGTCCGGCAAACGGGGACCCTCTTCAACGGAGGCCCTCCCGCTCCCCTTGCCGGACGGGTGGGCGCCGGGGATTGATCCCCCTGGTGGAAAGCCCATCCCTGTCCACGCAAGTATGTACGGGCCTTTGGTGAATCTCCAAATCCGGTGAGAGGGGCCCGAGGCTTCGAATCAGGCCCTTGGGTGATCTTTCCGGCCGGGGGCCGTTGGGAAGATTCGATTTTTCATCCAAAACCAAGGACCCATTTCTTCGACTCCTGAATGTCCCCCTTTATCTTCCGGACCGTCATAATTGTGGCACTTCTTCGGCATCCTCCAATGCGGACCTTTCCTGAATTCCATGAATTTCCCTGATTCTTGGCCAGATAGAAAGACAGGAATTTTTTTCCTGTCCAGAGGTGAAGGAATTTCCGAAAATCCGGGTCATAGGAAGGTATCATATTGATTTATAAGGAAATTCTTAAAATGGCACGAGCATTGCTTGGCTCAGAAGGCAAGGAGGACCTTCGATGAGACGCGCCGAATTCGCACTTGTGTCAGGAGCCCAGGGACAGGAAAAGATGATCGATGTCCTGTCGAACAACCTGGCCAATGTGAATACTCCTGGATTCCGGAAGGACCGGGTGACCTTCAGGACCTACCTCCCCCATCGGGAATATCTTCACAGAACCCCGTCCGATCGTCCGGGATACCGGATGACACCCTTCGGGACCTTTCCAACCCCCTGGGGAATGGCCGGATCCGACATCCCCCATGCCGGAGTCGACCGGATCTATGTGCGCTACGAGGAAGGAGAGTTCCAGGGAACCGGAAATCCCCTCGACGTCGCCCTGTCGGGAAAGGGTTTTCTGACGGTCCGCACGGCGGGCGGGACATTCCTGACCCGGAACGGACACCTGACACTCGATTCGCAGGGACATCTGATGACACACGAAGGTCATCCTGTCCTGGATCCTTCCGGGAAGCCCATTCTTCTTCCTCCGACCTCCCGGGAAAAAATTCATATCGACGGATCCGGAAAGGTCTTTTCCGGAGATCAGATGATGGGGCAGATCGGAATCTTCGAACCCGCCGGGGGCAATGACAGCCTGGTCAAAGTGGGGGAAGGTCTCTTTTATTCCCCGGAAGGTCTCCAAAAAGGTGAAGCCCGGGTCAACTCCGGGGGAGTGGAAGGATCGAACGTGAAGGGAACCTCCGAGATGGTCCGGATGATTCAGGGGATGCGAACCTATCAGACGGATCTTCAGGCACTCCATACCCTGAACGATCTGACGAACCGGACCGTCAACGACATGACAGTGATCGCCTAAGCGATCGGAGAGGAGAATCCATGTTTCGAGCCCTCTGGACCGCTGCCTCCGGAATGGAGACGCATCAGTCCAACCTCGATGTCATCACCAACAATCTCGCAAACGTGAATACCACGGGATACAAACGCCAGCGGGCGAATTTCCAGGATCTGATGTACCAGACCATGATCCCGGCCGGAGAGGCACAGTCGATCGAGGGAAATCAGGTCCCCACCGGTCTCCAGGTCGGAATGGGAAGCCGCCTGGCCTCGGTCCAGAAGGTCTTCCTCCAGGGGTCGCTCAGAACGACCAACAATCCCCTTGATGTCGCGATCCAGGGGAATGGTCTGTTGGTCGTGAAACTGCCGGACGGAAGGCAGGCCTATACCCGGGACGGGACCTTCAACATCGACAGCAAGGGGCGGATGGTCACACCGGATGGCCTGACGACCGATCCCCAGATCGTCGTTCCCAAAAATGCCAAGTCGGTCCACATCTCTCCGGACGGGGAGGTGACGGCCACTGTTGCCGGGCAGATGGCCCCTCTCAGATTGGGACAGCTCGTTCTGGCCCAATTCATCAATCCGGCGGGACTCGAGGCCCGGGGAAACAATCTCTTCATGGAGACGGCCGCCTCAGGCAAGCCGTCACTCTCCAGTCCCGGCGTCAACGGGGCCGGCCATCTCCAGTCGGGCTTTCTTGAGGCGTCGAATGTCAATGTGGCCGAAGAGCTTGTCAACATGGTGATCGGCCAGCGGGCCTATCAGATGGATGCCTCGGCGATCCGCACCGTCAACCGGATGCTGGGCTACACCGCCACCCTATAGGAGTTGTCATGCCGACTTGGATGTTTGTCGGGATTCTGGGAGCCATGATCTTTCTGGTCTCCCCCGCTCCCGGAGGAGCGGAAGGCTCAGGAGAGGGCGTGTCGCTTCTCCGGGAGGGAACGGGGCTTCTGTCCTTTGACCGGCGGGAGATTGCGGCGCGGGTCCGGAAGGATCTCGGGCTGTCCCCCGATGCCCGGGTCGAGATCGGGAGCCTTCCCCGGCATTTTCATGGGCCCCTGGGGAACAACCTTTCGGCCCGGATGACGGAGGAGGGGCGTCAGGCGGGCGGGAGGTACATCTTTCTGCTCAATATCCTGGCAGGGGGAGTGGCCCGGGAGTCCTTTTATATTCCCGTCAAAGTCACGGGAGGAGCATTGAATCATTCGAGGCCTCCCGGAACGGAGATGACAGAGAACGTCAAGGAGGGGGAGGGGTCCCTGGTCCATTCGGGGGACACGGTGCGCGTGACGGTGATGGGTGCGGGGTTTCTGATCCGTTTCTCCGGAATCGCCCAGGGAAGAGGGTTTGCGGGAGAGAGGATTCCCGTGATCAATCCCGTCTCCGGACGAAGTCTGACAGGACTTGTGACGGGCCATGACCAGGTCGTGATCCGTCTCTCCGGGAGTCCGTCGTGACGGCGAGGGCCGCAATGACCTGTCGTCTTGCGAGCCTTTTTTTGATTTTGGTTCTGGGAGGGTGCGTAAAGACTCCTCCCCCGACGCCGGTCACCTATGAGGACGGGGCCCCCCATCCCCTCCCTCCCGTCCCCAGGGAAAGGGCTTTCGACGGATCCCTGTATGCGCCGGGAGGTCTG